>NZ_JABUMU010000032.1:0-143554 GCF_013336625.1 Myxococcus sp. CA033 | reverse complement strand
TGATGTGTGCTCCTGGTGAGAGATCTTGAGGAAGGTACAGCCGGAATCGTCTGGCGACCGCCAGCGACGACTACGGGATCTGCGTACGAACCGTGCCGGTCACCACGGGCAGGGAACCGCCGCAACCACGGGGACCGCCACGAACCTTGGTCTTGATCTGCATGATGTGCTCCTGGTGAGAGTACTGCGTTGCTCCAGACAACCTGGAGAGTGGGAAAGGCAGAGACAACTACGGAATCTGGGTGCCGGGACGAGTCGGGAGAACGACCGTGCCGCCACCACAACCACGGGGACCGCCACGAACCTTGGTCTTGATCTGCATGTGCTTGCTCCTTCCAGCGAGCAGAACAATCAAGCACACCCCTCTGACATCCGAGCCGTTGAGACACTCGCTGTCTAAACGCCGCCACCTGATTCTCGTCGCGCTCGCGGGCTCGACCATCCCCTCAACCTGCCGCCCGTCTCGCTATTCCCAGACCACCTGGAACCTACGCCGTGCCTCGCTCGCCATTGCCTTCGCTTCGAGACACCAGATTCGCGCCGGAACTGGAATCATTAAAGACGGGCGTAATCGGTCAGTCAAGCCATGCCGTAAAGATTGCGGAGAAAGTCATTGTAACTTCTGGCGCTACAACCAATCTCAAACTTCGCGAAACACGAAAATACATGACGCGTGGCGCTGCAGTGGAAATCGCCGGCGGACGATGCGCTTCCCGCTGACGAATCCGAGCCACATCCGGGCAAATACAGCCCAGGTGAAGACCACGGGGCCTGCGTCAGCGCGTCGTACGCAACCAGTGGTCAGTGCCATTGGCGCCGCAGCTCCGGGGGCCGCCACGAACCTTGGTCTTGATCTTCATGATGTCTACTCCCTGATGGAGGACAGCGAAGTTCCGGGTGGCGAGGGGCGAGCCCATACACACCCTGAGTAGAATCATTAAAAATCGATGGAAAATGGGAGTCAAGCCTTCAACAGAAAAACCCGTCATCCCTTTTAAATCCGCAGACTTGGATATTTCGCCCAATTTACCAAAACGCGAGAATGACCCAGGGTCCTGAAATCCACCAGGTCTGCCTCTCGCATCCATGCTGGCGCGCGCCGCGCCGTGAGACGCGCGAAGCCCTGCTCACGGTTCCATCTACGTGGAGACCGCATCGCGCCATGCGTCGCAATACCTTTAAAACATGTTTTCACGCACAAGCGCGCCCGCTCCAATAAATAGGATTCGCTTGGACAACCCTTGACTGGGGATGCCCGGGCGGTCACGGCCCTGGCCCCCGAGCCGGACAGGCAGCGCATGCGCGGCGTGAAGACACCGCATCCCGCGCCCCCGGAGCCAGTCCCCCGAGTCCACGGTGCCGGTGCGGCGTCAGTCCATTGGGCGAGAATGCGGGGAGTCGGTCGGACAACGGCGATGAGGTAGGCTTCATCCATGCGAGTTGGTGAAGGAATGTTCCCGCGCACCATGCGCGCGCTGGTGCGGGGACGAGGGCGCTCGGCGCTCTGGTTGTTGCCGGTGGGGCTGTTCGCCGTGTGGGGCGGCTGGTTCGTCCGGGCGCGCATCACCGTGTACGAGCCCAGCGTGCAGGCGCGGCTGGAGGTCCACCGGGAGGTCTACGCCGTCGACGCCCCGGTGGAGGGGCGGCTGGTGAAGACGCGGGTGGAGCTGCACCGTCAGGTGACCGCGGGCGAGGTGCTCTTCGAGCTGGCGCATGAGCAGGAGGCGCGGCTGCTCGCGGAGGCGGAGGCCCTGCTGCAGGGCGTGGGGCCGCAGCTGGTGGCGGCGCGCGCGGAGCTGGACGCGGAGCAGAGCGCGCTGGTGGCCCAGCAGGAGCGCGGCGCGGCGGGCGTGGACGAGGCCCGCGCCCGGCTCGCCGAGGCCGAGGCGCTGGCCCGCCGGGCACTGGAGGAGAAGACGAGCACCGAGCAGCTCTGGACGCGGCAGCTGGTGAGCGAGTCGGAGTGGAACCGGGTGCGCACGGAGCTGGAGCGGGCGCAGGCGGTGGAGCAGGCCTCTCGCGCGGGGCTCGCGCGCGTGAAGATGGACGGCACCATGCAGACCACCGAGCGGCGCATCCGCGTCGCGGCGCTGCGGCGGGAAATCGCGGAGCTCGAGTCCGGGGAGAACGTGGCGCGAGCCTCCGTGGAGCGGCTGCGCGACGAGCTGGAGCGCCGGGTGGTGAAGGCGCCCGCGGACGGCATCCTCGGGGAGACGAGTTCGGTGCGAGTGGGCGCGCAGGTGCGAGCCGGAGACCGCATCGCCACCGTCGTCGCGGGCGGTGACGTGCGCATCGTCGCGCAGCTGTCCCCCGCCACGGCCCTGGGCCGCGTGCGCGCCGGACAGCGGGCCCGGATGAAGCTGGAGGGCTTCTCCTGGACGGAGTTCGGCATGGTGGAGGCCACGGTGGTCGCGGTGGCGAGCGAGGCCCGCGACGGGATGGTGCGCGCGGAGCTGTCCGTGGACGAGATGCCGGTGGGCATTCCCCTGGAGCATGGCCTGCCGGGCACCGTGGACATCGCCGTGGAGGAGGCCACGCCCCTTCGGCTGGTGCTGCGGGCGCTGGGACGGGGCATGGAGGCGCCCGCGCGGGCACGGCCACTGCCGCCGCGCACGCCCCGGGAGCTGGAGATGTCGCGGGGAGGGGGCTGAGTCATGGCGGGCACACGACGACTGCTCATTCCCGAAGTCATCCAGACGTCCGCCATGGACTGCGGTCCGGCGGCCCTCAAGGCCCTCTTCGACGGCTTCAACCTCCCCGTCAGCTACGGCCGTCTGCGCGAGGCCTGCCAGACGGACATCGACGGGACGTCCATCGACGTGCTGGAGGAGCTGGCCGGCAAGCTGGGCATGGACGCCGTCCAGGTCGTCCTGCCCCTGGACCAGGTGCTCATGCCGGAGACGAAGGCGCTGCCCGCGCTCGCGGTGGTGCGCCTGGCGGACAGCAACCTGCACTTCATCGTCATCTGGCGGCGGTGGGGCAACATGGTGCAGATCATGGACCCCGCGCTGGGACGGCGCTGGGTGTCCGTGACGGAGCTGATGGAGCGGCTCTACGTCCACGCCCTGCCCGTCCCCGCCGAGGGCTTCCGCGCGTGGGCCAGCACGGAGGAGTTCCTCGCGGGCATGCGCCTGCGGCTGGGCGCGCTGGCCGACAAGCCGCTCGCGGAGCGGCTGCTCGCGGAGGCGCTCGCGGACGAGACGTGGAAGAGCGTGGCCTGCCTGGACGCGGCGGCGCGGCTGGTGCAGACGCTGGTGGACGGGGGCGGCGTCGAGCGGGGCGAGTCCTCCGAGCGCTTCCTGGAGCAGCTGCTGCGCGAGGTGCGCGCCGCACTCGCGGAGGGGCGGGCCGAGCAGGTCATCCCCGCCTCCTACTGGACGGCGGTGGGCCCTCCCGACGCGGAGGAAGTCACGCTGCGCGGCGTGGTGGCCATCCTGGCCCGGGGGCTGCGCACGGAGCGCGCCGAGGGAGAGCCGCCGCTGTCCGCGGAGCTCCTGGCGGCCCTGAAGGAGCCTCCCACCCGGCCCCTGCGGGAGCTGGTGGCGCTGATGCGCCGGGACGGCGTGCTGGCGCCCTCGGTCCTCGCGGCTATCGCCCTGACGGCCGCGGTGGGCGGCTTCCTGGAGGCCCTGCTCCTGCGCGGCATCATCGACGCGGGGCGCTACCTCACCACCCAGGAGCAGCGGCTGGCGGGCATCGTGACGCTGCTGGCGCTGATGGGCATGATCTTCTCGCTGGAGTTCCCGCTGTCGCTGGGGACCCTGCGGCTGGGCCGGCGGCTGGAGCTGCGCCTGCGGCTGGCGTTCCTCGACAAGATACCCCGCCTGGGAGACCGCTACTTCAAGAGCCGGCTGGTCTCCGACATGGCGCAGCGCTGCCACGGCATCCACCAGGTGCGCTCCGTGCCGACCATGGCGGTGGGCGTGCTGCGCGCCTCCGCGGAGATGCTCGTCACGCTGGCCGGCCTGACGTGGCTGGCCCCCGGCAGCGCCCCGCTCATCATCATCGGCGGTGGACTGGCGCTCGCCGTCCCCCTGCTCGCCCAGCGCTCGCTGCTGGAGGCGGACCGGCGGATGCGCGACTTCGACGGCGTGCTGTCGCGCTTCTACCTGGATGCCATGCGCGGGGCGGTGGCGCTGCGGGCCCACCGCGCGGAGCTGACGCTGCGGCGTGCCCATGAGGAGCCGCTGCACGAGTTCGTCCGCGCCGCGCGCACGCTGCTCAGCCGCGGCATCCTCACCGACACGCTCGCCACCATGGTCGCCACGGGCGGCTCGGTGGCCATCGTCCTGCATGCCGTGTCCCAGGGGATTCAGCCTGGCGCAGTGCTGCTGCTCGTCTACTGGGCGCTCGCCCTGGCCACCCTGGGCAAGCAGCTGGCGGACGCGCTGCGCCAGTACCCGGCCGCCTCGTCGCTCACCGCGCGGATGATGGAGCCGCTCCTCACGCCCGATGAGGTGGGCGCGGGGCTGGAGACGGCCGCCGACGTGGACGCCCGGGCCGAGACGGGTGGCGTGGGCTTCACGCTCAAGCAGGTGGAGGTCAAGGCCGCGGGCTTCACCGTGCTGCAGGGCATCGACATGGCGGTGCGCCCCGGAGAGCACGTGGCCATCGTCGGTCCCTCGGGCGCCGGCAAGTCCTCGCTCGTGGGCATCCTGCTGGGCTGGCACCGGCCGTCGTCGGGGAGCGTGGAGGTGGATGGCGCGCCGCTTGCGGGACAGGTGCTCGCCCGGCTGAGGCGGCAGACGGCCTGGGTGGAGCCGGAGGTGACGCTGTGGAACAAGTCCCTCGTCGACAACCTGGCCTACGGCGTGGAGGCGACGGACGTGTTGCCGCGCGTGGGGCAGGCGCTGCGCTCGGCGGACCTCATCGAGTTCCTCGACAAGCTCCCCCTCGGCCTGCAGACGCGGCTGGGCGAGGGAGGCAGCCTGCTGTCCGGCGGTCAGGGGCAGCGGGTGCGCCTGGGGCGGGCGCTGCTGCGTCCCGGGGTGCGGCTGGCCATCTTCGACGAGCCGTTCCGGGGACTGGAGCGGGACAGGCGCGCGGCGCTGCTGGAGCGCTCACGCGCCGAGCTCTCCGGCGCCACGCTGCTGTGCATCATGCATGACATCGCGGAGACGCTGACGTTCGACCGCGTCCTCGTCATCAAGGGCGGCCAGCTGGTGGAGGACGACAACCCGAAGCGGCTCGCCCAGCGCGAGGACTCCGTGTACCGCTCGCTGCTCGACGAGGAGGAGCAGATGCGCCGTGACTTGACGGGCCACGGGGGGTGGCGGCGGATGGTGCTGGACCACGGGCTGCTCAGCGAGCACCCCGCGGAAGACACGAAGCCGATGCGGGAGGGGGCGGCGTGACGACCCTGGCGAACGAGCTGAAGCCGAGGGCGGCCGGGCCGCTTTCGGGCCTGGCGTGGCAGCCGAGGCGGGCCGCGGAGGCGCTGGAGGGGCTCGCGCTCCGGGCGGGGCTGCCGCTGCCGCGCACCTCCGGACGGGTGGTGGGTGGATTGCCGGAAGACCCGAACCGGCTGGGCGAGTGGCTGGACGCGGTGGCCCAGTCCCAGGGGCTGGAGCTGGACCTGCTCTACACGCGCCACGGCGAGGTGGAGAAGGCCATCCAGCGCGCCGCCCCTGCCCTGCTGGACGTCGTCGGTGACGGAGGCGTGCAGGTCGTCGCGCTCCTGCGCGTGTCCCCGTCCGGGAGGACGGCGCGCGTGCTCGCCCCCGACGAGACGGTCCGCGACGTGCCCGTATCCGAGCTGACCGCAGCCGTGCAGGCGCTCGTCGAGTTCCAGCAGGTGGACACCGTGGACCGGGTGCTCGCGGGGACCGCGCTGCGCGAGCCGCAACGAACCCTGGCTCGCCGCGCGCTGATGGGCGCGCAGTTGGCCAACACCCACCTGGTCGCCGCGCGCACCCTGCGCCTGCCCCCCGGCGCCCGGCTCATCCACCACCTGAAGGCGCTGTCTGCGGCCCCCCGGCTGATGCTGGTGCTGCTGCTGGCGGTGCTCATCCAGGTCTGCGTGCTCGCGGCCTGGTGGCTGATTGGCCGGGGCGCCTTCGAGGGCCAGCTGGACCAGGGCTGGCTCTGGGCCTGGGCGCTGATGGGCTTGACTGCGGTGCCGCTGCAGGCCGCGCTGGCGTGGACGCAAGGCACGCTGGCGCTGGACCTCTCCGCGCTGCTGCGCCGACGGCTGCTGGCGGGAGCGCTCTCGCTGCCCGTGGACGAGGCGCGCCGCGGAGGCATTGGCGAGTACGTGGGGCGGACGTTCGAAAGCGCGGGCATGGAGCAGATGGTGCTCGCGGGCAGCTTCACCAGCATGCTCGCGGTGGTGGACCTGACGCTGGCGGCCAGCGTGACGCTGTCGGGTCCGGCGGGCTGGCTCGGGCTGGGGGCGTTGGCGGCCTGCTGCGCGGTGCTGGGGGTGCTCGTCGCCCGGCAGGCCGTGCTCTTCCGGGGCTGGACGGAGGCGCGCGTGGTGATGACGCACGCGCTCATCGAGCGGATGCTCGGCCACCGCACCCGGCTGGCGCAGGAGCAGCCGTCGCGCTGGCACGAGGAGGAGGACCAGGAGCTGGCGCGCTACTCGGACGCCGCCGAGCGCTGGGACGCGGGCACCGCGCGCATCATGACGCTCGCGCGCCGGGGCATCCTTCCGGTGGCCATCATCGCCACGCTCCCGGGCGTGCTGGCGGGAAGCTCCACGGCGACCATCGCGGTGGGCGTGGGCGCGGCGCTGCTGGGTGCCCGCGCGGTGACGTCCATGACGGTGGGCGCGCTGGCGCTCATCGGCTCGCGCGTGCTGTTCGACGGCGTGCGCCCCATGCTGGAAGCGGCCCGGCTCGCCCGCGCCGTGGGCGCGACGAAGGAGGATGAAGATGGCGTGCCCCAGGTGGCGCCGCTCACCTCCAGCGAGGCGCCGTCCAGGAACCAGGCGCTGCTCGAGGTGCGCGACGTGTACTTCAAGCACCCGGCCTCGCCGCGCGCGGTGCTGGAGGGGGCTTCGCTGTCCATCCGCCCCGGTGAGCGCGTGCTCCTGGAAGGGCCTTCCGGCTCGGGCAAGTCCACCCTCGCCTCCATCCTCACGGGCCTGCGGCGCCAGGGCTCCGGCGTGGTGCTGCTGCGCGGCCTGGACATGTCGACGTGGACGTCGGACGGCTGGGGCGCGCAGATCGCCGGCGCACCCCAGTTCCATGAGAATCACGTCGTCTCCGGCACGCTGGCCATGAACCTGCTGCTGGGCCGCGCCTGGCCGCACACGCAGGACGACATGAAGCTGGCGCGGGAGCTGTGCGAGGAGCTGGGGCTGGGCGACCTGCTGCAGCGCATGCCCGCGGGAATCCTGCAGATGGTGGGCGAGCGCGGCTGGCAGCTCTCCCACGGCGAGCAGAGCCGCATCTTCGTCGCGCGCGCCCTGCTTCAGCGCGTCCAGGTCGTCGTGTTGGACGAGGCGTTCGGCGCG
This sequence comes from Myxococcus sp. CA033, assembly GCF_013336625.1. Taxonomy (NCBI): domain Bacteria; kingdom Pseudomonadati; phylum Myxococcota; class Myxococcia; order Myxococcales; family Myxococcaceae; genus Myxococcus; species Myxococcus sp. CA033. The sequence continues at coordinate 136,095 of NZ_JABUMU010000032.1, read as the reverse complement.
CTGGACCCGGTGACGATGCGCAAGGTGATGAACTGCGTCAACGCTCGCGCGCCCACGCTCATCGTCATCGCCCACCCGTGACGGGAAGGCCGCACCCTGAAAAACAACAACGGTCGCCAGCAGGCGGAAGCTCCGCCTGCCGACGACCGAAGGACAAGCCATCAAACGTGAGTCAAACGCGTGCCGTGACTCCGGCACGTCGTCGCCGCGACTGCTACCGCTTCAGCGACAACACGACTCAGACCGCAATGACGCCGCCACAGGCGCGGGGACCGCCACGAACCTTGGTCTTGATCTGCATGGTGAGCTCCTGGGTGAGAGGTTCCGACTGCAGACGACAGGCACGACTCAGACGGTGATGACGCCGCCGCACGCACGGGGACCGCCACGAACCTTGGTCTTGATCTGCATGGTCTTGCTCCTGGTCAGAGGTTCCGACTTCGGACTACGGCACGACTCAGACAGCCTTGACGACGACGGTGCCACCACAGCCACGGGGACCGCCACGAACCTTGGTCTTGATCTGCATGTGCTCGCTCCTGGTTTTCGGGACAGCGACACCATCCACGACAGTCATGAAAACCGCCGTAATTGGCGCTCACCGATATAAGTCGGTGAAACAGGTCAGTCAAGCTTCCCAGGCCTGAAACACAGGCTGATGCATCCAGGCCTGGGAGTGAAACATTGCGTCAATTCAAGCAGCAGCGGCGGAGGGCGCTCCCGGTGTGATTTTGACGTCCGCCACGTGGCTTTCGATGCCCACGCCCAGCTCTTCGCGGAAGACATCCAGCAGGTAGGGCAGCACGCCGATGGTGGCGAACCGCAGCCGGTGGTGGATGGACAGGTCCAGGTTGGTGAAGGGCCGGTCCGGGTGCTGGCGTTGCAGCAGCGCGTTCACCTCGCGCTGCACGGTCTCCAGCGTGCCCAGCGCGGAGCGTTCGATGGTGAGGTAGTCGGCCAGCGCCTCGGCCACCGCGTCGATGAGCTCGGGGCGCGCGCCGTCGGGCACGGGGGCACGCTCGCGGAACAGCTTGCGCAGCGCCTCCGCCGCCTGGGCGTGCACGGCGTCCTTCGGCGGGGAGAAGACGTCGCGGATGTTCTGGAGCTTCTCCTCGCTGAAGCCGCGCAGGCCGCGCTGCGCGCGGTCATACATCTCCACGTAGCGGGCCTTGGCCCACTCGCGCTGGACCGACGTGTTCTGTCGGGTTGGCAGGATGACCTTCCAGTCCTTCTCGATGCGTTGACGCAGCCGGCCCCAGCCGCTGTCCGCCGGCCCTTCGGCCTGCAGCACCGCGTCACGAATGCGCTCGTAGGTGTGGCACATGTGGGCCCACAGGGTGAACTGGAGCGAGTAGAGCTGCAGGCCGCGCAGGCCGTAGTCGATGGCGGCGGGAATCTCCGCGAGCCACGTCGGCTCCGGCAGGGGCTCACCCGCCATGGGCTTGCCATCCAGCATCGTCGCGAAGAACTCGTCGACCATGTGTGGAGGGCCCGCGCACACGCCACGGGTGGACAGGAAGTGGTTGTCGCGCTCCGTCAGGTGCAGCAGCGACGCCGGGTTGATGGGCGTCTCGTACGGCATGGGCTGCTCGGGCAGGAACATCAGGTAGATGCTCACCATGCGCACGCCGTCGGTGACGCGGAACACCGACGACAGCACCGGGTCCAACGTCCCGTTGGGGATGGGGTCCTTGCCGCGCAGGAGCATCAGCGACGGCACCGCCAGCACCGCGCAGCTGAAGGCATGCAGGTCACCGAGGCGCCACTGTCCATCCGCCAGCAGCGGATAGCGCTTCAGGAACGCCTCGCGCAGGATGAGCAGCGCCTGGAGCGTGGGCTTCCAGTGTTTGGACATGGACTTCAGCGCCGTCACGTTCATCAGCGCGTCGTCCTTGAAGCGGCTTCCCGGATACGGACACATGCGCCACTCGGTCTCCATCCGCATGCGCATGGAGTCCGGGAAGACGTTGTTCTCGCCGATGTGCCGCCCCTCGGCATCCAGCGCCGCGTGCGCCGCGCGGTGCACGGGCAGCATCGCCTCCAGGAAGCCGAACTCCATCGGCCGGCCCACCAGCTGCTGCAGCACCCCTTCCGTGTCGGGGTTCCACCACATGGGCTCCGAGGGCGCGGGCCGCCGGGCCTCCGACGCCATCACCATCTTGTGGTAGTCCGTCTCCGGCGAAAGCTTCGGCGCCTCGCGCGACAGGATGTTCTCCGCGAGCAGCTGCTCGAGCAGCTCCTTCACGCGCTCCCAGGCATAGGGTTCGCCGTTGCTCCAGCGCGTGGCCATCGCCGCCATGAACTGGTCTTGCTTGAGCAGGTTCTCCCCGAAGGAGTGCAGGTCCGCCTCCTCGATGGAGATCTCCTTGAGCCCGTAATAGATGCGCAGCTCGTTCGTGCCCTCGGGTGTCTGGACGTACTCACTCATGAAGCGGCGCCGCATGGGCAGATACAGCGTCTCATGCGGGTCGATGGGCACGGCTTCCTGACTCATGCGACAACTCCTGGGAGAAACCTGTTGTTCAGACCTGACGCGAAGGTCAGGAACTCTTCCACGAGGTCCCCGGAGCATCAAGCAAGCCCCGGGAGCCGAGACTCCGCCCATTCTCGCGCTGGCCCTGACATCCCGCGCAAAAAGGGCAAAGCCACCCAGGGGCCTGAAGCACCCCTGGGTGGCTCACTCTCATCGCAAGCGAAACCGAGCCTAGCGGCAGGCGCCCCGACCGCCGCGGCCGGTGACGGGCAACGTCTCGCGGTTCGGGAACGGCAGCTCCGGGTGGTCGAACGGCGCGCGGTACGTGTACACGCGGCAGTCGGTCAGCGCGTTGGAGAGGAAGTCCACCAGCGCGGAGCGGTCGCTCGCGCTGAAGGTGCGCGGCTTGATGTCGAGCGACTTCTCCGGGTTGTTGAAGTCACCGCCTCGGGCATAGAAGTCGACCACGTCGTCGAGCGTGGGGTAGCCGCCGTTGTGGAAGTACGGCGCCGTCAGGCCGACGTTGCGCAGGGTGGGCGTCTTGAACGCGCCCATGTCGAACGGAGACAGGCTGACGGAGTTGGGCTCGCCGCCGAAGATGCCCAGGTCACCGCGGGCCAGGTCGTCGTCCGTGGGACGCACGCCGATGTTGTGGAAGCCCGTGTCGCCGCCGTCGCGGTTGAGGGGGCCGGCGATTTCGTACCAGCTCATCGTCGCGTCGGACAGCATGGCGCCGGTGTGGCAGTTGATGCACTCACCCTTGCCCACGAAGACGTTGAGGCCCTTGAGCTGCTTGGGGGTGAGCGCGTTCAGGTTGCCCGACAGGAAGCTGTCGAAGGGCGTCTGGTCCGGGATGAGCGTGGCCTGGTAGGCCTGGAGCGCCTCGCCCCAGATGAGCGAGAAGACGTTGACGGAGATGTTGGCCAGCGCGTCGCCGAAGGCCTCGCGGATGAGCTGGTCATAGGTGCACGGCGCGCCGTTGCAGATGAGGCCCGGGCCCGTGGGGTTGGCCAGCGTGCCCAGCACGCTGTCGGAGGTGGAGACGCGCTGGTGCCGCAGCGGCTGGCGCACGGCCAGCTTGGCGCCCAGGCTGCCCGGACCGAGCAGCTGGCGACCGGAGCACGACTGCTCGGAGAAGTTCGTCACGGGGCCGGTGGCCTGGGACGCGAGCGACGCGTTCTCGATGCGCAGGAGGAAGCCCTGGGTGTTGTTTTCGGTGAAGCCCCAGATGTTCACGCCGTTGAAGGTCGCGTTGGCTTCGCCGCCCCAGAACTGGTTGCGGTAGAAGCCCGAGCCGAGGACGGACGGGCTGTGACGCGGGCCCACCAGCCGGTGCTCGTTGAACGGAGCGGCGGGCAGCACTTCACAGGAATCCGCGGCGACGGTGGGGTCCGGGTTCAGCCCCAGGAACTGCGCGCGCAGCGGGCCCTGCGAGCCGATGCGGTCATCGCTGGTGATCTTCGCGAGCGTGAACGTCTCGCCGGGACCCGCGATGCTGTCGAAGACGTTGTCGAAGCCGGGGTGCACGGTATTGATGCGACGGTCATCCGCGCCACCGGCGAAATGGCAGCTCGCACAGGCCGTCTGGCCGTCGCCGCTCGTCTGGATATCCCAGAAGAAGACCTTGCCCAGACGGATGGCGGCGGCCTTGTTGATGATGCGGCTGCCCACCGGCTGCGGCACCGGCTCATGGGCCAATGGACGCAGCGAGAACACCGCCATGCTGTCCAGCAGCGCCTTCGGGTCCACCCCCAGCTCTTCCGTCTCCGCGGGAGTGGGATTGAGAGGCTCGACCTGAGCCGCCGGCTCACATGCCGACAACGATACCGCCAGAGCCGACGAGAAAAGGCCGCGATTGAAAAGACGCACACCGCGGGACAACGACGAACGAGCCATAGGGAATGCCCCCTTCTCAGAGCGTCATGACTTGTATGAGGTTGGCGGAATCACCAGTGTCACCAGTCTGACGAATGGTTTTATACCGGTTCCGCATTATTCCTGTCCAGGCGGCCTCGACCCAGGGCGCACCTTCCAGTCTCAGCGTAAAAGCAGAGTTGCTCCTGCCTATCTCGTAGAAATGACCTGACAGGAAGGACTCGCTAAACAGGATGACGCAACCTGTCCAGATTCGCGGTTTCCGACATTTTGACAATGATTCTTGGAATCGGAATCGCCCCCCATACCCAGACAGCGTCGGCGCGCACCACACGCACGGAATGGGTCAATGTCACGCTCGGCGAATGGCGTGTAGCAGGGCGCGATACATTCAACGCGAGGCTGTAACAACACACGCTACAGCCACGACGCCCTGGAGGCTCAATTCCTCACTGATACAGAGGAGGTGAAACATGCCGGTGAGCGCTGGCCTGCGGGGTGCAAGGGGATGGCTCGCCGCCACATGGAGCATTCGGGCTGGGCCGGCACCGGATGCAGCACGCTCCTGGCGGTGCAGATCCTCCCCCTATTGAAGAGGTAGGTAATTCCATGCAGCTGAAGATGATGGGCCGTTTGTTCGCAGCGGCGCTCCTGAGCGTCATGTCGGGTTGTCAGGGCGAAGAGCCCACGGCGGCGGACGGCGATGTGGCCACGCAGGAAGCCGGCGCGGAGTCGAAGTGCACGCAGCGGTTCGACGGCATCACCAGCTGCGCGCTGGGTAACGCGCAGCTGGCGTCGTCGGAGAAGGGCCTGGCCGTCACCGGTCTGCGCAGCGCGAAGACGGACGGTGTCGCCAGCAGCTTCGCCCGGGCGGCCAGTTGGACGCAGGCGACGGAAATCAAGTTCGGCAGCACCTCGGGCGTGCTGCAGCTGGACGCGCGCTCGGGCGACCAGGTGGTCAGCACGCTGCGCGTGACGCCGGGCCGTGAGGCGGACAGCGCGTTCATCACCCCGACGTTCAGCGGCGCCCCGGGCGGCTCCAACTACCGGATGAACGTCTACCGCGAGGGCGTGCTCCAGGGCTCGTCCACCCACTCCCCCAACCAGATGATCATCTTCACCAATTGGCGGGACTTCTTCCGCTGGCTGGTGGCGTACGCCGACTTCTTCGAGCTGGACATCATCTGGGGGAAGAACGGCGAGCAGCCCACCGCTCCGGCCAACGTGGGCGCGTGTGGCTGGCGCCTGCGCACCAACGGCGCCACCTTCTCGGTGAAGCTGGATGACGGCAAGGTGGTCACCGGTGACTCCGTGGAGTTCATCGAGGAGATCGCGGACGGCCACTATCCGTACAACGGCTTCACGGGCATTGACGTGAAGGCGACCGCGCAGGAACTGAACATCCTGAGCGAGTCCTTCAAGCCGGCGGCGAAGTAGTCGTCCCGCCCGTGCCCCGCGCACGGGCCCCACGCCGGGCGGGAGTCGTGCATCCCGCCCGGTGTGTCGTTTCCCGCGTTCCTGGAGGCACCTCGATGAGCCGGCGGCTGTACCTGTTGGGCATCCCTCTTGGAGCGCTGGTGCTCACCGCCGTGTGGGCGCAGGCGGGGCGTCGTCCCCTGCCCCCGCCCCTGGTGCTGGGACAGTTGGCCCTCGCGCTGGAGCCGGGCGAGGAGCTGCCGGGTGGCGCCGCCACCGTGACGGAGGCGGGGCGCAATGCCTTCGGTCGCTCTCCGCCGAACATGGACCGCGCGCGCTGGCCGGAGTTCCACCTGGGCAAGCGCGTCTTCGACCGCGACTGGAGCGACCCCGGCCATGGCCCCGGACTGGGCCCCCTCTTCAGCTCCAACTCCTGCATGGGGTGCCACGTGAAGGACGGGCGCGGGCGCCCTCCCCTCTCGCCCTCCGAGCCCCTGGTGTCGCTGGCCTTCCAGCTCGGCTCTCCCACCGACCCCGGACCCCATCCCGTGTACGGCGAGCAGTTGGACCTCCACCACCTCGGCCAGGCCCGCGGTGAGGGCAGCGTCGAGGTGGGCCATGAGGAGCTCACCGGCACGTTCGCCACGGGCGAGCCCTACTCCCTGCTGCGCCCCGTCTACCTCTTCAAGGACCTCACGCGTGGACCGCTGGAGGACGGCACGCCCTTCTCGCCTCGCGTGTCGCCGGCCAACTTCGGCCTCGGACTGCTGGAGGCCATTCCCGAGCAGACACTGCTGGCGCTGGCGGACCCGGAGGACCGGGATGGCGACGGCATCTCCGGACGCCCCAACCAGGTGGAGGACGTGAAGGAGCGCCGCACCCGGATGGGCCGCTTCGGATGGAAGGCCAACCAGCCCACCCTGTTGCAGCAGGTGACGCACGCGCTGGTCGCGGACATGGGGCTGACGAACGAGCTGTACCCTCGCGCCCAGGAGCCCGAGGGCGTCCCCGCCGCCGCCACGCCCGACGTGAAGGACTACGACCTGGAGCGGCTCGTCTTCTACACGCGGCTGCTGGCGGTGCCGAAGCGGCGGGACTGGGACGCGCCCGGCGTGCTGCGTGGCAAGGCGGTGTTCCGCGCCATCGGCTGCGCGTCCTGCCATGTGGACCGGCCGATGGAGACAGAGGAGGTCGCGGGCTTCCCGGAGCTGTCGCGCCAGCGCATCTTCCCGTACTCGGACCTGCTGCTGCACGACATGGGCGAGGCGCTGGCGGATGGACGTCCGGACGGGCTCGCCACCGGCCAGGAGTGGCGCACCCCGCCCCTGTGGGGCATCGGCCTGACGGCGACGGTGAGCGGCCACACGCGCTTCCTGCACGACGGGCGGGCCCGGAACCTCGAGGAGGCCGTGCTGTGGCATGGCGGAGAGGCCGCGCCCGCGCAGGAGCGCTACACGCGGCTCGTCCTCGAGGACCGGGAGGCCCTGCTGGCGTTTCTCGGCTCGCTCTGACCCGCGGAGGGCCGAGCCTCAGTCCTTCGGAAGCGGGAGGGCCGGATACACGCGCACCTCGCCAGCCCCACGCGCGAAGAGCGCGGCGACATTCACGCCGGTGACGTCCAGCGAGGCCTTCGCCACCACGGCGACGTCACCGGAGTCCACGCCCCGCACCTGGCTGTTCGCTCCCAGCACGCCGGTGTCGTAGTTCGCGTAGCCATCGCAGTTGAAGGCGTAGCCTCCGCTCCGCGCGACGAGGGAGTCGGCCTTCAACGTCATCCCGCACGACGGCACGAGCTGGAGGTCGATGGGAGGAAGGCCCGAGGCCTTCTTCAATCGCTGCGCGGCGTGGTCCAGGCAGATCTCCACGCCGAGCGTCAGCTGGTCGCGGACGAACACGGAGTTGCCGTCGTAGCTGGCCACCTGCACCTCGGACGTCGTGCCGTACTCCCGCGTGGGAGGCAGGTAGTGGACCCGCGCTCCGGCGATGCCGCCCCCGCCACCCGACACCGGGATGAAGTCCATCCCCGACTGGCGCCTCTTCAGGACGGCCTCCGCGAACTCGGGGCCCGCGGAGGCGTACGTGAAGCCGCCCTTCTGCACCAGCACGTAGTTGTACGCCTCGATGGGCTTGGACGTGTCGATGACGTACTTCGGTCCGAAGAGGCGCTCGAAGAAGCTGGCGGGCCGCGTCTGGAACGACTTGCCCACGGTGCTGCCGAAGACGAAGAGCCAATGCGCCCAGCGCGCCTCGTCCTTCACACGCGACTGGAGCGCGGCCACCAGCGCCTGCACGCCGTCCATCGAATAGGCGCCCGTGCTCCCTCGGAAGAAGAACTCGGGCAGCATGAACACCTTCAGCGTCTCCGGGTCGTCGCGCGTCGTCTCCGGACAGTCGCGGGCCGCGTCGAGCGCGCGGGCCACCAGCTCGACGCGGGCCGCGATATCGGCGCTCTCGGTGGAGAGCCCCGCGTACTCCTCCACGCCATCACCCAGCTTCCGGGGCCCGGTGTGGATGCACCAGGCGATGAACTGCACGTTGGAATAACGCATGCGCCGTCTCCTCGTTGAGCGAGGGAAAGGCCCCCGCGTGGTACCCGGAAGACGGCGGCGCCACGCGGGTGTGATTCCGACGCGCCTTCAGTCGAAGGTCTCCAGGAGCACGGCGACGATGAACGGCGGCTCGAACGACGCCGAGGCGCCCGAGAGGCCCACGCTCCCGCCAGAAAAGCCCGGCGACACCCGCACCGGACCTGGCGCCTCGCGGGTGCCACGGAACGAGAAGCCCGCGACATGGACTTCCTCGGCCGAGGCCAGGTCCTCCGCGTGGCGCTCGAAGAAGGAGGACGCCACCGTCAGCTCGAAGCTCGGCTGATAGGCGACCATCATCTCCGCCACACGGCCGCTCAACAGGCCCTTGGCGCCGAAGACCTGCTCCGGCGTGTAGCCGCCCTTGAAGGGGCCCTTGCGCCCGAGGATGGGCATGGAGCCGTTGAACCAGTGTCCCGTGTAGAGCGGCACCCGGCCCAGCCCCTCCATGGACACCGTCAGGGACAGGAGCTCTCCGTCCTTCAGCTCCAACGGCTTCAGCGTCCCCTGCTTCGCGCGGACCTTGAGCAACGAGGGTTGCGCATCCATGCGACCCTCCCGCGTCGAGGCCTGGCCATCGACGCGGACGGGCCCGGTGGTGAGCCCCCGCGCGGCCATGCCCGCCAGCCATTCATAGGGCGACTTCGCCGGCGTGTAGTCGGCGCCCCACTGGAGGAGGCTCGCCTTGTTCTGGACCTTCGTCCAACCAGGAGGATTGCCGGAGCTGGCAGGCGGCGTGGAGGGCGGCGTCGCGCGCTCCAGGGACTCCTTCAGCTCCTCCACCGGCTCGAAGGACGGCAACAGCACGCGGAGGAAGGTGAGGTAGCGGCCACTGAAGCTCGCGCTCGTGGAGACGAACGGGGCGCCATCCTCGATGGACGCGGGCACCCCGTCATAGAAGTGGTGGGCCACGTCCCCCATCGTCCCGTCCACCGTGGGCACCCAGTCCCAGCGCAGCGCGGGCTCCAGCCATTGCAGGGGCGAGGCCCCGACGTTGGCTGACGCAAGGGAGGACTCGGGGTTCGCGGTCTGCTCGGCCAGCACCTGACGGAGCTCCGCGCGCAAGGCATCTTCGACAGTCGTCTTCATGGAAATCACCCGGAAAGAAAACGGCCCCCTCCACCAGGAGCGGAGAGGGCCGGAATGAATGCGTGAATGAACGAGGAACCGGACGGGGGCGCGACTACGCCTGGTTGAGGCCAGGGAAGGACACCAGCACGCCGATGATGATGGGGTCCTCGGAGGTGGAGCCGCCCTCGAAGGTCGTCTTGCCATCGGTGCTGTGCTCGTAGTTGCTCTCGTGCCCGCCGCTGCCACCGAAGGAGAAGGGCCCGATTCGCAGCGACAGGCTCGCCTCGAACTTCTCGTAGTGCCGCTCGTACGTCGCCTCGCTCATCTCGATGGAGAAGCGCGGCTGGTACGCCACCACGAGCCCGCTGATGCGCGAGGCCAGGAGGCCATGCTGACCGAACAGCGACGAGCTGCCCTCTCCGCCCTTCGCCACCCAGGGGTTGAGGATTTCGTAGCCGCCGCCCTTGCCGCGCGCGACGTCCGCCATGAAGCCACCGTCGTACCAGGCACCCGGCGTGACGGGGACGATGGTGGACGACTTGACGGCGATGGTGGCCGTGACGTTCTTGTCCGTCGCGGTGAGGTCCATCTTCTCCCAGCTGCCGCTGGCCGACACACCCCAGAAGGGCTTGTCGTAGCTGGCGGAGGCCTGGGCCCAACTGCGCGAGTAGTCCACCGTCTGGTCCGACGCCTTGAGCGTCACGGAGAAGGAGCCGATGGAGCCCTTCTTGAGCTCCTCGCGCCACGTGTCGCCGTCCTTCCCGACGATGTAGTCGGGCTGATAGCGCAGCACACCCGAGCCGTCCTGCACCTTCGTCCAGCCGCGCGGAGCCGGCCCGCTGCCCGGGTTCCCGGACGGCAGCTTGATGGCGTCGATGGACGACTGGAGCGACGCGGGCATGCCCGCCATCTCCAGCTCGAACACCAACTGGGACGCGCGCCGGAAGGCCAGGTTCGCGTTGTCGCAGATCTGCGCGTAGGTCTTCCCCGGCCCCAGGTCCACCCAGGTATCCACGTCCGGGTACTTGCGCTCGAAGTAGGCGCCACCGTTCTGCCGCTGGCTCAGGTACGCCTGGTTCAGGTTGGTGATGGCCTGCGACATCTCGTTCTCGCGCAGGGTGACCTGGATGCGCAGCGCGTTCAGGTCCTTCTGCCGCTCGGGGCTGACCTTGAAGGAGATGTGGTGGAGCGCCTGCCGGTAGGAGTCCGCGAAGGAGGCGTCCAGGGTGCTGTACGCGCCGAGGGGGGACCACCGCGGCATGCCGCTGATGACCTGGTACGCGTGCGAGTTGAGCTCACCCTGGGGCGCCGGCGCCCAGTTGAACGCCATGGGCGTCCCGAGCATCTGGAAGTTCGGCGCGTCGCCGCCCAGCGCACCGTTGATGATTTGGTTGTACGACTGACTGAAGAGGTTCTCGTTCACGACTGCTCCCTCGGGGAGACGGCTCCTGAAGCGAAGCCGTGCGTTCGCGGGTGACGAGCGTCATGCCCGTCGTGCCCGCATCCCTGAGACGAGCCGCGCTCAGCGCGTGTGATTCACGCGCCGCGAACCCAGCCACAGCGAGACCACCAGCGCGGGCAGCGCCAGCAGGTCCGTGACATCCATCGTGTGGGCCACCGGCGCCACGCCTGGAATCGAGCGCCCCGACAGCCACGCCCACGCGGCACGCACGGGCCACTGCAAGGTGCCAAGCCCCCAGCGCCAGCAGTCACCGGCGGGCTCGAACACCTTGATGGCGGTGAAGACCAGCGCCGTCAGCACCAGGCACGTGGTCAGCACCGCGCGAGAGGGCTGGAAGGCGCGGGCCCCGCGCTCGCACGACTGCTCCCAGAGCCCCTGGAGCAGGAGCGGGAACATGGCCAGCCCCGCGACGTCCGACAGCTTGCCCGTCCACCACGATGGCCAGCGGGCCTTCAACACGTGGTCATTGAGCACCAGCACCAGCACCGCGCCGAACACGAGCGGGTGCAGGAGCGTGTCGCCCGGCGAGGGGCTCACCTGGGCCGTGGGGACGGAGGCACGCACGTCTCAGCGAGGCCCCACCAGGACCTCGAACCCATCCGGCGCCGAGTCCTCCGTGTCGTCGATGCTCACCTCCACCACCATGCGCCACTCCACGTCCACGGTGCCCTGGAGGGTCGCGTCCTGGAGCGACAGCTCGAGCGCCGCCTCCCACTCACACGGCTGCTCGAGCTGGCAGACATCGCCATCCGACAAGGCCTCGAAGCGCACCGCGCCGGCGTCTCCCGCCGTCACGGGCGCGGAGGAGATCTCCTTGACCGGGCGAGGACCGAAGACCAGCTTCGCCTTGACGATGGGTTGCGCCTCGTCGCCCGGCGCATCCGGCGTCCACTTCACGAAGAGCGGCGCGCGCATCGTCGCCCAGACCGTCTGCTTGGAGCCATTGGGGACGAACATCCTCACCGGCAGGGCCACGCGGGCGGTGGGAGACGTCGGCGACAGCGACAGCACCCCCGGCTCGGACTCGACGACGACGGGCGGCGGGCCCGACATGGAGGTGGCCACCGAGGCGACGCTCGCCACCAGCAGGGCCAGTCGCGCGGCCCAGGCGCGGGCACGCGAGGGATGGGGCCGGGAGGGACTCAGGGGGCGTGGAGCGGCGGGATGCTCGGTCTGCATGTCGATGACTGGCTTTCCCTCGGACACCCGCGACCCATGGGCCCGAGCGTGGGAGGCCGAGAGCAAGCCACGTACCAGAAGGAAGCTCCAGGGAGGGAGTCTTCCGGCTGTGCATGGAATCACGACTTCCGTGTCAGCCCGAGGACGCCCGCGGCGCGAGTCTTCCTGGCAGGGCGAACCCGGGGCCGCCTAGGGTTGCGGCATGAAGAGCCACGCCACGTTCGTCTTCGCCGACGGAGCCTGCTCCGGCAACCCCGGCCCGGGAGGCTGGGGCACCCTCATCGCCACGCCCGACGGACAGGTGACGGAGCTGGGCGGCCACGAGCCGGAGACGACCAACAACCGGATGGAGCTGACGGCGGTGGGCAAGGCACTGCGCCACCTGGAGGCGACGCCGGGGCCGCTGCACATCCACACGGACTCCACCTATGTGATTCAGGGCGCCACCCGCTGGGCGTTCGGCTGGAGCAAGCGCGGCTGGAAGACGGCCGACGGCAAGGAGGTGGCCAACACGCTCTACTGGAAGCGGTTGATGGCGCTCCTGGCCCAGCGCAAGCAGACGCATTCGGGCGAGGCCGCCGCCGTGGAGTGGCACTACGTCCGCGGGCACGTGGGCGTGCCGGGCAACGAGCGGGTGGACGCCATCGCCGTCTCGTTCTCACGCGGCAAGGGCATGCGGCTCTACACCGGCTCGCTCGTGGGCTACGACGTGGACGTGTACGACGTGCCCGAGGACACGTCCCTGCCTCCAGAGAAGCCCCGCGAGGAGAAGGGAAAGACCAAGGCGCACTCCTACCTGAGCCAGGTGGGCCGCAGCGTGAAGCGCCACTCGACGTGGGCCGCGTGCGAGCGACGGGTGAAGGGCGTGTCCGATGCCCGCTTCAAGAAGACGAAGAGCGAAGAGGACGAAGCGCAGGTGCTGGCGGACTGGGGCGTCAAGCCCGAGGACGTTCAGGCCGAGGACTGACCCGGGCCGCGCACCGCCGTGAGCAGCAGGTCATACTTGCCACCAAGGAACGTGCGGAAGCCGTGCTGGTGCAGGTAGCGGCGGTAGAAGGACAGGTCCTTCACGAGCAGGGAGAGGTCGGGCTCGCGCAGGTTTCGCACCCGGGCGCCGTAGACGACCTCGCCATCACGGAAGCGGGAGTTGGGGAAGCCGAGCACGAGCGTGGCCTCGGGCTCCAGGTGCTCCTGCACCAGCGTGCGCAGGAGCGCGTGGTCATCCACGCCGGGGCTCTGCAACGTGCCCACGGAGACCACGAGGTGGAAGCGGCCCAGCCCTTCCGGCAGGGCGTTGAGGTCGGCGACGAGGAAGGAGTGACGCGCGTCTGGAAAGCGGGCCCGCGCCTCCGCGAGCGCACTGGCGCTGTGGTCCACACCCACGAAGGTGACGTCCGGCGCGCCCTCCAGCCAGGCGAAGGCGGCGAGCTCGTCTCCCCGATTGACGCCCAGGTCCAGCACCCGCGCCCCTTCGGGCAGGCGAACCCGGCCGAGCACCTCCAGCCAGGGACACAGGAAGCCCGCGTCCTCCAGCTTGCGCACGCGGGAGAAGGCGGAGTCCGCGCCGTAGCGCTCCTGGGGCGACGTCGCGTCGTCCGGCCCCGAGCCGCCCGCGTGCCAGGGCGCCTCGGGGCCCAGGGGCTCGAAGGTGAGCGAGACGTGCGTGTCGTCCACGCCGCGCGGCGTGAGCAGGCGACAGGCCAGTCCCTCCGCCAAATCACACCAGCTCCGCAGCGGCCGATGCACCAGCCCGCCCCCCGGCCCCACCCGCTCTCCCGGATAGCAGCCCCGGCCCAGGTCCGGGTCCGGCACCTCGATGCGCACCGCGCCTGCTCCGTCGAGCATCGCCTTCAGGTGGCGGAGGATGAGGACGAGCGGCTCGTCATGGAAGCGGCGCGGGGGAACGGAGACGTCAGTGGGGCGGGCCATCGCGCCGCGGAGACTACCCCCAAGCCCCAGACCCCAGGTGGACTCCGTGGGAGTCGCCAACGCCGGGCCAATGACAGGCCGACGCACGGCGCTCTCGCCGCAATCCCTCACAGCGAGCCGTGTCGAGTCCCGGGCCGTCGAAACACCTCGGGGCCTGTCCACTGTCTGACTTCTCCGCGCCGCCACACGCACTGCCTGTGCTCGACGAAGCGCGCATTGACGACAACAAGGTATTTCAACTAGTTCCTGTAAATATGCGAAAACTGCTTTTGACGAGTCTGACCTTCCTCCTGTCGACGACCACCGCCTGCGGAGGCGCATCCCCCGCGGAGGGCATCGAGGCGGAGGGAGACCTGTCGACGCGGGAGCAGGCGGCCTTCGCCGGGGTGAACGGCGACTACTGCCTGGTGAGCCCCTACAACTGCAAGCTGCAGGTGAACGGTGGCAACCGCGTCCCCACCAATGACCCGGCGGACGACAACTGGGGGCTTTCGACGGGGGTCCCCATCCGGGACGGCAACGGCACCGTGGTTGGGACGAACACGCGCACCAGCGCCGCCTTCAATTATGGGCAGACGCGCACGTTCGCGGGAGAGCTGTATGCGTTCGCGGTCTCCACGTCCAACTCCAGCGCCGGGTGGCTGCCCATCTCCAGCATCCTGGGGCGCACGTCCTTCGAGCAGAAGGTCGGCCATGTCTCGGCGCTCGGCGCGGGGCTGAACAAGCTGGGCTGCTACGCCGTGCGCAACTCGCATGACCCGGTGCTGGAGCTCAAGAAGGTCGTCTACGACAGCGAGGCGACGCACGAGCGCGCCGGAGACTACCTGCCGCTGGTTCGCGCCAACGGGCTGCGCTCGGTCAACCTCATCTTCAACGTCCCGGGCATGGCGCTGGGCGGACCGGCCGTGGACCACTTCCCCGCGGGCACGAAGTTCCAGCGCCTGGACGTGCCCACGGAGTCTGGCATTCCCTCCATCGACATCCCCCTCTGGGTCCAGGACAGCGCGGGCCGCTATCGCCAGCAGTCCGGGGAGATGAAGTTCCTGTATGGCTATGTCATCGCGGCCACCACCGGAACCAAGCGCAACGGGTGGATGGCCTATGACTCGCTCCAGGTCAGCTCCGGCTGTCCTTGAGCCACTGCCAGCCGGGCCGGCGGCGGGCTTCCCTCAGGAAGACTGTCGCTGGCTCAGTGCGACGCTGCCCAGGATGAGCGCGCCCGCGGCGACCATGGTGAGCGTCACCGGCTCGTCCAGCAGCAGCCACGCCCAGGCCACCCCGAACAGCGGCAGCAGGTACGTGACGGTGACGGCGCGGGGCGCGCCGACGCGCTGGATGAGGCGGTAGTACAGCGCATAACCCATCCCCGTGCAGAGCACGCCGAGCGTGACCGCCGACAGCCAGGACACTCCCCGGATGGGCTGGGTGGGCCAGGAGGCCACCGCGAAAGGCAACGTCAGGAGCGCCGCGAAGCCCAGTGTGGCCGCCGCGACAGCGCCCGCCGGCAGGCCCGTGAGGTGACGGCGCACCAGGTTCGCCGCGACGCCGTACAGGAAGGCCGCGGACACGCCCGCCGCCACCGCGAGGCCCGGGCTGGCTCCGGCGATCTTCCCGCTGGCCAGCACCACCACGCCGGTGAAGCCCATGACGAGCGCCACCGCCCGCCGCCCGCCGATGCGCTCTCCGTAGAAGAGGAAGGCCACCAGCGCCGTGAAGAGCACCGTCATGCTGTTGGCGATGGCGCTGATGCCCGCCGGCGCGCGCTGGGCGGCCCAGGCGAAGAGCGCGAAGGGCACCGCCGCGTTGAGCGCGCCCACCAGCGCCAGCTTCGGCCAGTGCGAGCGGGTGAAGACCGCTCGGTGGCGCACGAGGAACGGCATCAGCACCAGCGACCCCAGCACCAGTCGCACCGAGACGAGCGGAAGCGCCCCGAAGTCCGGCGCGGCGATGCGCATGAACATGAAGGAGGAGCCCCAGATGGCCCCCAGCAACCCCAGCTCCAACGGGGTGAGCCAGGCACCGGACAGGGAGGGAACGGCGGGACGGGCAAGCGTGGAAGAATTCATGGGGCGTTCCATAGGAGGGTGATGGCGAGGCGCGAATCTGGCTCCGGTCACCCTCTTTCTGCGCCCGCTCCCCTCTGCCTGCAACCTCATGGTTTTGAGGGCAGCCACAAGTGTGATTTGAGGCTCGCATGCCCCTTCCCACGGCCTGGCTGCCGGCCCTGGCGGCCTTCGAGGCGGCCGCGCGCCACCAGAACTTCGCCCATGCGGCGGAGGAGCTCCATCTGACGGCCAGCGCGGTCAGCCACCATGTGCGCAAGCTGGAGGGACTGCTCGGCGTCACCCTCTTCCAGCGGCATGCGCGCGGCGTGTCCTTGACGATAGAGGGACGTCAGCTCTCCGACGCCGCGCAGAGCGCGCTGGCGGACATCGACGACGTGATGCGAGACCTGGGCGACACCCGGGAAGAGCGCCACCGCGTGCGCATCACCACCATGCTCTCGCTCTCCCACACCTGGCTGCTGCCGCGCCTGCCGGACTTCACCTCGGCCCACCCGCACGTGCGGGTGCGCATCGACACGGAGATGGCGCTGACGAGCTTCGACGAGGGAGGCCCCGACCTGGGCATCCGCTATGGCCTGGGCCATTGGCCGGGGATGACCGCCCACCACCTGATGCCAGACGCCATGTTCCCGGTGGCCTCCCCGGACCTGCCCGGCGTCGAGCACGTGTCGGCCCCGGCGGACATCCAGAAGCTGCCGCTCGTCGGGGACCACGCGCGGCAGTCCTGGCAGGACTGGTTCCGCGCCGCCGAGGTGCACGGCGCGCGCATCGACGTCCGTTACTCGTTCAGCGACACCACCAACGCGCTGCTCGCCGCCGCGCGGGGGCTGGGCGCGGCGCTCGCGCGGGACAAGGTCTCCGAGCCCTTTCTCTCCAACGGAAGCCTCGTCCGACTGCCCGGTCCCTCGCTGCCCACGCGCTACTCCTACTTCGTGGTGTATCCCTCCCACCGCCGGCTCCGGGCCGCGGCGCGGACCTTCGTCGACTGGGTCCTCACGCAGCCGGGCCGCGCGCCTCCGCCGCCGGTCGCCAGGAAGCCACCGACGTTGTAGGAAGACGCCCATGCTCCACCCCATCCTCGACGCGCTCGGCCTGACCGAGCACAACCCTGGCAGCTATCTCGGTCACGGCGAGTGGACCGGCTCCTCCTCCGAGCCGGCCCTGGAGGTCTTCAATCCCTCCAATGGCCAGCGCCTGGCGACCGTGTCGTCCGCGAGCGCGGAGGACCACGAGAAGCTGATGCACGCCGCCGCCCAGGCCTTCGTGGCGTGGCGCGCGCTGCCCGCTCCCCGTCGGGGTGAGGCCATCCGGCTGTGTGGCGAGGCCCTGCGCCGGAACAAGGACGCGCTCGGCTCGCTCGTCGCGCTGGAGATGGGCAAGGTGAAGGCCGAGGGCGACGGCGAGGTGCAGGAGATGATCGACATCGCCGACTTCGCGGTGGGCCAGTCGCGCATGCTCTATGGCCTGACGATGCACTCCGAGCGCCCGGGCCATCGGATGTATGAGCAATGGCATCCCCTGGGCCTGGTCGGCATCATCAGCGCCTTCAACTTCCCCGTGGCCGTCTGGGCCTGGAACGCGTTCATCGCCGCCGTGTGCGGCGACGTGTCCATCTGGAAGCCCTCGCCCAAGACGCCACTGACGGCCATCGCGGCGACGCGCATCTGCAACGCCGCGCTGAAGGCCGGCGGCTTCCCGGAGGTCTTCTTCCTGCTCAACGCCTCGGGCACCGAGCGCGCCGAGCGACTGGTGGAGGACCCGCGCGTGGCGCTGGTGAGCTTCACCGGCTCGTCCGCCGTCGGGCGGCAGGTGGGCGTGCGCGTGGCGCAACGACTGGGGCGGAGCCTGCTGGAGCTGGGCGGCAACAACGCCATCATCGTGGACGCCACCGCGGACCTGAAGCTGGCGATTCCCGCCATCGTCTTCGGCGCGGTGGGCACCGCGGGCCAGCGCTGCACCACCACCCGGAGGCTCTTCGTCCACGAGTCCATCCTCGACGACGTGGTGGGCCGACTCGCCGCCGCCTACGCCCAGGTGGAGAAGCGCATCGGCGACCCGCTGGAGCCGGGCACGCTGATGGGTCCCCTCATCGACCGGGCCGCCGTGCAACGCTTCGAGGCCACCGTCGCCCAGGCCCGCGCGGCCGGGGCCCGCATCGTCAGCGGGGGCAAGGCGCTGGAGCGCGACGGCCACTTCGTGCAGCCCACGCTCATCACCGGCGTGAAGCCCACGGATGCGTGGGTCCAGGCGGAGACCTTCGCGCCCATCCTCTACGTCATGCCGTTCCGGACGCTGGACGAGGCCATCACCTTCCAGAACGGCGTGCCCCAGGGCCTCTCGTCGTCCGTGTTCACCCGCGACTTCCAGAGCGCGGAGAAGTTCCTGTCCGCCGCCGGCTCCGACTGCGGCATCGCCAACGTCAACATCGGCACCTCCGGCGCGGAGATTGGCGGCGCCTTCGGAGGCGAAAAGGACACCGGCGGAGGCCGCGAGTCCGGCTCCGACGCGTGGAAGGCGTACATGCGGCGGCAGACCAACACGCTGAACTACTCCGACGCGCTGCCCCTGGCGCAGGGCATTCGCTTCGACCTGTGACGGGGTCGTCTCCTATGCTCGCGCGGGGCTCGACACGGCCCACGCGGTTCCACCTCGATACAGCTGACACACAGGGAGATTTGACATGTTCGGGAAGCTCGCCGCAGACGCGCTCGGCCTCAGTGACATCGGCTCCGTCATCACCTCGGCGGACTACGACAAGGTGGACTCCGACGACTATGTGATGCACGAGGACCAGGAGAAGATCTTCTTCCTCATCAAGTCCAAGTCCGACGAGTACTGTTTCACCAACAAGGCGCTCGTCCACCTCGACGGCACCAGCGCCGCGAGCAAGAAGCGCATGCTGCGCCGCTACACGTACAGCGCCAACCCCGTCTCCCACGTCATGCTCGAGACGGCGGGCAACATCGACATGGACGTCGAAATCAAGTTCCGCCTGGGCGCGCGCGACTTCTCCATCGACGTGCACAAGAAGCATCTGGAGCAGGTGAAGGACCTCTACAAGGCCCTGTTCCGCATCTCAGAGCTGATGCACGAGAACGAAGTCTCCTTGAGCCACGCGAAGACGAGCCTGGAGGTCGCCTCCACCACGCTCGGCCGCGGCCAGGCGGGCGCCACGCCCATCGTCGAGTCCTTCAAGGAGCTCAACCAGGCCGCCTTCGCCTGGCTCGCCGGCGCGCAGCAGAAATACTGGGTGAAGGACTTCGGCTTCGTCTTCGAGCGATACATCAAGGCCTGAACCCTCCCACATCCACCGCCGGATGCCTGCTCGTGCATCCGGCGGCCGGGCTCAGCACGCGCGGTCCTCACCCGCTACACCTGTTGTCGCTCTCAAGACGGGCTCTCCCTGTAATCCAGGTGCAGCTGGACTCAATCGACGGGAGGCGCGGACGGGCCGCTCGTATGTCTTCGGGATTCGCTCTACCCTGGAAGTCCTCACCAGGAGCGTTCGCGATTATCACCTCGTCCTCCCAGACCGCCCCCGCTGGCTGGCACGACATTCTCGTGCGTCACCTCGAACCCCTGCTCGGAGGCTTCACCGCCAAGATGGCCATCCACACGGCGGCGTTGCGCGCGCTGAAGCGCCCGCCGGAGCAGGTCACGCTCCAGGAACTCCCGCAACTGCTCGAAGGCCTCAAGCCGATGCTCAACACCTTCATTGGCGCGCTGCACGCCAAGGTCATCCTCGCGGAAATCGCCACCTCGCTGGAGAAGGCGCGATGAGCCCCGCTTCCGCTTCCAGTCGCTCCGCCTCCGTCGCGCCGTGGTTCGGCGCCGTGGTGGTGCTCCAGTTCGCCCACCTCTTCGCCGTCGCGACGGCGGCGCCCGAGCGGCTGGCGTTGGTGCATGACGTCGCGGGCTGGGTGAGCGGACTGCTCGCCGTCGCCGGCACGTTCGCCGCGGCGAGCGCGTTCGTCTCCGGGGACTACCTGCGCAAGGTGTGGGGCGGACTCACGGCGGGGGCAGCCCTGTCCCTGGTCAGCGCGGCGCTGCGCAGCTACTGGCTGCACACGGTGCCGGACGTCGCCTTCACGGCCTCGCCGCTGCTGCCCTACCGCATGGTCGCCGTGGTGTTGGCCAACATCGCCACCACCTACGCGCTGGTCCTCCTGGCGATGACCTACCGGCAGTCGGGCCTCCAGCCTCCGTCCAGCCCTCGCACGAAGGCGCTGTGGGCGGTGACGGCCATCGCCGCGCTGGCGGTGGGCATCCCCTCGCTCGTCACGGAGGTGCGCAACCTCTCCTCCGGCGTCAACTCCGCGCCCTCGGCGGTCATCAGCCTGGCGTCGACGCTGGCGGACATGACGACCATCTTCCTGGTCGCCCCCATCCTGAGCGTCGCGTACATGCTGCGCGGTGGACGGCTCGCCTGGGTGTGGTGGGCCATGGGCCTGTCCGGCGCCACGTGGCTGCTGTACGACGCGCGCGTGTGGCTGGCCCCGCTGCTCCCCGGCGACGCGGCGCATGGCGCGGAGCTGCTGCGCACGCTGCGGACATCCGGACTCGTGCTGCTCGGGCTCGCGGGCTGGCTGCAGCGCTCCGCCCTGGGGCCCCAGAAGGTCGAGGCCCCCGAGGCCTCGCTCAACACCTCCGCCGGAATGTCCTGACGCCGGAAGGGGGCACGGTGTGCCGTGCCCCCAGTCGATCCGCTGCTACGGCCGGGGACGCGAGCCCACCGAGGGCGCCTCCGGCACCGCGGGCCAGCCGTTGGGCCAGGTGATGGCGTCCACGAGCATGACCCGCGCGGTGTGAGCGCTGTTCCACGCGTGGTAGACCATGTACGTGTCGCCGCCCGGTCCGTTCACCACGGAGTTGTGGCCCGGCCCCACCCAGCCGCCTCCCGTCGTGAGGATGGGCGCGCCCGCCTTGGTGTACGGCCCCAACGGACTGGTGGCCCGGGCGACTCCCACGGCATAGGTGCTGTTGTAGTACGCGTTACCACTGTAAAAGAGATAGTAGTAGCCGCCGCGCGCGACGACCCAGGGCGCCTCCACCACGCCGCCTTCCCAGGCGAGGTTGTTGGTCATGAGCGTGCGCCGGGTTCCCACGAGCGACAGTCCGTCCGCGGAGAGCGCCTGGCCGTAGAGGGGCGTCGGCTGGCCCACCGCGTTCCCATCCGCCTTCCACACGAGGTACCCCGTCCCGGCGGTGTCCGTGAAGAACGTCGCGTCAATCATCCCCATGCCCGCGTCGTGGATGAGGGGCCGGCCCAGGTCCGTGAACGGCCCGGTGGCGCTGGTGGACGTGGCCGCGCCAATGGACAGCTTTCCGTCCGAGTGCCGCGCGGTGAAGTACGCGATGAAGCGTCCGCCCACCCGGTGGATTTCCGGCGCCCAGAAGTCACCGGTCGCCCACGACGGCCGACTCCCGGCGGGGAAGATGGAGCCCGCGCCCGTCCACGTCACCAGGTCCGTGGAGACGCGCAGCGGGAAGGCGCTCGCGGCGCCCCCCGAGGTGCACGCGGCCACGTAGCGAGTGCCGTCATGGATGACGCCCGGGTCCGCGCAGTCCGAGGCGACGACGGGGTTCTGGTACAGGCCGCCGCAGCCCGTGTAGCGCATGGACGTGCCGCAGGCATTCGCTCCGCTGAAGTAGGGCCCCCAGCCGTTCGACAGCACGGCGTAGGAGTTGGGGGCCGCATTCACACAGGCCCTGTCCCAGAACACGCGCCCGCCTACGTCGTCGTATTGCGCGGGGTGATTCGCCGGATGCATCCACGCGGCGCCGTAGGTCACTCGCGTGGCACAAACCCCCGCGCCAGGACAGGTGGTGTCGAGCGCGAGCACACAGGCGTTGTTGCCCGTGAAGTACGGCTTCCAGCCGTTGGAGAGCACTGCGTAGGAGTTGGTACCCTCGTTGACGCAGACGCCGTCCCACGTCACCAGGTCCGCCGCGACGTCTTCATTCCCGGGGTGGCCCAAGGGATGAATCCAGCGGTCTCCGTAGGTGATCCGCGTGCTGCATGCGAGCGCCCCGGTGGCGGTATTCGCGGGCTCCTCTCCCAGCGAGGTCTCCGGACTCTCACTTCCACAGCCCACTGCGAGCAGCGAGGCAACGGCAACGACAGACCACCACGAGGACCGCATCATCGGACGACCTCCGAGCGCAAGGACCGGCCTCGGCCCCATGCGCCGTGTGCACTGCGTGGGAACAGTCGGTCAGCGGCCAGGACTCGCGGGCGGGACTCAGCCGGCGGCGTCGGCCTTCTTGTAGCGAAGCTTCTTCAGGGCCTCGAACCGCACCCGGTCTCTCGGGGGCGTCGTCGCCACCAACCCCTCCAGCATCAGCTTCGAGCTTCGGAAGATTTCCTCGACGGCGACCTCGAACGCATCCGCGTTCTGCTTCGACGGCTTGCGAGTCCCGGCGATCTTCCGGACGAACTGCAGGGCCGCCGCGCGAATGTCGTCATCCGTGGCGGGAGGCGAGAAGTTGAACAGGGGCTTGATGTTCCGGCACATGCGCGCAGGGTAGTCCAACTCCCACGGCGACAACCCCCAGCGGACCCTCACCCACGCCTGGCGAGGGACGAAGCGAGGGCTTGAGCATGCCCGTCAACGCTTCGGCTCCAGGGGCCGTGAAAGATTTCCACGAGAGTACGTGTGCCGCCGACGGCACCCCTTGCGTCACCCTCGCGCGGAGCACGTGCTCGCGTCCCGCTACTTCGAGCCTCAGGCGGAGGTCCCGCGTCACGCAGGTGCGAGCGAGCCTGGCGCGACTATGCCTCCTTGCGAGCGCAGGCCGCGGCGCGGTCGAGGAGCAGCGTCTGTTCGCGCGCGTTGCGAGTGAGCGAGGCGGCGCGCTCGAACTCCTTGCGTGCCTCGTCGAAGCGGCCCAGCTTCCGCAGCAGGTCTCCGCGCACGCTGGGCAGCAGGTGGTAGCTGGCGAGCGAAGGCTCCGCGGTCAGCGTGTCGACGACCGCCAACCCGGCGGCGGGGCCGTACGCCATCGACAGCGCGACGGCGCGGTTCAGCTCGATGACGGGCGACGGCGTGAGCCGCACCAGCACCGCGTACAGCGACGCGATGCGCGCCCAGTCCGTGTCCTCCGGTTGCCGCGCCCGGGCATGACAGGCGGCGAGCGCGGCCTGCAGCGCATACGGCCCCTGCGCCCCGCCCAGCTTCTCCGCGCGCTCCAGCGCCGCGAGCCCACGGCGGATGAGGAGCTGGTCCCACTGCGCGCGGTTCTGCTCGAGCAGCAGCACGGGTTGACCGTTGGGCCCCACGCGGGCCCGCGAGCGCGACGCCTGGATTTCCATCAGCGCGACCAGGCCGTGGACCTCCGGCTCCTGGGGCGCCAGCTCCGCGAGGATGCGTCCCAGCCGCAGCGCGTCCGCGCACAGCTCCGGCCGCATCCAGTCGTCGCCCCCCGTCGCTGAATACCCCTCGTTGAAGACGAGGTAGATGACCTCCAGCACCGACGACAGGCGGACCGCGAGTTCCTCGCCCCGGGGCAGCTCGAAGGGCACCTTCTCCTCGGAGAGCGTGCGCTTGGCCCGGACGATGCGCTGGGCGACGGTGGGGGACGGCACCAGGAAGGCGCGCGCGATTTCCTCCGTCGTCAGGCCCCCGAGCAGCCTCAAGGTGAGCGCGACGCGCGCCTCCGTCGAGAGGATGGGATGGCAGGCGATGAACATGAGGCGCAAGAGGTCGTCGCCCACGTCGTTGTCGAGCGCCGCGTCCAGGTCCGGGGCGCCGTGCGCCTGGTCCGACTCCAACTCGTGGCCCAGCTCCTCGTGCTTGCGCTCCAGGCGCTTGCCCCGACGAAGCTCGTCGATGGCGCGTCGCTTGGCGGTGGCCATCAACCACGCACCCGGGTTGTCCGGGATGCCCGCCGTGGGCCAGCGCTCCAGCGCGGCGACCAGCGCGTCCTGGGCGAGCTCCTCGGCGAGCCCGACGTCGCGCACCATGCGCGTCAGGCCGGCGATGAGCCGAGCGGACTCAATCCTCCAGACCGCTTCGATGGCACGATGATTCTCTGGAACTGTCACGCGGCGGAATAGAGCACCCTCGTCCGCCGATGCAAGGACGGCCCGCGCCCGAGCGCGAAAGCCTCTCAAGGCCGACAGGTGTCCAACGGCCACAGTGTGCCGTGGGTTGCGAGGGGCGCCCACACGGGCTAGCTTTTCGTTGACTTCTGCAACCACGCAGCCGGTCCCGACGCAGCGTACGACGTGGTCTCCATTCCGAATGGGGTGTGGTCCTCGCGCGACTCGTCTCCCTGCTGCGAAGCACTCCCCTTCAGGACAAGTGGGTCCGCCTGAGACTCGTCCAACTCATCGGACGCCTCGACACGGCCGGGCACCATCCATCCGTTCTGCGCGCGGTGCTATTTCGAGCCGCGCGCGACAGGGAGGAGTAGCAGGGCCCTACTCGCCCCGGCTGGCCTTGTCCTCGCGCCACCAGTGACTCATGCGCTCGTGGATCTCCGCCTCATAGCCTTCCTTGCTCGGGCGGTAGAAGACGGAGCGCTCCAGCGGCGGGGGCAGGTAGGTCTGCCCCGGGGCGTAGTGGTCCTTGAAGTCCCAGGGCGGGGTGTAGCCCTTGCCGTGCCCCAGCTCCTTCATCAAGTCCGTGGGCGCGTTGCGCAGCGGCAGCGGTGGCGCCGCGTTGGGGTGCTCCTCCAGCGCGGCGAGCGCGGCGTTCATCGCCGCATAGGCGCGGTTGCTCTTGCGCGCCGTGGCCAGCGTGACGACGGCATGCGCGACGAACAGCCGACCCTCCGGCATGCCCGTGGAGTGGAAGCTCTCCTCGCACGCGCGGACGATGGTGATGGCCTCCGGCATCGCCATGCCCACATCCTCCACGGCGATGACCTTGAGCCTGCGCCACAGCGACACCACGTCCCCCGTCTGCAGCAGCTTCGCGGCCCAGAAGATGGCGCCCTGCGCGTTGGACCCCCGACAGGATTTCTGGAGCGCGCTCAGCAGGTCGTAGTGCTGGTCTCCATCCTTGTCGTGCCGCGCGAGCCCCGTGCCCACCGCCTCGCGCGCCGTGTCCACGTTGATTTCGCCACCGTCCGCCGTCAGCCCCGCGGCCATCTCCAGCGCGCCCAGCGCCTTGCGCACGTCCCCTGCCCCGCCCCGCGCCAGCAGCGCGAGCGCGTCTTCGCCCACGGTCAGCTTGCGCTTTCCCAGCCCTCGCTTCTCGTCGGTGAGTGCTCGCTGGAGCGCTCCCTGGATGTCCGCGAGCGTGAGGTCCTGGAGTTGGAATACGCGGCACCGGCTGACGAGCGCGGGTCGCACCTCGAAGCTGACGTTCTCCGTCGTCGCGCCCAGCAGGACGAGCAGGCCGCTCTCCACGTGCGGCAGCGCCTGCTCCTGGACGTTCTTCGCCCAGCGGTGGATTTCGTCCACGAAGAGCACCGTCCGGCGCGAGTACTGGTTGCGCGCGCGCTCCGCCTCCGCGACGACTTCGCGGATGCGGGGAATGCCGTCCGACACGGCCGACAGGATGACCAGCTCCGCGTCGACGCTGGAGGCCAGCATGCGCGCCAGCGTCGTCTTGCCCACGCCAGGCGGGCCCCAGAACAGCGAGGAGACAATCTGCTTGCGCTCCATCAACCGGCGCAGCGGACCTCCCGGGCCGAGCAGATGGGACTGTCCGATGAACTCATCGGGCGTGCGTGGACGCATCCGCTCCGCGAGGGGAGCGAAGCGATTCACATCGACGGAAGCAGAGAACAGGTCGGGGCCGGCACTCATCGCACTGCACGCTCCCCTCTCCGACGCGCGGGGTCAACCACCGAGGCACACCCAGAGTGGCGCGCGGTCCTCTCTCACCCATGGTGCGGCGGCGGTCCACTCCCGTCGGATACCGGACAGGGGAAAGCGGCGCGGTCCGCCCGAATGAAAAACGCACCGTGCGACTGGCGGGCAAGCGATGGAGAGCGAGCAACGCACCTTCGGTGGCTCGACGACGTGTCACGGGGCTGGCGTAGAGTCGCGGCTCTCAAAAGGAGGGAGCGCGATGTCATTCATGCTGCTGATGATGGAGGCCCCGGGGAAGCGCCAGGCTCGGCCACTCGATGAAGGCCAGGCCGCCTACGCTCGGATGATGGCCTTCCAGGAGAAGCTCCGGACCAATGGCGTGCTCGTGACGGGCGAGGCGCTCAAGTCCGATGACCACGCGGTGCGCATCGAGAACTACGGGGGCAAGCGCACGGTGAGCGACGGCCCGTTCACCGAGTCGAAGGAAATCATCGGCGGCTTCTTCCTCCTCAACTGCAAGACGCGCGAGGAGGCCCTGGAGTATGCCCACGCGTGTCCCGCCAGTGAGTGGGGCATCGTCGAGCTGCGGGAAGTCGCCAGCAGCTGTTACGAGTGAGCCGGAGCACCGTCCAGGTCCGTCGTCCCGTCTCGTGAGTCCCCCAGTGTGCCGCCCCGCTCCACGCTGGAGGGGCACACGGGGGACACGTGGAGCGCCGCGAGGGGTCGTTGATCCAGACCCCATTCGTCACTCAAGTGTCTCAAGACCTACCCACTCGCCGTCGGCGTCCGCCTCCCAGCCGCGTCGACTCCATTGACCTTCGCGCCATTCGACCGCCAGGCAGCATTTGCCCGGTTCCGCGACGCGGCGCCTATCAATGAAGAAAAACACGAGTGCCCAAACGGCCACGCCACCGTCGTCCTTTCGGGTCACCAGCAGCTTCACAACAAGCTCAATCAAGATTCCCGGGTGCGGCCTCCCAACCATTCCCTCGAGTGTTGCGGAGGCTGCGTCAACCTCAATGGTTTCACTCCCTTGGACGAGCCGCAGCGGGCAACCCAGGAATAGCGAGAGCGACTTGATCCATTCGACATGTTCCGACCAGAGGTCCACATCCGTCATCGTTCAAACTCCCTTACAATCAGGAACGCCTCAACGAAGTTTCTCAAAGGGCCCCCCATTGGGGAGCGGATTGGCCGGCTTACCCGTCCCGCGTGTGATTGGACGGCCCTTGTTGTCCTTCGTCGCGAGCGCACCAAACGCAGTGATGACGCGCGTCGGTTCACCTTGTTCGGTGACGACCGTCGTCCCGTCACGATGGTAGTGGTCAACAGGGCGACTGTTGGCGTTGGTTCCACGATACAGCGTCGACTTCGGATCGTTGATGATGTCCGCCTGGTCTCGCCGACTGACACCATGGGCATCAGGATGTCCGGGACGACCATCAGGACCATACGGCCGGGCGCCCTTGATGTCCTCTGCATTTACCTTGGCTCCCGTACCCGGTCGGCCCGTTGACGTCGCCGGTTCTCTGCCGACGACCTCGTCGGCAGAAACTCTACCTGGGGTATCGCGGGCCTGCTTCGAAGCAGGCCCAGCACGGTGGGAATTGGCAACGGACAGCATCGCCTGCCGCGCCTTGGGCACGTTGCCCCGCGACTCGTGAAGGGCAAGGGCCGCTGCGTCACCCCACTCCGCGGCCAGGAGTGCGGCCTCACGGCTCTGCTGGAAGTAGCGGGCCAACTCCCCCACTGCGCTTTCCCCCACTTGCGCTTCCAGCCGCGCCAGCACTGCCTTCAGCGCTTCCACGCGAGGCACCACCGCATGGAACCGTGCCCCCTCATGCTTGGAGAGGCCGGCTTCATGGAATGCGCGCGCCCCCTTTCCTCCCGCGTACAGGCCCACCATGAGGGCCGCGGGCGCCAGTTGCCGCGTGGCCTCCTCGTACTCGCCATTGGAGAGGGAAGCCCCGCCCTGCACCGTCCCCGCCGCCAGGTGGTAGAAGCCCAGCGGCACGCCGAAGGTGAGGTGGTCGAAGGACGCCAGGGCCACGTTGCCCGGCGCGAAGGCCCCCAGGTACTGGGCCTTCTCTACCTCCAGGTACGCAGCCCGGTAGGGCGGTGGGAGCTGCGGGGGCAGCCCAGACGCGTCCACGCTCCGGCTTCCGCCGACGAGAGGAATGGAGGCTGCGACGTCATCGGCGGCGCTCCCCAGCCCGCGTGCGATATCGCCCGTACGGAAGTCTCGCTCCGGGAAGTCAGTGAGGACCATGCCTCGCTGCTTCAGCTCCTCGCGAACCACCTCCATGGCTCCCAGGGCGCGCTGCAGCAGCTTGTCCTCGGCCAGGAGGCGCAGCAGTTGGCTCACTTCGTCGTCGTGGCTGGTGTGGAGGACGAAGAGGGCGAGGACTTCGGCCTTGGCCAGGCCGTGCTTCTCGACGGCGGTGGCGAGGAACGCCGCGCGCTTTTTGAGGAGGACGCGGGCGGCTTCGGCATCCAGGGGGCCCAGAGCGCCCAGCCGGACGGCATTCCAGTCCGAGAGGACCTCCACCAACCGGGGCATGTCCGCCTGGTGCTGCAAGGCCCGGAAGGCGGCCGGGGTGGTGCACTCGAGGAAGGGCGCCAGCACTGCCTCCTCCGAGTCCAGGTGTGGCCAACCCGCAGGCACCTCCCCGCAAGCGCCGAACAGAGCGTCGACGATACGGAGGGCCGTCGTCTCTCCCACACCCGTGTTCGGGAAAGACACGGGACCACGGCGGCGGTGCAGCAGCGGCCCGACTTCGGCATCCTCGTCGGAGGCGTCCTCGAGTCCGTCGTCAGGAATACTCGCGACGGTGCTTTTCCCGAGCACCGGCATGGGCGTCAGACCCGAGAGTGAAGCGAGGGTGGCCCCCGGGCCCGCCCGAGAGGGCGACGAGGCGCACCCGGCGTTGAGCAGCACCATGACCAGCGCCAGGCCGACTCCGCTGCGCAGCAGTCGCTCAGCGCACATTGTCGACTCCCAGTCCCACGCCCGCGAAGGCGCCCGGCCGCAGCGTCCCCTCCGGCGTGGGAAACAGCAGCGTGCCGCCCTGCCCAAGGGCGTACAGGTTGCCCTTCAGGAAGCGCCACCGGGCTTCCCCCGAGACGAGGTAGCGCGCTCCTGGCTTGCCCATCCCCGTCGCCAACCCGCCCACCGCCACGGTGAGGTTCCGGTGGAAGAGCTGCGCCTCCAGGCGCCCATCGACGTCCACCCGGCCCCAACTGAAGGCCTCCATCCCCATGGAGAGACGCAGGTGTCGCTGCCTCATGCCACTCAGGCGCACCGCGTCCCCACTGAGAATCACCTCACCGTAGGCCGAGTACCCCTCCGGAAAGGGCGCATCCGCCAGCGGCACGGAAGACGGGCCCACCACTTGGAGGCGCGCCAACTCGTAGTCCGGGCCGAAGGCTCCCTGCCGGAAACCTCCGCGCTGCAGGCGCCCCTCCAGGCGGGCCCGTAAGTCCACCGTCGGCGACACCGCCTCCACCCCCACGCCCACCACCGCGCCCCACGCGCCACCCTGGCCAGGACGGCCACCCCACCCGCCAAGCAGGTGCGCCTCAAGGCCCTGGCCCTTGCTCCGACGCCGCAACACCACCGCAGTACCGTCCAAGTGCGCCAGCGTCCTGGGCTTCGAGGTGCCCCCTGCCATTCCCCAGTCATGTGCCGCGGACAGCGCCAGGGTGTAGCGCCCCGGAACAGGTGGACGGCCGAAGAGGACATGCTGCATGTCCAGGGCGACTTCAGCACCAGCCAAGCGTGCTCCCAGCAGGTCCGAGACGAAGGCCTCCGTGTACACCGGCCCCAGCGTCCCCGTCACCACCACTCCGGCCGGGTGGTAGTCGGGGTTGACTCGGTTGCTGTAGCGCCGCACCAGGTGCCCGGACAGCAGGGAGTAGCCCTCCATCATCCCGACCCACAGCGAGTTGGGCGCGTCACCTCCCACCGTGAGGACACGTACCACCTGTCCCCAGTCGGACAGCGTGTCCCAGTCCTCCTTCCTGACGAAGCCCGCCCTCTCACCACCGCCCCACATCCGCAGCCTCACAGGGGCCCCGAGGTTGACGCGAAACGACTCTCCCCTTTCCACGGCCACCATGGGCTCCAACTGCACGAAACCTTCATCGCCGCCCGCGCCACTTCGGGGCAGCAACGTCAACGTCGTCGCCTCCATGCGCAGCAGGTTCGTCCATGGCGGCGTCGAGTCGGACCTAGCAGGCGGCGAAGCCTCCTCCTCGGGCTGCGCCTCCCCATCCTCCGCTGAGGACTCGAGCAAAACGTCCCGCTCCTGTTCGCGAACAACCGCAGCGTCTACTTCCTCGGAGTCCCGAGGGCCGACAGTCTCCTCCGACCTCCCCACTCCAGGGAACAGCAGCAACAACACAACGGCCCACCTTCGACGCACGAACATCGGTGCCCCCTGGACTTGCCCCCACGGGACGAACGAGGGCCGAGGTTCGTCTCTCGGTCTGACACGGTCGCGGGATGCCCTCCCACGTCCAGGGCGGCCAGTGGAGTGCCTGCTCCCCTGCTGACTCGGGTTGTCCGGAAGCCGGGCGCCCCCCAGCTTCACTCGCATGAGTCACTCCAGTGTGGCGGATGCGCTCGTCCAGACGCTCATCGACGCGGGTGCCGAGCGCATCTACGGCGTCGTCGGCGACAGCCTCAATCCCATCACCGACGCCGTGCGCCGCAGCCAGGGGAAGCTGCGGTGGGTCCACGTCCGGCACGAAGAGGCCGGCGCCTTCGCCGCCTCCGCCGAGGCCCAGCTCAGCGGCAAGCTCGCGGTGTGCGCGGGGAGCTGCGGACCGGGCCACCTGCACCTCATCAACGGGCTCTATGACGCCCATCGCAGCTACGCCCCGGTGCTCGCGCTCGTCTCTCACATCCCCAGCGAGCAGATTGGCACCTCGTACTTCCAGGAGACGCACCCGGAGCTGCTCTTCCGCGAGTGCAGCCACTTCTGCGAGATGGTGTCCAACCCCAAGCAGGCCCCGCGCCTGTTCCGGCTCGCCGCGCGGACGGCGCTGGCGAAAGGCGGCGTATCCGCCGTGGTGCTTCCCGGAGACATCGCCGCGCTCGATGCGGGCGAGGACGTCCCCTCCAGCTTCTCCACCGCGCTCCCCGTGGTCCGCCCGGCCGACGCGGAGTTGGACCGGCTGGCCGCGCTGCTCAACTCCGCCTCACGGGTGACGGTGTTCTGCGGCAGCGGCTGCAAGGGCGCCCACGCGGAGGTGCTCGCGCTGGCCAAGGCGCTCCAGTCTCCCGTGGGCCACGCGTACCGCGGCAAGGAGTGGGTGGCCTACGACAACCCCTACGACGTGGGCATGACGGGCCTGCTGGGCTACGGCGCGGCGTACGAAGCCATGCACGCGTGTGATGTCCTCCTGCTGCTGGGCACCGACTTCCCCTACGACGCGTTCATGCCCGTGAAGCCCCACATCGCCCAGGTGGACGTGCGGCCCGAGCACCTGGGTCGCCGCTCGCGCCTGGACCTGGGCGTCTGCGGCGACATCCGGGAGACCTTGCGCGCCCTCCTTCCCCGGCTGGAGCAGAAGGAAGACCGGCGCCATCTGGAGGATGCACTGGAGGAGCTGGCCAAGGCGCGGCGCAAGCTGGACACCCACGTGCGCAACGTCGGCTCGCACCGCCCCCTGCATCCGGAGTACGTGGCCGCCCTGCTCGACGAGGTGGCGGCCGACAACGCCGTCTTCACCGTGGACACGGGCATGTGCAACGTGTGGTCCGCCCGCTACCTGCGCGCCACCGCCGAGCGGCGCATCATCGGCTCCTTCACGCACGGCTCCATGGCCAACGCGCTGCCGCAGGCCATTGGCGCGCAGTTGCTGTACCCGGACCGGCAGGTCATCTCCATGTCCGGGGACGGCGGCTTCGCCATGCTGATGGGCGACTTCCTCACGCTGGCGCAGTACGACCTGCCCGTGAAGGTCGTCATCTTCAACAACAGCTCGCTCGGCATGGTGAAGCTGGAGATGCAGGTGTCGGGCTACCCGGACACGGAGACGGACCTGGTGAATCCAAACTTCGCGAAGCTGGCGGAGGCCGTGGGCGTCATGGGGCAGCGCGTGGAGGCCCCCGGGGACGTGCGTGGCGCCTTCGAGCGAGCCCTTTCACACCCGGGGCCCGCCCTCGTCGACGTCGTCACGGACCCGCACGCGCTCTCGATGCCGCCGCGAGTCACCGCGAAGCAGGTGGCGGGCTTCGCCCTCGCGATGACGAAGCTCGTCTTCACCGGCGAGGGCGGAGAGGTGCTGGACACGGTGGAGGCGCAACTCCACCACTGAGGTCCTCACTCGAGGGTGGCCAGGAACTCCGCGCCGTTCGCCTCGCACCAGCGCCGGTAGGTCTCCAGCCGTTCGGCGGAGCCGACGCTCTTGGTGACCCGGCCCTCGGCGTCCAGGTACTCGATGGCGCCGCGCACGGTGATGAGGATGACGACCGGCTCGTCGCCGATGGCCATCCAGCTGTCGGTGTTGCCCGCCGGCTCGTAGACGTAGCCACCGGGTCCCACCACATCGCCGGTGTCGAGCAGCTTGCGCGTCCCGGAGAGGTTGACGGCATGCACCTCGCCCGTGTGTCGGTGGCGGGGAATCAGGGTGCCGGGCTCCAGCCGGAAGATGTACATCCAGCCCGAGCCATCCCGGAAGAAGCGCAGCGGCTTGAAGGAGAGGCCGGGCGGGCCCATGGGAATCCAGGGCATGCGCGCGGGGTCGACGGGGTGTGACGTGAGGGACTGGGCAGCGGGGCTCATGGGGGCTCCAGGGTTCGGTTGAGAAGTGCCGACAGGGTGCTCCTCCCATGGCCCGCCGACAGGTCCAGGTTTGACGAATCTCACTGGGCCAATCTATGGAAGGCCCAGACATGGACCTTCACGTCGACCTCAAGGACCGCAGGGACCTGGCGGGGCAGATCTACCGGGGCCTGCGAGCGCAGATTCTCGACGGTCGCCTGCGCGGCGGAGAGCGGGTGCCGCCCACGCGCGAGCTGGCCCGGCGGCTGGGCGTGTCACGCAACACGGTGAGCGTCGCCTACGAGTGGCTGGGCGCGGAGGGGCTGCTCGCGGGGCGCAGCCGTGCGGGCAGCATCGTCCAGGAGCCGCCTCGGGAGCACGCCCCGCGAGGCAGGGCCTCCGCTGGAGTGAAGCTGCGCCCTCGGGCCATCTGGAGCGAGCTGCCCACCCCTCGCCCGCCCGAGCCCCCCGCGCGCCATGACTTCCGCGTCGGCATCCCCGACGCCGCGCTGTTTCCGTTCGAGACCTGGCGCCGATTGATGGCGAGGCAGTTGCGCGCCTCGGCGATGACGGCGGCCTACATGGACCCGTCCGGACAGCCCGAGCTGCGGGAGGCCGTGGCGCGCCACATCGGCGTGTCCCGAGGCGTGCGCGCCGACGCCACGGACGTGCTCATCACCCACGGTGCCCAGCAGGCGCTCGACCTCATCGGGCGCGTCCTGCTGGAGCCCGGAGACTGTGTCGCCGTCGAGGAGCCGGGCTACCCACCCGCGCGCCTCCTGTTCCAGTCGCTGGGTGCGCGCGTCGTGCCCGTTCCCGTCGACGCGGAAGGACTCGACGTGAGCGCGCTGCCGGACGACGCGCGCCTCGTCTACGTCACGCCGTCCCACCAGTTTCCGCTCGGCATCGTGATGTCACCGGCGCGAAGACTCGCGCTGCTCGACTGGGCCCGCCAGCGCGACGCGGTGGTCATCGAGGACGACTACGACAGCGAGTTCCGCTTCGGCGGCAGGCCGCTCGAGACGCTCCATGGCCTGGACCGCTCCGGGCGCGTCCTCTACGTCGGCTCGTTCTCCAAGGTGCTGCTCCCCGGGCTGCGCCTGGGATTCCTCGTCGCGCCGCCGTCACTCCAGCGGGAGCTTCGGCTGGCGAAGCAGGTGGCGGACAGCCACAGCCAGCTCCCCGCTCAGGCGGTCCTCGCGCGCTTCATCGACACCGGCCTGCTGGCCCGTCACCTGCGCAAGACGAGGCGCGAGTACGAGCACCGGCACGCGCGACTCACCGAAGGGCTCACGCGCCACTTTGGCTCCGGGCTCCGCCTGCTGCACTCCGTCGCGGGCCTGCACCTGTGCGCGACCTTCGCGCGGGGTGGCGCTCGGCTGGAGAAGGCGCTCACCGGGCAGGCGCGCGCCGCGGGGGTCGGCGTGGAGGCGCTCTCCCCGTACTTCGCCGGCGCGCCGACGCGCCATGGCTGGGTGCTGGGCTACGGCGCGCTCACGGCGGACGGCATCGACGAGGGGCTCCGCCGCCTGCGCGCCAGTGTGGCCGGAGCGCTCTGAGCCCCGAGGCCCACCGCGACGGGACGCGAGTCGCGCCCGGCCGTGCCGCTCCGTGCCGCCGCGGCGCTCTGAGCCCGAGGCTCACCGCGACGGGACTCAGCCCCAGACGGTGGGTGGCGGCCCCTGGTCCGGGTTGTTCATCTTCACGATGCAGAAGCGATGGCCCGTGGGCGCCTCCATCACCCACCAGCGCTTCACCCAGCCGATGCGCCGGGCGCCCAGCGCCTCAAGGCGCGCGGCCTCCGCGTCCTGGTCGTCCGCCTCGATGTCCAGGTGGATGCGCGAGGGGTGCGAGACCTTCTGCAGTGCGGCGTGCAGCCCCATTGGAGTGTCCTGGAGGCCCACGTATTCGGCTCCACCCTCGACTTCGTGCTCGCCCACCCGGAGGCCCAGCGCCTGCCCCCAGAAGGTGGCGGCGGACCGCATGTCCCCGGTCTCACAATCGATGATGAAGCCCGAGAGTCGGCTGCGATGCGACATGACGCCCTCCTCATGGCGTAAGCCCCTGCAATCTGACGACGCCCCGGGCGCGGGGCTACCCCCATCGAATCCCCTTTCTCCGGGCCCCTTGCCCCCTTGGAATAAGCGCATGAACCCTGGGGTCTTCCTCGCCGCCCTGCTCGCCACGACGCTTACCGCCCTGCCGCCGTGGTGGTTCGCGCGACGGCGTCCCGGCTACAGCCACCTGCGCCACACCATCAGCGAGCTGGGCGCGTCGGGGGCTCCCGAGGCGAAGCGAGTGGCTTGGCTCGGCTTCGCGCCCGCGGGGCTCGCCGTCATGGGTTTCTCCGCCGTGCTCAACGCGCGGCTCGCGCCGGAGGGAGACGTCATCACCGGGCTCGCGCTGCTGTCGCTGCTGGGCGTCAGCTACGTGGGCGCGGCGGTGTTCCCATGCGACGAGGGCGCGCCGTTCTGGGGCACCTGGAGGAACCAGATGCACAACCTGGTCGCCGGGCTGGGCTACTTCGGCGCGGGCGGCGGCCTCATCGAGCTGCAGCGCGTGTTCGAGGACCTGCCCGCGCTGGCGTCGCTCTCCACGCTGACGGGCGCGGTGGGCAAGCTCGTCCTGCTCGGAATGGTCGCGCTGTCCTTCGAGTCTCCCGTGCGCGGACTCATCCAGCGAACGGTGGAGTCGCTCGTGTTCGGATGGATGCTGCTCGTGGGCGCGTGGCTGATGCTCGCCCACTGAGCACGACGCTCGCACCCGAGGGAGGGGCAGGCACGCGACGCAAAGGCCCAGGTGTCCACAGACGCGGGCCACGCCGTCCGCTCCTGGACCTCACGACGTCCGAAAGCCCCAGGGCCCCTGCCCAACGCCGTCGGTCATCACCAGTTCCCATGGTGATTGACGGGCAGAGCAATGGGGGGCGTCTATGTCGGAAGTGGTGGACGAGGGATTGCCGCAAGTCCAACCGGGCACACTGTCCTCTCGCCTGCCAGGTTTCCACCGCCGCACCGTGGATGAGCGCTGGCGGGAACTGGCATTGCGCGGAGATGTCTCACCGGAGGAGCTGCAGGTGCTCAGGGCACTGGGCGCGCCGACCTTCGACGTCGTCAACCAGATGATCGAAAACGCGGTGGGCGTGTTCGCCCTGCCGCTGGGCCTGGGGCTGAACCTCACCGTCAACGGGCGCGACCACCTGGTGCCCATGGCCGTGGAGGAGCCATCCGTCGTCGCCGCGGTGTCCTTCGCCGCGAAGGTGGTGCGTGAGGCCGGTGGGTTCACCGCCGACGCGGACGCCTCGATGATGATTGGCCAGGTGCAGCTCACCCGCTACGGCACGCCCGAGGTCGCTCGCTCGCGGCTGCTGGCGGGGCGGGAGCACCTGCTCGCCCTCGCCAACAGCTTCCACCCCGCGCTCGAGCGGCGAGGCGGCGGCGCGCGCGACGTACAGGTGCGCATCCTCCCCGCGCCCGAAGGGCCCCAGGGCGAGCCGCTCTTCATCGTCCACCTGCTGGTCGACACGAAGGAGGCCATGGGCGCAAACCTCATCAACACCATGGCGGAGGGTGTCGCGCCGCTCATCGAGCAGCTCACCGGCGGCCGCGTCTTCGTGCGCATCCTGTCCAACCTCGCCGACCAGCGACTGGCGCGGGCCTCCTGTCGCATCCCGCTGGCGGCGCTGGCGGACTTCGGCCTGCCGGGTGAGGACATCGCCGAGGGCATCCTCCAGGCGAGCCGCTTCGCGGAGGCGGACCCCTACCGCGCGGCGACACACAACAAGGGCGTGATGAACGGGATTGATGCGGTGGCCATCGCCACGGGCCAGGACTGGCGGGCCATCGAAGCGGGCGCGCATGCCTATGCGTGCCGAGGGGGCCGCTACGGGCCGCTGTCCCGCTGGACGCTGGAGCAGGGCCACCTGGTGGGCCGCATCGAGTTGCCGCTCGCGCTGGGCATGGTGGGCGGACCCATCAAGGTGCACCCCGGCGCGCAGCTCGGGCTCAAGCTCCTGCGCGTCACCAATGTGCGAGAGCTGGCCATGGTGTTCGCGGCGGTGGGGCTGGCGCAGAACTTCGCGGCGGTGCGCGCGCTGGGCTCGGTGGGCATCCAGAAGGGGCACATGGCGCTGCATGCCCGGTGCGTCGCGGTGACAGCGGGCGCGCGCGGCGTGGACGTGGAGAAGGTGGCGCGGCTGCTGGTGGAGCGCGGCAGCGTCAAGGTGG
The DNA here is from genome assembly GCF_013336625.1 of Myxococcus sp. CA033. Lineage (NCBI taxonomy): Bacteria > Pseudomonadati > Myxococcota > Myxococcia > Myxococcales > Myxococcaceae > Myxococcus > Myxococcus sp. CA033. The sequence goes on along the minus strand of NZ_JABUMU010000032.1, from coordinate 99,280 downwards.
ATACGGCGCGCGAAATCCTCGCATCGTTCCAGGAAGTCCCCGCGCCATGAGCGACGCGACAGCGTCACCCACCCTGTTCGCCCGGCTCGCCAGCGGTGTGCATCGGCACCGGAGCCGGGTGTTGGGGGGCGCCGTCGTGTTCCTGGCCCTGGCCATCTGGGTGCTACTCCAGGGAGGGCACCTCACCACCGGCACCATCGACGGCATCGAAGCCGCGAAGGCGGAGGCGCTGGCCCGGCCCGCCGCCGCGGGTTCGACGGACCAGACGCTGGCGGTCATCTTCCACCACGACACCTGGACGGTGGACGAGCCACGCTTCACGAAGGCCGTTACGGACGTCCTCGCGCGAGTACAGCGCCTGCCCGAGGTCGAATCGGTGGTGTCACCGGTGGGCGCCCCGCCGGCGTTGCGCGCCCGCTTCGTGTCGCGCACGGGCCACGACCTGCTGGCCCTGGTGCGGCTCAAGGGTGGCGAGCGCGAGGCCACCGCCGCGTTCCCCGCCGTGCGCGCCGCCGTGGAGGACCCGCGCCTCGACACGACGCTGACCGGCAAGGTGGCCTTCCTCGCCGCTCTCAACCAGTTGTTGGAGCATGACCTGCTGCGCGCGGAGCTCATCTCCTTCCCGCTGGCGCTGCTGGTGTTGCTGTGGGTGTTCCGGACGGTGGTGGCCGCCATGCTGCCGCTGGTGGTGGGCGGGCTCGCCGTCCTCTGTGGCGTGGCGGGCGTGCTGCTGCTCTCGCGCGTCACCAACATGGCGCAGTACACGCTCAACGTCGTCTCGCTCATCGGCTTGGGCGTGGCCATCGACTACTCGCTCTTCATCGTGAGCCGCTTCCGAGGCGAGCTCGCGCAAGGACTGACGACGGAGCAGGCGCTGACGCGCACCCTGGACACCGCGGGACGCGCGGTGGCGTTCTCCGGACTGGCCGTCACGGTGGGACTGGCGGGCCTGCTCTTCTTTCGCGGCTCGTACCTGAGCGCCATGGGTCTGGGCGGCGCGCTCGTCGTGGCCTTCGCGGTGCTCTTCGCGCTCACCGTCCTGCCCGCGCTGCTCTCCTGGCTGGGGCCGAGGGTGGACAAGGGACGGCTGCCCTTCGGCCGTTCCACGGGACGCGGTGGCATGTGGCACGCGCTGGCCACGTGGGTGATGAAACATCCCTGGCTCGTGCTGCTGCCCACGCTCGCGCTCCTGTTGGCCATGGGGCTGCCGTTCCGGCGCCTGGAGTTGGCGGCCACGGACATCACCGCGCTGCCTCCCGACACGGAAGCCCGCCAGGGCGCGGAGACGCTGGCCCGGCTGTTCCCACGCGAGGCCGCGACACGGGTGCTGGTGGCGGTGGAGTTTCCATCGGGCGACCCGTTCACACCGCAGCGGGCCTCCGCCCTCTACGACGCGAGCCGACGGTTCGCGTCGCTGCCTGGAGTCGTGGGCGTGGAGAGCGCGGTGGACCTGTCGCCCGGCATGGACAAGGCCGCCTATCAACAGCTGGCCGCCGCGCCCGCGGAGATGTTGCCCCCGGAGTTGCGCGTCGCGCGGGATGCGTACCTCACGGGCAACGTGGCGGTGCTGCAGGTGCTGACGTCCGCGCCCCCCAGCAGTCGTGAGGCGCGGGAGCTGGTCAAGGCGCTGCGCGCGGACCGCTCGGTGGGAGAGGGACGACTGCTCGTGGGCGGGCAGACGGCCACCGACGTGGACGCGACGGCCTTCGTGCGGCATCACACGCCAGCGGCCGTGGGCTTCGTGATGGGGATGACGTGCATCGTCCTCTTCGTGCTCCTGCGCTCGGTGGTGCTGCCCCTGAAGGCCCTGTTGATGAACCTGCTGTCGCTGGCGGGCTCGTTCGGGGCCCTGGTCTGGATCTTCCAGGAGGGGCACCTGCACCAGTTCTTGCGCTTCGAGCCCGGGCCCATCGAACCATCCCTTCCCATCCTGTTGTTCTGCGCCTTGTTCGGCCTGTCCATGGACTACGAGGTGCTTTTGCTCAGCCGCATCCGAGAGGAGTGGCTGCGCACGGGTGACAACACCCACGCTGTCGCGGAGGGGCTGGAGCAGACCGGCGGGCTCATCACCAGCGCGGCGGCCATCATGGTGGCTGTCTTCGCGGCCTTCGCGTTGGCGTCGGTGGTGGTGGTGAAGGCGATGGGGCTGGGCATGGCCATCGCGGTGGCGCTGGATGCGACGCTGGTCCGGGTGCTCATCGTCCCCGCGATGATGCGGCTGATGGGGGACCTGAACTGGTGGGGGCCTGGCCACCATGGGCATCCGCATGCGCGGAGCGAGGGGACGGAGGTGAGGCCATGAACACGCGAGACATGGCGTGGGTCGCGGCGGGAGCGGCGGCGCTGGGTGTGCTGGTCCATGGGCATCGGGGATTGATGGCCGGCCTGCGACGGCGTCCAGCCCCGTCCCCGAGGAAGTTCGAGCCGCCCTCGGTGACAATCATTCGTCCCATCCGGGGACTGGATGTGGAGGCGCGACAGAACGTCCGCGCGCTGCTGGATTTGGACTACCCCGGTGAGTGGGAGGTGCTCTTCGTCTTCGACAGCGAGGAGGACCCGGCGTTCGCCGTCACCCGGGAGGAGCTCGCCACCTACCCGACGGGCGCGAAGCGGGTGGAGCTGCTCGTGGCGGGAGAGCCGCCCCCCGGACTGACGGGAAAACTCAACGCCATGCAGATGGGCGTGGCGCGTGCGCGGGGCACGCTGCTGGCCTTCAGTGATTCGGATACGCGGCCCGCGCCCGGCGTGCTCACGGCGCTGGTGGGCGCGCTGCTGGAGGATGCACTGACGGGCGCGACGTTCGCTCCCATCTACGCGGCGGCGGAGGAGCCCCTCGCGGGTGACGTGGGTTATGGGCTCCTGGTGAATGCCTGGTACGGCTCGTCGGTCGCGCGCGCGGCGGGGCCTGACGGCGCGCTGCCCTTCATCATGGGGCAGTTGATGGTGTTCCGCCGCGAAGCACTCGAGGCCATCGGCGGCGTGGGATGTGCCGCCGGTCAGTTCGTGGATGACATGTACCTGGGGCGCAAGCTGCACGAGGTCGGGTGGAAGAACCGCGTCATCCATGCGCCCCTGCGCATCGTCACGGGACAACTGGAGCTGCGCGAGTTCCTGCGCATCTTCCGGCGCTGGGTCCTCTTCTCGGAGGCGGGCCTCCCCTGGAACTTCGCGCGCCCCAACTGGATACGCGGGGTGATGGGCTGGCTCGCGTGGGGAGGGCTGGCGGCGGCCGTCACGCGACGGGCCTGGGGACATGCGGCCCTGGCGTCAGTGCCGATTGGCTTCTCCGTGTGGAGCCAACTGCGACTCCAGCGGGCCTTCAACGGGCCGCGAATCGCCCCTCGGCATTACTGGGTGCCCGCGGTGCTGCCGTTACTGGGCGCGGGCGTGGCGCTGTCCGCGCGGCTGTCGCGCGAGGTGGACTGGCGAGGCCGGAGCTATCAGTTGGATGCGAAGGCGCGCCTGGGTGACACCCAGCCCGAGCGGGCCAGCGTGTAGACGGGACGGCGGACGCGGCGATGCCACCAGCTCCCCACCTGCTCCACCGTGCTCGCCACGGCATCCCTCAGGGGCGGTCCGACCGAGCGCAGCAACGGCACGGTGGCTCGGAGGCGGCCCCCCTGACGGCGCGACGAGCGCATCGCCACCAGGCCATGGCCGACGACGCACAGGTACTCGCGCGCCATCACCCGCATGCGCGACTCCTCGGAGGCGAGCAGGGCCATGGAGGCGCTGGCGCCCCTCGGGCTGTGCTCCCAGTAGTGCAACAATCCCAGGCGCAACGCGCGCATGCCTTCGTCCTGACCGGCGCAGGCGTCGTAGAGCGCGGAGGCCAGCGCGACACGGGTGCGCTGGGCCGGCCGCCGCTCTCGTGCATAGCGTTCGAGCGCGCGAGGGAGGTCCTCCGGGTGGCGGCGCATCGCCTCCTGGAGCGCGCGCGCATCGTGAAAGCACGAGGCCATGCCGCTGCCGGTGAGGGGATGACAACACGAAGCGGCGTCGCCCACCAGCACGGCGCTCCCCCTCCGCACCGTCTCCGCGAGCCGGTCGTCATTGGACGCCATGCGCGGAGCCAGTGGCCCCCCCAGCGACTGGAGAATCTCCGAGCGCAGCGCGGGGGGCAGCGTGCGCAGCAGCTCCGGCTGGGCCTTCAACGTCGCGGCGGTGCTGCCCAAGGGAAGGTCCACCATCACCCGCGCCACACCGGGCTGGATGGCGTAGGCCAGCGCGTAGACGGAGCCGCCGACGAACTGATGTCCATGGTCGGGGTGGGGCAGACAGGCGCTGTCCACCGTGACGCCCAGCATGGTGGAGATGCGCGTGAAGCGCTCGGCGATGCCCAGCATCCTCCGGACGGGCGACGCGCGTCCGTCCGCGGCCACCAGCAGTCGGGCGCGCACCGTGTGCTCGACACCGTCGTGGGAGAAGCGAAGGCGCACGCCGCGCGCGTCGTTCTGCTCCACGGCCGTCACGCGAGAGTGGGCCTGAAGGGTGACGCCAGGACGCCGGGCCACCGCCTCCAACAGGGGAACGGTGAGCGTGGCGTGCTCCAGCGACACCCCGGTGGCGCCGTGTCCATAGGGAAGGACGACGGTGCGCTCGGGCGCGGAGAAGAGGACCGCGAAGCCTCGCACGGGTTGCGAGGTCCACGCGTCCACGACGTCACCGAAGCCGAGACTGCGCAAGTCACGCACCCCGGTGGGGTGGAGCAGCTCGCCGGAGAGTTGCTTGTGGCGGTCCACGCCCGCGTCGACCAGCAGGACGGACAACCCCAGCTCGGCGAGCGCCGCCGCCACCGCGCACCCCGCGGGGCCGCCCCCCGCAATCACCACGTCGACGTTCCGCACGCACGCCACCCCCATGACGCAACAACTAGTCATGGACACGACATGACGCAGTGGAGGAAGCCATGGTTGCTCTGGAAGAGTCGTTCTGCCGAACGGTGCTACCCCGGGTCTCCCGGACGTTCGCGCTGAACATCCCCTTGCTGCCCGAGCCCCTGGACCTCGCCGTCACGGTGGCCTACCTGCTGTGCCGCATCGCGGACACGCTGGAGGATGAAGCCCGCCTGCCGTTCCAGGAGGCGCTGTTCGAGGAGCTGGCGAGCCTCGTGGAGCTGAAGCCGGGTTGGGAAGGCCGCGCTCAGGCCTTTGCCCGCCGGGCAGGTGCCGCGCTGCGAGCGTCCGCCCCCGAGGCGGAAGTCGAATTGGTCGCGGGGACGTCCACGGTGCTGAAGACCCTGGCCTCGCTCCCCTCCTGGGTCCATCCCCACGTCGCGCGGTGTGTGCGCATCATGACCGACGGGATGAACCAGATTCAGCGGAGGTATGGAGCCGACGGGCCTGTCGTGGGGTTGCCCGACCTCCAGGCGACCTTCGGTTATTGCTACTGCGTGGCGGGAGTCGTGGGCGAGATGCTGACCGGACTCTTCATCGCTTACTCGCCGCTCGTCACGCCGCCGCGTCAGGCCCTGCTCGAACCGAGGGCCACCGCGTTCGGCAGGGCCCTGCAGCTCACCAACATCTTGAAGGACGTGCGCGAGGACCTGGACCGAGGAACATGCTGGCTGCCGCTGGACCGGATGGGCGCCTACGGACTGGACCCTGCCACGCTCGCGCTGCCGAGCCACCGCGCGCGGGCGATGGCGCTGCACTCGGAGCTGGTGGCGGTGGCGCGCCGCGAGTTGGATGAAGCGCTCGAATACTCCCTGGCGATACCGCCCGAGGAGCCCGGCCTCCGGCTGTTCTGTCTGTATCCCCTCTTCTTCGCGGCGCTGACGCTCAACGTGGTGGAGGGAAATCCCGCGGTGTTCGACCCCACGCCGGTGAAGCTCGGTCGGGATGCGGTGCGCACGCTGATGCTGCTCACGCAGGAGCGAGTGGCGTCGGATTCCGCGCTGCGAGCGCTCTACGTGGACTGCTCGCAAGCCGCTCAGGGGGTGGAGGCGGTGAGATGATTCAGCGGGCCCGCGACGTGCTTGCCCGGACCCAGGAGGCGGATGGCTCCTGGAAGGGAGACTACAGCGGGCCTCTCTTCTTGAGCCCGGTGTATGTGGCCGGGCTGTATGTGATGGGACGTGCTCCGGACACGCGCACCCGCGAGGGTTTGCTCGCCTACCTTCGCCATCACCAGAACGCGGACGGAGGCTGGGGACTGGACGTGGAGTCACCGAGCCTCGTCTTCACGACGGTGCTCAACTACGTGACGCTGCGCCTGTTGGGCATCGACGCCGATGACCCGGGCCTCTTGCGCGCGCGGGACTGGTTCCTCCCTCGCGGTGGGCCGCTGGGCAGCGGCTCCTGGGGCAAGTTCATCCTCGCGCTGTTGGGCCTCTACGAATACGACGGGCTTGCCCCCACGCCGCCGGAGCTGTGGTTGCTGCCGCGCGCGCTGCCGTTCCATCCATCGCGGCTGTGGTGCCACTGCCGCATGGTGTACCTGCCCATGGGCTGGCTCTATGGCCGTCGGGCGCGCGCCACGGAGACGCCCCTGCTGGCCGAGCTGCGTCGCGAGCTGTATCCCCTGCCCTATGAGGACGTGGACTGGAGGGCGGCGCGAAACAGGGTGGCCGCCACCGATTCCTACACTCCGCGCAGTGCGTGGCTGCGCGCCGTGAACCGCGTGCTCGGGATTCATGAGCGGTTTCATTCCAGGCGGCTCCGCGCCCGCGCGATGGAGGAGTCACTGGAGCTGATTCGCGGTGAGGACGAGGCCACGCACTCCATCTGCATCGGGCCCATCAACAAGGTGCTCAACGCCGTGGTCTGGCACATCGCCCGCCCCGATGGACCCGAGGTGCGCGCCCACCTGGAGCAACTGCCGGACTACCTCCAGCGCACGAAGGAAGGCGTGACGTTCAATGGCTACAACTCCTCGCAGCTCTGGGACACCGCGTTCGCGGTCCAGGCGCTGGTGGCGTCGGGTGACGCGCAAGCACGGGACACCCTCGCGCGAGCCGCGCGCTTCCTCGAGTCCGAGCAGGTGCTGGAAGACTCGCCTCGCGCCGCGCGCAACTACCGACACCCGAGCCGGGGTGGATGGCCCTTCAGCACCCGCGCCCATGGCTGGCCCATCAGTGACTGCACCGCGGAAGCACTGAAGGCATGTCTGCTGCTGGAGCCGCTGGGGCTCAACCGCGTGCCTCGCGAGCGACTGGCGCAGGCCGTGGAGTTCATCCTCTCGCTCCAGAATCGCGACGGCGGCTGGGCCACCTATGAACGCATGCGAGGCCCTCGCTGGCTGGAGCGGCTCAATCCCTCGGACGTGTTCGCCGGCATCATGGTGGACGCAAGCTATGTGGAGTGCACCTCCGCCTGTGTCCAGGCCCTCATCGCGTGGCGCGGGGCACACCCCTCGGCGCCTGTGGGTCGAGCCATCACACGAGGCGTGGACTTCCTTCGTCGCACGCAGCGGCCGGACGGAAGCTGGGAGGGCGCTTGGGGAGTGTGCTTCAGCTATGGCACGTGGTTCGCGGTGACGGGCCTCGTGGCCGGTGGCGTCCGGGCTGGAGACACCGCGCTGCGCCGGGCGGTCCGCTTCCTCGAAGACCATCAGCGCGAGGACGGCTCCTGGAGTGAGACCGTCCAGAGCTGTCGCGAGCGTCGCTGGGTGGACGGGCCGACGGGACACGCGGTGACGACGTCATGGTCGCTGCTGTCACTCATGGCCGCCGGAGAGGGCGAATCGGAGGCCACTCGCCGGGGAGTGTCGTGGCTGCGCGCGCGACAGGACGGTGACGGCCGATGGCCACCAGAGTCGCGGGCGGGCGTCTTCAATCGCACCTGCGCCATCCACTACGACGCCTATCTGCGCGTCTTCCCGCTGTGGGCGCTGGCCGTGGCGGGACGCGAGGAGCAACGTGTTCTCGCGCCCTTCCAGGGCGCCGCGCGCCTCTACCCGGAGACCAGCAGCCTGACTCCGTAGGCCACCCACTCCGCCGATGGCGCTCTCGAGAACCTCATCGCCCATCCCAGGGCGACAGAGGCCGCTCGTCGTCAGAACGCTCCGGCGGCCGGTTCGCGCTCAGCCTCACAAGACTGAAGGACCGCCGCGCGGGGGGCCCTCCACGCGTGATGAAACGATGATGAAGCGAGGAGACTCCCGTGCAGCACGCCAGTGGAGCCTCTTCGCAGGATGGGACGTCCCCTTTTCCGAGGCGTCCGTCATGCATTGCCGCTGGTGCATCCGCCTGTGCAACCCGTCGCGCGGGGCGAGGGTGTTTTCACGCGCGCTCCTTCTCGCGGATTTGAGTGACCGGGCCCCAGACTCCCCAGGCCCCTCCGCACCCCCTCCTTCGTTCGAGGATGACGCGTGAACATACAACTGCCGCTCCGACTCTTCGTGCTCGGGTGCTTGTTGTTCGGGGCGCCTGCTCTCGCCGGGGGAAACCTGATTGGCAAGGTGACCCGCGCGGACTCTCCCTGGGACGCCGTCGCGGGAGTCACCGTCACCGCGGTGCTCGGCCCCGGAGATCTGCGAGCGGGCATCACGGACGAGCACGGCGAATACCGCCTGGAGGACCTCCCTCCGGGCACATTCTTCGTGACCTTCGACAAGCAGGAGACCTTCAGCAACGCCATTCGAGACATTCAGCTCGCGGAGGGTCAGACACTCCGCATGGATGTGCGCCTGGTAGAAGGTCCCGACGAGGCTGAGACCTTGGAGTGGGGATTCCACAAGACCACGCTCCCCACCCACTTCCAGGTGAACGGGCGTTTCTTCCCGGACCTCAAGAACCAGCGCCGCGCCAAGGCGCAGGACAACACCGTTCGCTCGGTCGACAGCGTCCTCGAACTCGCCGCGGGAGCCCATGTGTCGAACGCGGGCCTCTCGCTCCATGGCGCATCCGGGCGCGAAGCCGACTATCGACTGGATGGCTTGTCGACCGTCGACCCCGCGTTCGGCACCAACAGCTTGCCCCTCCATTCCAGCTTCCTCGACAGCATCGACCTTTCCTGGAGCGGCACGGACGCGATGTCCGGCGGTGCCACGGGAGCCCGTATCGATGCGACGAGCACGCCGACAGCCTTCCGCGAGTTCTCGGGCTCCGCCTTCATGTCCTGGGCACCCGGTGTCCTGGAGGGAGCGCGCGCGTCCCCTGGCGCGGGCGACGACAGGCCTCGCACGACGTCGCTGGGGAACCTCGGCGACTTCGGAGGGACCTTCACGGGCCCCGTCATCCCCAAGCGGCTGGCGCTCTTGCTGGGAGTGGCCCCCATCCTGAGTCGCTCGCGTGTCAGCTCGGCGACCTCTCCCTTTCTGGATTCGCGCGGCGTCCAGGCCCTCGCCAGATTGACGCTCAATCCCCATGCCCTCCCCGGGAGCATGGATCTCACCTTCATCACCGCGCCCACCCGGTGGACGCCTGCGCTCGCGGCAACCTCCGAGGCGTCACGCCCGACCTCCGTCCACAGCACGACCACGAAGACGAGCCTCGCGTTCACGGGCCGCCTCGGAGAGACCCAGGTCCAGGCGCGCGTGGGGTGGCTCCATCGGCAAGGCGACCTGGAGGCCCTGCTCAATGAGCCGGGGGCGCCGCCGCCGACGGACTCCACCAGGACGAGCCCCTCCTTCTCCACGGACCGCTATCAGGCGAGTGTCCGTGTTGAGCATGGGCTCACCCTGTTGGGGAGCCATCGGCTGAAGGCTGGCATCGATGCGGAGGCCCTGCGCTATGCCCATGCGACGTCCCCGCTCGACACGGGAACATCCATGCCGGGCCCCGAAGTCAGGACACGCGGCAGCGTCCTGGGCGCCTATGTCCAGGACTCATGGGCGCCGCCCTTTTCCCATGCGCCGGAGCTCAACGTCGGCGTTCGCTACGACGCGCAACGCATTCTTCCGTCGGACGGCGGCACCTCCTTGCATCTGGGCGAGCAGGTTTCTCCCCGACTGGAGCTCGTCTTCGATGATCCGCTTCCGTGGTTCAGCTCGCGCCTCTTCGCGAGGTACGGCTCCACGGTGTCCGTGCTCCCGCTGAGCCTGGCGGAGCGCGCCGCGGAGAGTCCCTCCGCGCTCGTCTCGCCCACCTCCCGTGACTTCCTCCTCGGGTTGCAGCACCTGTCCCATGGCTTGTCACATCTCTCTGTGACGTACCTGCATCGCAAGCTCGACGCTCCGATGGAGGGGCTGTTGCGTACCCCCGCCTCTCCCGCCAAGGAGCGCCGCTACGAAGCCCTCAGCGTGGTCTTTCAGCAGGAGCACGAGCTCGAGAACCTCCGCTTCTATCTCAGCTATACCCGGTCAAGCCTGGCCGAGAAGGGCACGGGCCGGGTGCGAACACCGTTCGCCCAGCGCACGCTCGATGGCGGCTGGCCCACCCTCCGCGACGCCTCTGTGTCGGACCGCCCCGACTCCATCAAGCTCTACGTCCTCCGAGCCCTTCCCACCCTCCACAGGTGGCGCCCCACGCTGAGCCTGAGCTACATCGGAGAGTCGGGAGCGTGGATGGAGGGGGCCCCGACACGCCTGCCCTGGGTACACGCCGTCGATGCGTCCGCGACCTTCTTGCACTGGATTGAATACACCGGACGAATCACCCTCGGCTTGGATGTCTTGAATGTCTTCAACTTCCAAGCCGTCACCCGGACCGATGCCTTCGGTGCCCCCGCCGAGTATCAGCCGCCTCGGCAGGTCCGCCTCCAGGCACGTTATGACTTCTGATACGGCCAGGTCATATCCGTGCGGGCTGCTCAGGGGCGGTTAGATGTTGATGCGCGAGCTGACCGTGCGGACATCCAGGCCCAGCGCGGCGAACTCGGCGGCGTGTGCGCGCAGCAACTCCACGAACCGGGGGTGCACGTCGGACTCCTCGTTCGCCAGGAGGAAGCCGTAGTTCGTCTTGGACAACATCCACGAAATCCACAGCATCTCCGTGGCCTCCTCGGGCGAGGGCGCGACATCCAGGTCCGCCTCCGTCGACAACACCCCACCCTTCCCCCACCGCAATCCCAGACACGCGTACAACACCTCGCCCGCGTCGTCCCACTGAAGATTGTTGGCCCACGCGTGACGGAAGGTCGCGAAGTAGATGACATAGCGACACAGGCGCTTGAGCGCCTCAACCTCCCCAGGCTGGGGGACGTCTGTCCATGTCACGGCGCTGACGGCCTTCGGCGTGGGCTCCACGGTCTTCGCGTCCAGGTCCATGCGCTCGGAGCGCACGAACCACGGCGCGGCCTTGCCCGGCACCGTCGCTCGGAGATAGCGACACACGAAGGCCGGCGCGGAGTGCGCCACCAGGTCGTCCGAGAAGCGCCGAACCTCGCGCCACTCGGCCTCCACCGCCGCGCCGTGCTCCGCGAAGAACGCGTCCACGTGCTCACCCAACAGCTTCCAGAACAGCCCCGCCGCGCGCGCGTAGCGATGTCCCTCGCAGATGGGCGGCGCGGGCTCGAAGCCCTTCCAGTCGTAGCTGCCCATCAGGTGCAAGAGGCGCGACTCCACCGCCCGCTCCACCAGCGCGCTCGCACGCGTGATGTAGCCCGTGGACCCGACGAGAAACCCGTCGGCGGAGCGATTGATGAGCACCACCTCGCGCAGGTGCGGCATGAGCAACCACCGCAACGGGCTGCGCCGCAGGTTGCGATGCGCGGCGATGGCGTACTGCTCGACGTTGAAGTGACACTGCCCCAGGTGATTTCCCAGCTCCGTGTCCAGCGTCGCGCTCACCCGCGCCATCCGCTTCGCCGCCTCCCAGCCCGCACCGTCCGCGGGCGTGTAGCTCCGCCGCGTCACCGGTGAGCCCGGAGCCGTCGCGCCCGGCTCGCGCATGCCCAGGATGATGCGCACCGGCAACAGTCGCTCCTCCACCAACCGCAGCCGCACATCCACGTCCGGCAGGCAGTGCACGCCGTCCTGCTCGTACGCGTTCCACGGGTAGTAGAGCCGGAACGCCTTCGCGTCTCCCGGCACCTCCGGATCCCTGTCGAGGATGCTGGAGAACATGCCGTTGAGCAGCCGCTCTCCAAAGAACGCATCCGTGCGCGTGGAGCCCGGCGACTCGCGCTCCATCCGCACCGTCAGCGCCTCCGGATAGTCCGCCTGAATCTTCTCCAGCCCGGGAGCCTGTCCCAACTTCCCCTGGAGCAGGTGCCCTCGCTTGATGAGCTCCACGGGCGCCACGGCCTTCAACATCGCAATCGCGCGGCCCGGCGCATAGGCCGTGGGCGCTGTCCCCTCCTCCGTCACGAGCAGGCGGGCGAGCGGCGTCGTCGAATCGTATTCCCAGTACGGCAGCCGCAACGTGCCGAAGTCGAAGTGGAGGCCCCCGTGGTCATCCGGCCCCTGCTCGGAGCCGATGCGCCGCCACGTCTCCACCACCTGCCCATCCGGACGGAACGTGTGCTGCGGCTCGAAGAAGCGGACCTCCAAATCGGGCAGGTCTCCCACGCCCGCGTCCTCGGGGTCGTAGCGGACCGAAAACCCACCGTCCGGGTCCGTGAAACCCTCCCCCAGAAAGTCATCCGGCGCGCCGAAGTCCCGGTCCCACAGCTCCACCTTGACGTGATGCAAGGGTATGGGGCCGTCCGGCCCGTCCTGCTCGAAAACCAGACGTCCCACCGCCACCGCGGGCAACGTGGAGGTGTCCCGCACGGTGCGGCCCGCACGGACCCGAGGTGCGAGCTGACGACTGACCTCCAGCCGCTCCTCCAGCTTCAGCCCCGAGTACCACCGCGCCAGCTCCTCCGCGTCCAACACTTCGTTCGGGTCGCTCTCGTGTCCCCTGAACCCGAGAGAGCCCACCCACCGGCGCAGCGCCGCGAACATCATCCCCGTCCCCTGCCCCAGGCCGCGAGCCCACCAGTGCCACCGTCTGTCATCAGCCCCACTTCCACGGGTGTCCCTCACTCATGACAGGGCCACTGGAACCTTCGCGAATTCCGTGCGCTGAGCGACGCCTGCCTCATTCCGTGGGGAGGGTAGCATGGCTTGCAGCTCTCGCTTTCCCCGTCCTACGGTCTGCCCCCGTTCCGTAGAGGGTTCCATGACTGTCGAGTACAAGCTCAAGATTCGCACGAGCGCGAAGCTGGGCGCGGGCACGAACGCAGACATTTCCGTCACCCTGGTGGGCACGCATGGGGAGAGCGGCCCGCACGCGCTGAACAAGCGATTCCACGATGACTTCGAGGCGGGCGCGGAGGATGTCTACTCCGTCCAGGCCACGGACCTGGGCGAGCTGGTGCTGCTGCGCTTCACCAACACCGGAGGCGTCGCGGCGGACTGGCTGCTGGACCAGGCCCACGTCACCGCGGAGGGGAGGCAGTGGCGCTTTCCCTTCTTCCGGTGGGTGCGGGGTGGCGCCACGGTGGACGTGCTCGAAGGCACCGCGAAGCTCGCGCGACAGGCGAGCCACGCACGGGAAGCGACGGCGCGGCACGAGCTGCTCGAGCACCGTCGGCGGATGTATCCCTGGCGTTCCGCCGAGGCCACCGCGGGACTTCCTGGCGCGCTCGACTTGAGCGAAACGCGGCCGTTGCCCAAGGACGAGCTGTACCGGGGACTCACGGAGGGAAGCTACGAGGTCGTCATCGCCAAGACGCTGGCGTCCATCAAGCTGCACCTGCCCATGTTGACCAACGCGTGGAACGGGCTGGTGGACATCTTCGACTTCTTCAAGGGGCTGGAAGTGCCCCAGCTCGCCCCCAGGTGGAAGGACGACTACGAGTTCGCGCGGCAGGCCGTCCAGGGCATCAACCCGATGCACATCACCCTCGTCCCCAACGTGCCCCAGGACATGCCGCTGACGGATGAGGACCTGCGCGGCCTCTTGTCCCCCGGCACCACGCTGGCGCGCGCGCTCGACGCCAGACGCATCTTCCTGCTCGACTTCGAAATCCTCGACGACATCCCCATGTACCGGAAGGTCAACGAGGAGGGCGTCGAGGAGCGGAGGTGGGCTCCGGCGTCCCGCTGCCTGTTGTACCTGGACGACTCCCGCCAGCTGCGCCCCATCGCCATCCAACTGGGCCGCGACGCGCGGAAGGACCCCGTCTTCACACCGAACGACGGCGAGTACGACTGGCTCGCGGCGAAAATCTACGTCCGCTGCAGCGAGGGCAACACGCACCAGATGGTGAGCCACGCGCTGCGCACCCACTTCGTGGCGGAGCCCTTCGTCATGGTGACGATGCGCAACCTGCCGGACCCGCACCCCGTCTACAAGCTGCTGCGCCGGCACTTCCGGTACACGCTCGCCATCAACGAGGGAGCACGCAAGGGCCTGCTCGCCGAGGGCGGGGTGTTCGATGACTTCATCGCCACTGGCGGCCCGGAGAAGGGCCACCTCCAGCTGGGCAAGAAGGGGTACCAGCGCTGGAAGCTCTCCGACAACAGGCCCCGGCAGGACTTCGAGCGCCGAGGCGTGCTGTCCCCTGACGTCCTGCCCAGCTACCCCTACCGCGACGACGCCCTCCCCTTGTGGGATGCTTTCGAGGAATACGTCGGCGGCGTGCTCAGGCACTTCTACCGGACCGACGCCGACCTCGAGGGCGACACCGAGATGCAACAGTGGTGGAAGGACCTCACCGAGCACGGACTGCCCGTGGACAAGCTGCCCTGCCAGGAGCTGCGCCGCGTGGACGACCTGGTCGACATGCTCACCACCGTCATCTTCACGGTCAGCGTCCAGCACGCCGCGGTCAACTACCTGCAATACGAGCACTACGCCTTCGTACCCAACGCGCCGCTGTGCATGCGTCAGGAGCCGCCCCGTCAGAAAGGCGTCCTGCGCGCGGAAGACATCGCCGCCATGATTCCCAGCAAGTCCCAGACACTCTGGCAGGTCGCCATCGGCCGGGCGCTCTCCAGCTTCGGGGAAGACGAGGAGTACCTGCTGCACGAGTTCGGCTGGCGCGAGGAGTACTTTCAGGAGCCCGAGCTGTTGGCCATCCGCGAGCGCTTCCATCAGCGCCTGCGAGAGCAACTGGCGGTGGTGAAGGCGCGCAACGCGCGCGTCGCCGTGCCCTACACCGTCCTGCAGCCCGACAAGATTCCCTGCGGCATCACCGTCTGAGCAGCACCGGAGGCTCCCTCGTGCCGAACCTGCTCTCTCGCGGCCTGTTCAACCTGTTCTTCGGCGCCCGGCGCAAGCCGCTCGCCAGCCTCCCGGGGCCAACGCCGGGCCTGCTGGGCAACCTGGGGGACTTCCTGGGCGTGCAGCCGTGGGAGACGTGCGCTCGCTATGCGCGCGCCTACGGGCCCGTCACCGTCGCGTGGCTGGGGCCCTCCCCCGCGCTGGTGCTCAACGGCCCCGCCATCATCCGCGAGGTGCTGGAGACGCGCCGGTTGGAGTTCGAGAAGGGCAACATCGGCGAGCAGATCCGCCACTCCGCCACGGACGACACGCCGTTCATCGCGCAGCAGGGTGAGGACTGGAAGCGCAAGCACGGGATGGACCCGCTGGCGCAGCCGTGGACGGCGGCGTGGCAGGCGGCCCAGGTGGAGCCGATGCGGGCAGCCATCGCCGAGTCGGTGGAGGCGGTGCGCCACCAGCCGTCGCTCGACCTGACGCCCATGCTGCGCCAGCTGACGTTCGATTCGTTCTGCGTGGCCACGGTGGGCGAGAAGCTCCCCACGTCCGCGTATGACGACTTCATGCTGCTGGCCGCCGCGGCGGATGCGCGCATCCAGGCGAAGCTGCCCCTGAGGTTCGTCTCGGTCCCCAAGGGCTTCGCCGCGGCGAAGGAGCGCTTCTACGGGCTGTTCGCGGACAGAATCCGCGCGGCACGACAGGCACCGGCCGCGCACCGGGTGGATTTGATGTCGTGGACGCTGCGGGAGATGCCGGAGCTGGATGACCAGGTGCATGCCAACCTGCTCGGCTCGTTCTTCTTCGGCGGCGTCTTCTCCTCCAGCACCACGCTCGTCGGAGCCTTCCACCAGCTCCAGAAGCACCCCGCCGCCGAGGAGCGACTGGCGCTCGAGTCCGCGCTGCTGGCGGAAGAACCGCTGAACCACGAGCGGCTCCGCGGGGCGTCCTGGGGCGAGGCCGTCGCCTACGAGGCCCTGCGCATCCTCCCCGCCGTCCGCGTCCTCATGCGCCGCTCACCGTCCACCGAGACGCGGCTGGCGGACGTCATGCTGCCGCCGGAGACGACGCTGATGATCTCCAACCAGCACCTGCACCGGGACGCGACGCACTGGACGAGCCCGGAGACGTTCGACCCGGAGCGCTGGCTGAACGGCGGCGCGGCGAACGACCCGCTGGGCAGCGACTACTTCTTCCCGTTCGGCCGGGGCCCTCGTGCCTGTGTGGCCGGAGACTTCGCGATGGTGTTCCTGCGCACGGCGCTGGCGACCATCAGCGCCCGGGTGCGCGTCCACGTCGATTCGACGGAGCCCTTCGAGGAGGGTTTCTTCTTCGGCGTGGTGCTTCCCAAGGGCGTCACCGGAAAGCTTGTCCCGCGCGAGCGGCAAACCCTCTACCCTCCCCTGGGAGCCCGTCCCACCCCCGCTGTGGAAACCGCATGACATTGTTCCGACACCCCAGAGACCGCATCCCCGTCCTGCTGTTCGCCACGGTGTTCGCCCTGGACCTGACGGTCTACTTCACGGCGAGAAGCTGGTGGCTCCCCCTCCTGTGGCTCGCCCTCTGGGTGATTCCCAAGGGGTGGATCAGCGCCTGGAACCACCACCACCAGCACGTGCCCATGTTCCGCCACGCGCTGCCCAACCGGCTGCTGGAGGTCGTCTTCGGCTTCCAGACGGGCGTGACGTCCCACGCGTGGTTCCTGCACCACGTGGTCGGCCACCACCGCAACTACCTGGACCAGGAGAAGGACGAGGCCCGCTGGAAGCGCGCGGACGGGTCCACCATGGGCGAGGCCGAGTTCTCCGTCATCAACACGCTGCTGGCCTATCCCCGGGCCTACGCCGTGGGACGCGCGCAGCCGAAGGCCCAGCGCATCTTCCTGGCCATGGGCGCGCTCCAGGTGGCGCTGCTCGGCGTGCTGTTCTGGCACAACTGGTACAACGCCCTCTTCGTGTTCCTGCTCCCCATGGTGGCGTCGCTCTACGTCACCGTCTGGGCCACCTACTTCCACCACGTGGGGCTGGAGGCGACGGAGCACACCCAGGCCTCGTACAACATCGTTCACCGGGGCTACAACCTCATGACTGGCAACCTGGGCTTCCACACCGCCCACCATGCGAAGCATGGCGTGCACTGGTCCCAGCTCCCGGAGCTGCACGCGCAGTTGGCCAAGGACATCCCCAACACCCTCTACCGGCAGCCGGGCATCCCCTTCGTGTGGTCCAACCCGGAAGCGAAGATTGAACCGGGTGAGACGGAGCTGGGCGCCATCGTCCAGTGAGCGGCTTCGTCCCTCACCGCGAGCCCATATGGCCCGGGCTCGCGGGCGAGGGAGCAGCCCCCGGACAGGCGGAGGGCCGCGCGCCTTGACCGCCCCACCGCAATCCCCGATATCCCCCGGGGCGCGCAATTGATATTGCGTCGCAAAACCAAGTAGTCCGGGATTGCGGATGTTCTCACCGGTCACCTCCCTCGCGCTGCTCCTCTCGGTGGCCTCCCCGGCCCCGTCCACGCCGTCTCCCTCCCAGGAGCAGGCTCCGGCTACAGCCACGGCGGAGGCTCCTCCGAGCGATGAGGTCCAGGTGCCTCGGCGCCTCGACAGCGTCGCGGTCCCCTATCCCGAAGCCGAGCAGGCGGCCGGCCGCGAGGGTGAGGTCGTCCTCCGGCTCACGCTCGACGAGCAGGGCAGCGTGACGGACTCGGAGGTCGTCCGCTCCGCGGGCGCGGCCTTCGACGAAGCGGTGCGGACCGCCAGCCTGTCCTTCAAGTTCGAGCCGGCGCGCGTCCGCGGCGAGGCCGTGGCGTGCCAGATTGAACTGGCCCACACCTTCAAGCTCGACGCGCCTCCCCCGCCCGTCCCCCAGCAGCCCGGCTCCGAGCCCACGGCGACGCAACCCACCACCGAGGCCACGCCACCGGTCCCCGAGGAGAAGAAGCTGGAGACCACCGTCTCCGCGCGCTCGGACTCGGAAGAGCGACGCCAGTCCGCCGAGGCCGTGAGAGTCGTGAGCATCCAGCGCGCACGCTCCCGCTCCGGAGACCTGGGCCAGGTGCTCGCCTCGCAGGAAGGCGTGGAGGTGCGGCGCACGGGAGGGCTCGGCAGCACCGCGCTGTTCGCGCTCAACGGCCTCACCGACGACCAGATTCGTTTCTTCCTGGACGGCGTGCCGCTGGACCTCTCGGGTTATCCCTTCGGCATCGCCAACGTGCCCGTCAACCTGGTGGACTCCATCCAGCTCTACCGGGGCGTGGTGCCGGTGCGCTACGGCGCGGACGCGCTCGGTGGCGCCGTCAACCTCGTCTCCTCGCCCCAGGAGGTCGGCGCGCATGGCGCCGTGTCACTCCAGGGAGGAGCCTTCGGCACCTTCCGCCTCACGCTCGGCGGTGGCTACAGGCCCGCGGAGGAGGGCTTCTACACACGGGCCCACTTCTTCGCCGACACCACGAACAACGACTACTCCGTCGACGTCGAGGCCGCGGACGACCGGGGCTCCATCCGTCCCGTCACCGTCAAGCGCTTCCACGACGGCTACGACGCGCTCGGCGGAGGTGTCGAGGCGGGCTACACCGGCCTGTCCTGGGCGGACCGCATCGTCGTTCGCGCGTTCGGCGCCCGGCACGACAAGGAGCTGCAGCACAACCTGGTGATGTCGGGCGCGCCCTATGGCGAGGCCCGCTACGACTCCGACACGCTGGGCGCGCAGCTGCTCTACGCGAAGACGCTGTCGCCGAGCGCCCGCCTGGATGTGCTGGCCGGCTACGCGTGGCAGGCCACCAAGCTCGTCGACGTGGGCGAGTGGGTCTACGACTGGTTCGGCAACCGCGTGAATCCGCGCGAGGTGGCGGGCGAGCTGGGCGAAAACCCCATCGACCAGACCATCTGGCAGAGCTCCGTCTACGGCCGCGTCAACGTGGGCTGGGACGTGGCGAAGCATCAGACGCTGCGGCTCGCCTTCGCGCCGACGCTGATGGTGCGCACGGGTGAGGAGCGTCGCAGGGCCAGCCCCAGCGACCCGGACAGGCTCGCCGCGGAGCGCTCCCAGCTCACCTTCGTCACCGGCCTCGAGTACGAGGTCGACCTGCTCGACGACGCGCTGGAGGTCATCCTCTTCGGCAAGGACTACGTCTACGTGGGCAAGGCCGAGCAGCCGCTGGCGACAGGGGGATGGCGGAAGAAGGACCGCGAGCTGCATCGGCTCGGAGGCGGCGCCGCGCTGCGGCTCCGGCTGGGCTCGCCGCTCTATCTCAAGGCCAGCTACGAGCGCGCCACGCGCCTGCCGCGTCCCGACGAGGTCTTCGGCAACGGCGTGCTCGTCCAGGAGAACCTCGACCTGGAGCCGGAGCACAGCCACAACCTGAACCTGGGCCTCGCCTCCGTGCCGCTGCGCACGAAGCTGGGCAGCTTCCGGGGTGAGCTCAACGGCTTCGCCCGCTTCGCGGACAACCTCATCCTGCTCACGGGGAGAGACCGCGAGTGGAGCTACCAGAACGTGTACGCGGCCCGGATTCTCGGCGTCGAGGGCTCGGCGGGGTGGAGTTCACCGGGCGGGCTCTTCAGCCTGGATGCCAACGCCACGGTGCAGAACCCGCGCAACGTCTCCGGCCAGGGCACCTTCGGGGCCTTCGAGGGACGCCGCCTGCCGAATCGTCCGTGGCTCTTCGCCAACGCCACGGCCCGGGTGTCCCTGCGAGGGCTGGCGTTGGCAGAGGACGAGCTGTCCCCGTTCTGGAGCACGCGCTACGTGAATGGCTTCTTCCGCAACTGGGAGGGCCTGGGCACGGTGGAGTCGAAGGACACGGTCGACACCCAGTTCGTGCAGGCGGCGGGAATCGGCTACCGCGTCCGGCGGGGCAAGCTCACCGCGGGACTCACCGCCGAGTTGGAGAACGTCACCGACGCCCGCGTCTTCGACTTCTTCGGCGTCGAGCGGCCCGGCCGCGCGGCCTGGCTCAAGGGCACGCTCGAGTACTGATTGACGAGGGACGACGCGCCCGGCCTCGACGAAGGCCAGGCGCGTCAGGCACGGCTCAGCGCACCTTCACGAACTGGTACGCCCAGCCCAACGTCTCGAAGCGCTTGACCGCGGCGCCGCTGGTGCCCAGCTCCCAGACGGCCGTCTTGCTGTAGTCGGCCGTGGGCAGCAGCAGGAAGGTCCGCTGGTCGAGCGTGAAGGCGTAGTAGCCGCCCGCGATGAAGTCGAGCCCCTCGACGGGCGCCGCCGTGCCCGCCGTCAGATTGACCTGCCACAGCTTCCAGTGCAGGCCGCCGGTGATGTCCGTGGGCTTGGTGTTCGCGTCGATGGTCAGGTTCTCCTTGTAGAAGACCGCGACCACGCCGACGCCGTTGCCCAGGTAGCGGAACGCCGCCGTCTCCCGGTTGCCCACCAGCGAGGACAGCGAGCGGGTGAAGGCGGTGTCAATCTCCTGCGAGCCCGCCTTGATGCGCACCAGGCACGTGGGGGGCGCGCCCTCCTTGAGGACGGGCGCCGCGGAGCTGAACACCCAGTTGGAGAAGTAGATGTTTCCAGCCTCGTCCTGCGTCGCCACGTCGAGCCCGGGGCACGGCGCGTCCAGCAGCTTCACCAGGCTGTCATCCGCCTTCGAGTAGATGGCGATCTGCGAGGTGGGCAGGAAGTCGAAGTAGTCACCATCCGTCCAGTAGAACGCCTGGAACGCATAGTCCCCCCGCACCACGCGGCCGCGGTCATAGCTCGTCTTCACCACCAGGTCCTCGCGCTCGCGGACCAGGCCCGGCGCTTCGACGGGGCCGGAGATCTCCATCGTCGAGGGATTCCAGAGGATGCGCTTGGACTCCTCCAGCGACATGTACGCGGTGGTCGAGTCCACGAACTGGTTGAAGTAGAGCGGCGAGGTGGCGAGGCCGTAGTTGGCGAAGCTGATGCGCCCCGCTTCCTCCAGCGAGCCGTCATCGCGCACCGTGTAGCGAGACACCTCGGGCTTCTCGCCCGCGCCAACGAAGAGCATGCCGTCGACGGCGCCAATCGTCGCGAAGCCGGAGTGCTCGCGGGCCTTCGTCAAATCCAGCGCGGTGACGTCCAGCGAGTTGAAGACGCTCACGTACGTGGCGCTGCCGGCCTGTGAGAAGACCGACGTGGCCAGGCTGTAGACGGGGTCCTTCGTCTCGACCGGGGGCTTCGTCTTCTCGTCATCGTCCCCGCATCCCACGAGGGTGGTGGTGAGCAGGAGGGTGGTGGCGGCGGATGCCGTGGCGAGACGGCGGAGGGTGCTCATGATGAACTCCGTTGAGGGGGGGTGAGGCGTGGAGGGTCAGGTCGGCACGGAGGCGGGGGCCTCCGGCTCGACGGAAGCGGAGGAAGCGACAGGCGAGGGCCGCTGGAAGCGACGGATGCCGCGCGCCGCGCCAGCGAGGAGGAGCGCCAGCGCCACGAGGCCCAGCTCGGTCACCAGGACGTGCGAGGAGCCGGAGGCGAGCGGCCACCGCCCCGTCCTCGCCGCGTCGATGAGCGGGACGACGACAAGCAGCACGCTGGCGCCCAGGAGCAGGCGGCGCGCATACCGCGCGGGCTCGCTGTCGACGAAGGCCCCGACGACTCCGAGCGCCCAGGCAGAGAGGAAGGCGGCGTGCTCCCAACCCGGACGCGCGGCGAGCTCCGAGGGGAGCACCTGATTGGCCAGGAACAGGCTCGCGACCGCCAACGGGAGTCCCGCGCAGACGCCGGAGGTCAGCTTCGCGAGCACCCGGTCGAACCGGCTGGACGCCTTCGCGCGCCGCCGCTCCAACCAGAGCAGGTTGCCCGCGAGGATGCCGAACGCGCAGACGAAGGACAGCAGGGCGTAGAGCACCTTGGCGGGGAGGCTGGCCCAGGTGGCGAAGTGCAGCCCATACAGCGGGTCCATCACCCGCGAGTAGGGCGTCCCGCCTCCCGTGTCGCGGGCCCACACCAGCTCCCCCGTCCGCGAGACACGCACGTGGGTGAAGGCGTGGAGCGTGCCCTCGCGCTCGCCCGGAAGGTGGACGAGGCCGTGCTCGTCACCGAGGTTGTCGAAGAAGAACCAGTGATGCGACGACGCGGGGAAGCGCTGCTTCGCCAGCGCGAGCGCATGGGCCAGGTCGGGCGCACCCGCGGGCCTGCCCGACGCAGCGGGAGGAGAGGGCCAGTCCACGGCGCGCTCCTTCACCTGGAGGTCGCCCTTCATCGATGTCTTCACCACGGCGGGCTCGAACCAGTCGTCGAACCAGAGAATCCCGCCCGTGAGTCCGAAGACGAGCAGGAACGGCGCGCTGATGACGCCAATCACCTTGTGCGTGTCGGACCAGAACACCCGCCGCGACGAGCCTGGACGGAACTGGACCAGCTCGCGCAGCATCCGGCCCAGTTGGAGCAGCAGCCCCGTGCCCACCAGCAGGACGAGCACCGCCGAGGCGAGCCCCGACAGGTGCCTTCCTCCCGGCAGCGGCTCCAGGAAGTGCATCGCGTTGAGGTACTCCCCCAGGTCGCTGCGCTCCCCGAGCTGACGGCCGGAGACAGGGTCCAACCAGAGCGGATGGATGGCGCCGTCGGTCATCCGCCACAGGCGCAGCCACGGCTCCTCTTCGGTGGGCAGGGAGATGCCGAACCAGACCGGGCGCGACGCGGCCTCCGTGTCCGCGAGCCTTTGCGCGAGCGCGACGGCCTGAGCTTCCGGCACGGCGATGGGCGCGCGGAACGTGGGCTCCTGCCAGGGCGACAGCTCCTCCGCGAAGAGCGCGAAGGCCCCCAGGAAGAACGTCACGAAGAGGACCAGGGACGAGAGCACGCCGGCCCACGCGTGGGCATCCCAGAGAATTTCGTACGCGCGGGAAGAGAGCTTCACGCGAGCACCAGGACGACGGCCGCCACGGCGGCCACGAGCGCGGAGGCCACCCACGCGCGCACGGCGCTGCGCGCGAGCAAGGCCAGACACGCGGCGGTGGCGACGGCGGGCAGCACCGCGAGCAGCGCGATGAGCAGCCGGACGTCCGCGGACACGGGCAGCACCGCGGGGACGGCCAGGCTCGCGAGCACCGCGGCCCCGGGAGCCCCCGTGACAGCGGCGGCGATGCGACCGGCACCATGCTGGTGGGCCATCAGACGGCTCCCGACCACAGCCACGCGAGCCCCAGGGCCCCCACCGGCCACACGTACCGCGTGGCGCGAGGCCACAGCGGGGCCGCCAGCGCGAGCACCGGAGCCACCAGCATCGCGAGGACAAGCGCGCAGGTCAGCCCCACGGCGAGCCCCTGGGCCTTCACCGCGAAGCCCACGGCGGCCATGAGGCAGCAGCCCCCCAGCCCCCTCACCCAGACTCGATGACGGGCCAGCACCGGAGGAAGCGCGACGCCACGAAGCACGGCGAGGCCCAGCACCATCAGCAGGGTCGATGTCGCCATGTCCTCCTCACGGGCCGCCCAGTTGAGAATGATTCGCAATTGCGAATCGCGGGCAGTTCAACCGCACCCATGAGGGGATGTCAAGGCGAGCCACGAGGCTCACCCTGGGAGTCACCTTCAATACGAGGAGCACCGGTTTTCAGTGCCTGGATTCAAACCCAGACACCTGAAATCCGAGACTTGAGGGAGAGGGCAAGAGGGCAAGCGTCCGAAGACCCCCTGCCCTCTGACAGGCGGCTCAGGGCGCGTCGAAGAGGCGGGGGTCGCCCTGGCGGGAGCGGAACAGGTCGACGATGTAGTTCATGCGCTGGTCGAACTTGGACCAGTCATTGGCCGACGAGCCCTTCAGCGAGTTGGGCGACTTGTCGTACTGGGACAGGAGCCGGTTCAGCTCGCCGCTTTCGATGGTGCGCAGGTGCTCGGGGAAGGCGCCCTGCGCCCCGGGCTTCACGTCGTCACCCAGGCTCAGGCTGCCCTCCGGCAGACCAATCTTCATCATGTGCTCGGTGGCGAACTTGCGGAACTGGCCCGTCAGGCCGTTCACGACGCTGTCCACCGCCTTGTCGACGAGGCCGGTTGCCTTTGCGCCCTTGTAGGCGAGGTTCGCCGGGAAAGGCAGCGCATTGCCAGCCGCGTCGATGGTGGCCTTGACGATGGGGGCGAAGGTCTCCTTGAGCGGGGCGTTGAGGGCGCGCTCCACCTCGCCCTGAATCAGGCTCTGCTCATGGACGCCCACCCGGTCATTGGCGGAGAGCATCAGCTCCGCCTTCTTGTTCGGGTCCTTCTCGAACATCGCCTTGGAGTAGTCGGCGAAGGCGGCCTTGAGGTTCTCCTTCCCCGGCGGGAAACCCTCCAGGTACTTCTCCACCTTGGCGGCGTCGTACTTCGTGTCGCCCTTGAAGGTCTCCGTGAAGCGCTGGAACTCCGGCGCGATGTCCTTGAAGAGCTTCTGGTTGCCATCCGCGATGGCGTCGCTGACGCGATTCAGCGCGTCCTTGATGGGGACCTTCAGGGCCTCCGCCATCGCGGGGGCGAGCGGATTGATGGCGCCGAGGCCGATGTTCGTCAGGGCGCCGAGCCACTTGTTGTCGCCCTTGAGCTGGTCCATGAACACCTTCGGCAGGTCCTCCTGCCGGATGCTCACGCCCGCCTGCTTCGAGGCCCAGACGCCAAAGGTGGCCCAGTTGGCGTTCTCCTTCCCCAGCAGTCCCGCCATCTGGTTGGAGAGCTCGTAGTAGCCCTGGGTGATGGCCTGGTTGCGGGCCACCGGGTCCTTCATGTTGGAGATGCCTTCAATGTCGACCTTGCCGGGCGTGGGCGCCTTGGCGGGGGCACCCGAGCCGCTGCCCGGGTTCAGCTCCACGGGCGCCTTGGTCGGGGACCTGGACTCGAACCGCGACTCGTCGCGCAACAGGCGCTTCGGAGCGGCCTCCTCGGCCTTCGCGGGAGCCTTCAGCGCGAATTCCAGTTGCGCGTCTGGGGTCGGAATCCTCCCAGGTCAGCTCACGCCCTTCACGTCCACGCCAGCTTCTCCACCGCGCCGTGCAGGATTTCGAGCTGTCGCGGCACCCGCTCCACCAACGGCCCCGAGACCGGGTCATTGGCGATGCGGCGCAGCGGGAGCTCCGGCATGGGCGGGGGCGTCTGGCCCTGCTTCAGCGAGTCCGCGAGCGCATCCAGCGTCCCGCTCGCCTTGTGCGCCACCACGTCCAGCACCTCCGAGGAGGGAATCACGGCCTTCTGCTCGCCCAGCGCCGTCACCGACGCGGCGAGGCGCCGGGAGTACGTGAGCAGCGCCATCGCAGGCTCCAGCCGGTGCGCGGGCCCCCGGTACTCCGCCATCAGTCGCTCGAAGGATGCCTCCGCGTCAATCATCGCGAGCCCCAGGTCCCTGCGCGCCGCGCTGACACCTGGCTCGGTGCCACTGCGGCTCGCGGCCACCTGCCGGAAGTAGTTCCCATCCGCGCGCAGCACCGTCGCCGCCGCATCCGGGAAGCGCCTGCTCTCTGGATACGGCCACAACAGCCACACCCCCGCGAGTGCCAGCACGCAGGCCAGCAGCACGCCCAGCGCCCGGTTCTCCGCGACGGACCAGTCCCCCGCGCTCAGCGTCGCGAGCAGGAGGAAGTCCGGCGTGAGGAGAATCTGGAACGCACCGAAGTTGAGCGGCAACAGCGACACGGAGACCGCGGTCAGCACCCCAATCACCACGATCAACACCAGCGGAGAGCCCACCCCGGTGGCAATCACCGCCGCGAGCGTCCCGCCCAGCAGCGTCCCTGTCACGCGCTGGAGCGCGCGCTCCTCCGTGTTCGCCGAGTATGGCTGGAGGATACCGATGGCGGAGAGCACCACCCAGTACGCCTCGCCCAGTCCCAACACTCGAGTGAGCACCAATGCCAGACAGGCGACGGTGCCCGCTCGCAGCGCGTGCCGGAGCACCACGGACCGCGAGTTCAGGTTCGCGCGCAACGTCTCCAGGAGAGGACGGCGCCGGTTCGCTCGCAACATGGACTCGGCGTTGCCCACCTCCACCGGGTCTCCACGCCGCATCGCCATGGCGGTCCGCTGCGCGGCGACGGCGTGCCCCTTCAGCCGCGTCAACAACTCCGTCACGGAGGCCGGAACCACCCGAAGCCACTTCCCCCGGAGCCCCAGCTCCTCATGGTGGGTGGGAAAGCGCGGCCAGTAGACAGCCGCCGTTTCCGGCGCCAGGGACACCGTCGCCACCCGCTGCGAAATCTCCGCGTACCAGTCACACGCCCGCGCCACCTGCTCCCGCACGGGCCGCAGCCTGCGCTCGGGGCTGGCGACCTCCATCGCCTGCGCCAGCGCGAACAACACCCCGAGCAACTGCTCGCTCAGCTCCAGGAGCACGAGAAGGTGCTCCCCTCGCCGCGACTCCTCGGAGCGCCCCACCCGCGTGGACGCCAGGGTCTCCCGCGCTCGCTCAATCTTCGCGCGCAGCGGCAGATGCCGCGTCGTGGCCGCCGTCCAGACCTCGGCGGGGGCTCCCTCGCGCGAGAGCGTCGCGAGGTCTCTCGCCCCATCCGCGAGCGACGTGTAGACATGCGCGATGGACCGACGCGACGGGCGATAGGGATGCACCGGCCAGAGCACCAACGACTGCAACATCGCCCACCCGCCGCCCAGCAGGAGCGCTCCTCCGCGCGTCAGGGCCGCGTCCAGTTCCACGGCATGCGCCCCCAGTGACGCCACGAAGATGACCGCGAGCTTCTCGCCCACCGAGCCCGCCGTGTCGCCGTAACACCGGGCGAACGTCAGGACGAAGACCCCCACCAGGAGCAGAGTCGCATCCAGCAACAGACGCCCGCCCGCCAGCGCGGCGATGGTCCCCACGAGCGCACCGAGCAGGGTCACCGCTCCCATCACCCTCGCCCGGCCCCGGTACGCGCCTCCGGGATTCGCCAGCGTCACGAGCAGCCCGGTGAGTCCCGTCCAGCCCGCGTCCTTGAAGCCCAGCAGCGTCGCGAGCGAAAAGGGAATGGTGACAGCCAGCGCCGCGCGGATGCCGGCCGCCCACGCGGGCCTGCCTGGCTGGAGTCGGAAGAACCTCCGGATGTGGCGCAACAGACGGTGCATCCGCGAGCCTCCCCTGTCAGCGATGAATGTCCTCATGTGCTCACGCACTGCGTCGCCCGAAAGCTCTTCCCGCTCGCAGGGGCGCTCGCCGGGCAACGCGAGCAGGAAGGCGCACGTCTCCGACTCGCCGCGGCTCATCGTGAAGGACGAGGCAGCGCACGGCTCCTTCGGCTGGCTGTTCCTCGGATGGGACGAGCCTCGGCCATCAGACAGGGCGTGGCTCGCACGCTCGGCGGCGCGGGAATCGACTCCGCGCCCAGCGCGGGCGGCTCAATAACCCACGTGCAGTCGGCCTGGAGGCAGCGCCGCCTCCAGGCGCCGAACCTCCGTCGCGGGAATCTTTTCCAGGCCCAGCTTGAACTGATTGAGGCGCGCGAGCGGAGCGAGGTTCGTTGGCAGATTGGCCACCTCCCCCTGGAAGAAGCCGGAGTGCGTCAGCTTCGGCATCCGGCCCAGGCCGTCCACCAACACCTGAAGCTTCTTCGGAGGCGTCTTGAAGAAGCGCCACCACCAGAGCTTCTTGAGCTTCGGCAGGCGCGTCAGCACCTCTGGGAAGCCGTCCAGCCCCGTGACATCCAGGTACAGCTCCTCCAGGGACTCCAGCTCGCCGAACGCCTCCGGGAGGCGAGTGAGCTTGTCGCAGTAGCGCAGGCTCAGCTTCTTGAGCGCGGGCAGCCGGCACAGCTCGTCGGGCAGCGTGCTCACCGGCAAGCGCTCCACACTGAGGGAGCGCAGCGCGCGCAGCTCACCGATGCGGGGGGAAATCACCTCGATGGGATTGGAGTCCAACGTGAGGCCCTCCAAGCCCGTGAGGGAGAAGATCTCCTCGGGAATGGCCTTCAGCTTCTTGAGCGAGAGCCCGAGCCGAGGCGCCTTCTCTCCCTTCGCGACCTTCTCCTTCGCGGCGGCAATCGCCTTCTCCACCGGACCGAGCCGCGTGTCCGCCAGCACGGGCTTGCCCTTACGCAGCTTCTCGAGGAGCCCCTTCCGGTCCAGCGTCGAGTCGACGACGCCGTCCTCGTCCTCCTCCTCGACCGTGAAGGCCCCTCGCAGCAGCGCCTCGTGCGGCTCCAGTTTCTGGCGAGGCTTGCCCGGAGCAGTGAGCTTGCTGCCCACGAGGACGTCCACGTCGAGCGCGCCCGCGACATGGAGGTGGTGGTGCTCCTCGACGAGCGCCCGCGCCTTCAACCCACCCGCGACAGAGAAGACGTCGTCGCCGAGCGAGTCTCCGAAGAGGAGCCCTCGAATCCGGACGTTCCCCGCGATGAACATGGCGGAGACCGTCGCCACATTCTCCACCTCCAGGTCTCCCAGCACGACGAGCAGCGTGTGGTCGGCCGCGTGTCCGTCCTCGAGCAGCCCCTTCAGTCGGACACTTCCGGAGACGACGAGCGGCCTTGGACCGACCACCAGCGAGTCCGCCTCCAGGTCACCTTCGTGGAGCAGGACCCCCTTGTCGGTGACACCCTTCCACCAGGAGGACAACTGCTTCCTCCACTCGGGCGTCGCCGCCGACTCCACGCGCGCCCATGCCTCTCCCGAGGAAACCTCACACCCCCAGCTCGTCACCGCACCCTGCTTCGCCGCCATGTTCCAGAAGCTCCCAGCCAGAGATATCCAGCGCCGGGCATCAGGTCATGGACGACGGCGGTCATCAACCCCGCGACGACAAGCGGCCCGCTCCGATACTCCGGAACGGACCGCTTGCTCACGAACCTGCGCGCCGTGGAGACGTCGTCAGTTGCAGTACGTCTGCCGGCACAGCGTGTAGTTCGAGGAGCAGATGACCTTCTGCGGGTAGGTCTCCGCCGTGGAGTAACACTCGCTCCGCGCGGGGATGCACGAGTCACACTCCGGAGACGCCATCGCGCTCACGGTGTCCTCCTGGGGGAGCGGCTCCTGCGCGTCCAGCTCGCTGCCACCACAGCCCACCAACAACGCGGCCGCCAACAGTCCACTCACGATGTTTCGCATGTGCTCTCCTTGAACTGGGGTTCCTGCTGCTTACGGCGTTACACGAATATCGCGATTACGAGACTTTCGTTACTGCCTTTGCGTAAAGGCAGTGCGCTTGCCGTGGCGACAGGAAATTCGGCTGTCCGTGTGTCTTCACACAGTAGGCGTGGGTGGGTTCGACAGGGTTCGCAGCTTGGAGAGCTGGAAATAGGAAATGACGGCGGAAACAAGAATGACGCCACCCAGCAGATGGACGCCGAGGAAGAAGGCGGCCAGGCCGAAGAGGGTAGCGAACGCGAAGGCAACCCAGCCGACGATGGGGCTCCGGGTGAGCACCAGCAGGCCCGCGAGTCCCAGGAACGGGGTCGCGAAGCACACGGTGCCCAGCACTCCCGCGAGGGGCTCGGCCTCGGAAGAGGTCATCGTGGAGAGCAGGCCCATCACCAGGTTCAGCACCGCCACGCCACATTGAATGAACGCCAGGTCCCGGAACAACGCACGGCGGAGCACCGCGGGCTCCTTCTCTCTCGCCAGACAGTCAGCGCAGTGCGTTCGCTCGGACGCGAGCGCCTCCGGAAGACAGGCTTCACAGAAGAACCCTCCGCAGCGCGGACAGGTCTGGACCTCTTCCACCCGAGGGTGCCGGGGGCATCGCGCCGTCGTGGCTTCCGTTGGTTCCTCGACGGGCGGCGCTCCGATGACGGAGGGGAGCGCGTCGGAGTCGGCCACCGGAGGAGACACCTCGCGCGCGGCTCCCGCGAGGGAGGCCAGACACCGAGGGCAGAACTCCGCGTCGCGCGGCGCCACGGCGCCACAAGCACATCGCACGCGCTCCAAGCCTTCGGCCGCGCCCGTGGCCTCGACCCAGCGAGCGGTGTCCAGCGTCTGACCCGGCTCCCAGATGACGGTGCTACCGGGCTCGGAGTCCTGCGTGAAGGGGCCGGGTGTGACGTCGGCGACGAAGCCCTCCGGCATCGCGCGCGCAGCATGACGCCGGGTCCGTGGCTCGCCAGGCCCCAGACCCGTAGACGGGGGCAGGGTGATGGCGAGAACGCCGGTGGAGGCAAATACTCCGGCCCTGAGGAGCGTGCTCGACAGGGGACGGGCAACCGGCTGGACCTCCACCTGCTCCAGCGTGTCGAACAGGCGCCAGGGAGGACGCACCCGCGTGGCGTCCTCGGGGACTGGGGCCTCGAGGAGGAAGAGCAGCTCCTTCACGTCGGCTGCAAGGCTCAGCGGAAGGACCCACCGCAGCACCTTGCCGCCGTCCAGTGAGGGCAGGCTCCCACTCCGCACCTCTCGACGTGTCGTGGCGTCGACCACGCGCAGGCTCGTCGAGGGTGGCAGGGGCGTGAAGGCCGCCTGGAGCCAGATGACGGCACGCGCCTCCGTGCCGTCCGGGGACCGGCGGATGCGCTCCACGTGAAGCTGTACCGCGCCGAACTCTCGAGGCTGACGACCGAGCGCATCGAGGATGTCCGGCAGAAGGCTTTCGTCCATGGGCGGAAGGCAACAGCAGGCTCCCGATAAAGACAACGAAGAACGCCTGACACGCGGAGGCCTACCCGACCCGGACTCCGGTGGCCTTGAGAGAATCACACCTGATTCCAGGTCTCGATGGACCTCCGTCCCAGATGCGCGTCGCAATGCCAGAATCTCCTGGCGGCGTGAACTCAATCCCTATCAACACCCCCACCGTGGCTCACGGGGTGCCTGGGCAACGCCCTAGAGTCAGCGCATCCATGAAGCACTTCAAGCCACCGGGAGCGCATGCTCTAACGCACCTGCATGCCTCCCCTACCCCCCAGCCTCGCGGCCCACGTGGCTTCGCTCTTCCAGCCGTCCCCGCCCACGTCGGAGCAACTGGAGCACTTCGAGCGCGGCCTCCCGCACCCATTGCCCGCGGACTACCGGGAGCTGCTCACCCTGCACAACGGCCTGGAGCTGGGCCGCTGCGCCACCGGTACCACGGACGCGCTCGGTGACGAGGTACACCTTGGCACGCTCTTCGCCATTCGCGCGGAGGGACGGGAGCGGCTCGAGCCCGGCGGAGAGCACCTCCCGCCGGACGTGATGGCGTTCGCCCGCCACTGGGGCACCATCAATCTCTTCGGCATCCAGCTTGGAGACCGGCCGGACTCGCCCGCCGGGACCATCTGGTTCTTCGACAGCAACGCGGACACGGACACAGCGGACCTGTTCGTGGCCCGTGTCCACGCGCCGTCCTTCAGCGCGTTCCTCGAACGACTCACGCCCGTCCCGGAAGCGCCCGCGCCCTCCGAACCGGAAGCAGCTTCGGAGGAAGCGCCGCCCTGGAACTACCCAGAGGCACCCGACCAGGTGCCGCCGGACGCCCCCTCGCCAGAGAAGCCGCTCGTCCTGGGCGGACACGGCCATGCGATGGCGTCCGCCGTGCTGGACGTCCGCATCGACACCTGGGCCCGGGATGTGGAGTCCTCCCAGTACCGCTACCTGCCCGAGCGCTCCACTGCGAGGTACATCCTGGAGATGGAGCCGCCCCACTCCACCGTCGAGGACGGCCAGCCAGCCCCCGTCGCCGGCGACGTCCCCGTCCTCTTCGCGAATGGCGGACGACATCCCACGCTCGATGAGTGGTCATCACTCGTCGTCGGCCCGGAAGGGGACTGGGAGGCCTGGTACGGCAACGACGCCCCCGCCCTGGTCCACAACCGGCTCACGGTGCTGAGCCGCACCGGAGCGGAGCTGAAGGTGCGCTGGGAGGCCCGCTACGCGGACCACGGTCGCGAGCGCGCCTTCCTCTTCGAGGGGCCGGTCCATCTCGGAAGCATCCACCTGTACGTGGAGACGCCCGAGGACATCAACCGCGCGCTCGAGGCCGCCCTCGGCATCCGCCTCCTGCCGGAGGAGTGGACCCGACAGCTCCACCCTCGCCAGGACCGGGGCTCGTGGCACGACGTCCTTCCTGTCACCCTCACCCTGGTGAGCCCCGTCCGCTGACACCGGCGGTGTCACGGCGGCGTCACGCAGCGCCGATCCACCCGCACGCCCGAAGCGCCACCCGCAGCACCGGGCGTGAAACATGTTTCGACTGTTATCAACCCCACCCCCGAGACGTGTCGACAGGCGCCACTGGCGGCCTGTGTATTCAAGAGAACGCCACACGTGACAGATTCGTCAACTTGCTGGATTTCCTGAGGGAAGGACGTCTCACGAAAGCCACTGCGTGCGTGGCTTCTCCGTGAGCACACAAATCCTTCTGTCCCGAGGATTGTCAGCAACCCATGTTATTGGTGTATGAGCCGTCCGTCTCGCGTCGTCCCCCCAAAGAGGAGTTTCAGAATGCGTCGTCTCGGTTCAGCCCTGCTGTCCATGAGTCTCTTCGTCGGCTGTGCTCCCGCCGAAACCGAATCGCAGTCCCCCGCGCCCGTCGAGAACGAGCAGCAGCAGGCGCCGCTCACCATCGCCGACGTGGACGTGGCGCCGGAGTGCGCGGGAATCCTCACCTTCGTCAACAACGCCACCTTCGCGAAGCTCGACGAGTACCTGCCGAGCAACGTGGTGAGCAACATCGTTGCCCGTCGCGCCACGTCCCACTTCGTATCCCTGGCGGACCTGTCCTCCGTCCCGCTGGTCGGCGAGGCCCGCCTTGCGCAGATCGAGAGCGGCGCGCGCTACGAGGGTGCCATCACCAGCACCTGCGTCGGCATCATCGACCAGCTCGCCGTCTCCACGGATGACCAGGCGGAGCTGGTCTCCCTGGTGAACAGCATCAGCGACACGGAGCTGCATGACGTGCTGCCGTACGCCTGGAACGGCGCGGTGAACCTGCTCACCCAGCGCCCGTTCACCTCCGCCCACGCCATTGGCGGCACCCCCGGCATTGGCGCGGTGAGCCTGCGCAACCTCCGCAACGCCGCCACGCTCAGCAAGCCGCTGGAGGCCCTCATCGGCGCGGTCAACGCGCTGCCCCATCCGGACCACGGCGCGAAGATGGCCCGTCACTTCAACTGGTACGAGGTGCTGGGTGACCGCTACTACCACTTCGGCATCGACGAGTGCTTCGGCTTCGAGCCGGGCGAGGCGCCCTTCGACGCGCCCCTGCGCGCCACCCCCGCGGACGCCGACGAGGTTCGCAACAACTTCGCGGGCGTGCTGAACTTCGCCAACCGCAACAACCAGCTCAACCCCACCGTCGTCACCAACGGCGTCAACAACCTGAACACGCTCACCAATGGGCGCACGTTCAAGGGCTGCTACTTCGGCTACGCGAACGACCCCTGGAGCGGCAACAATGTCGCGTTCTTCGTCGACACCGTGTCCGGCTTCAGCCTGATGACTCGGACCTACTGGAGCGAGTGATTCTCCCGCGCTCCTGAAGTCAGCCCCAGGCTCCGAAAAGGAGCCTGGGGCTTTCTTTTTGGGCAGACGGGGTGGCGGGCAATGCCTACCGCGCCGCGTCGGGCGACATGCAGGAGTTGCTCAGGGCGGTGGACCAGAGCTGTCCCGCCAGCGTCTCGTCATACGCGCCGAAGAACACGCGCGAGCCCACCTTCAAGAACAGGTACGGATAGGACGAAGTCGCCCCGGTGGCGATGTTCCTCAGGCGCCGGGTCCCACCTGGCGTGCCATTGCTCACCCAGGGCTCCACGCCGACGCCACCCAGCTCGAGCGAGCTGAAGAAGACCAGGTCGTCCGACACGGCGCGCAGCGGAGAGCTGTACTCGTCGGAGAGGCTCAGGGGCTTGCGCAGCAGGGTGGTTCCCGACGCAGTGCCATCCGTCACCCACAGCTGCGTGTCCCGGAGCCCCGGGCCCTCGGTGCCGATGTGGACGGTGAAGAACAGCTTCGAGCCTCCGGGCGCCTTGCTCACCGCGTCGATGAAGGGAAACGCCACGCCTTGCGAGGCGAACTCATTGGGCAGGCTGACCACGGACGTCGGATTCCCACCCGCGAGCGGGACGCGATAGATGACCATGTACTGGGTGGTGTTGGACGTCGTCGTGACGTAGACCCAGGAGCCCAGCGAGCCCAGCAGCTCCACGGTCCGCGTGGGGCCAAAGGACGCCAGCCGCACCGTCCCCGAGGCGGTGCCATCCGACTTCCACAGCTCCTGCAGCCCGGTGCTCTCGCCCAGGATGAACAGGGTGCGTGAGTCCGAGGTCTTCACGGAGCGGATGAAGGCGTCCGCGCCGGAGGTGAGCTTCTTGAGCCGGACGGTGCCCTGGGTGGTGCCATCCGTCTTCCACAGGCTGGTGCCCGAGCCCGACAGCTCGCGCACGAAGAAGAGCAGCGCGCCATCCACCTTCGCGTCCAGATAGCTGACGTCCATCTCCGTGCCGAAGTCGCGCAGGCGCACCGTCCCCGAGGACGTGCCATCCGACCGCCACAGCTCGTAGCGGGTGCGAGGGGTCGTGTCGTCATAGATTTCCTTGAAGAACACCAGCGCGTCGTCCACCGCCGTCAGGTGGCTCAGCGACGAGCTCTCCGGGCCGGGTGTCAGGTCCTTGACGAATTGGGTGCCGGCGCCAGTGCCATCACTCGCCCACAGCTCCGTCCCATGTGCCGCGTCCCCCGCCAGGAAGAACAGCCGGGAGGGCGTCGCCTTGAGACCCGTGACGATGGGCCAGAAGAGCCCCGTCGAACTGGGGAGGCTCTTGACCTGGACGGTGCCCGCTTCGGTGCCGTCGCTCTTCCACAGGGCGCGGCGGCCATCCTCGAAGTTCGCCCCGAAGAAGAGCGTCCCCCGGAAATCCTCGAAGGGACCGGGGCCCGCCGCGAAGAGGCCACTCCCGAATTCCGAGGGTGGAAAGATGACCTTCACTCGCTGGGTGTCCGCCTCCGTGGGGAGGCAGTACGACGAGTCCAGCGCCGCTTCCACCTCCCCCGAGGAGGCGGCCGTCGCCTCCTCTCCCGGAAGTGCTCCCCCGCAGCCCGCCCCCACCACCAGCAACGACACCACCCACCCACCGCGCCACGACATGCCGCCCCCTACAGGAAAGACTGGGAGGGAGGGTGTGTCGCCAAGTCCCCGGTGCAAAGTGGCCCCAAGACCCACCTTGCTCGCCTGCTTGGAGTGACAGCGTGTGCGGTGTGATTTGCACCGTCGATTCAGGCGGGAGGGAGTCTGTGCACTCCACACGCGGGGCGCATGACCCGCGAGCTTGTCTCCCAACAATAACGGGTCCATGCCTCGCGAGTGGCCGCTCCTGGGAATCCCCTGTGCCACATCCGGACACCCTGGCGTGGAGACCCGACACGCTCAACGGGCAAGCCCGCCTCCCTCCTCCCACCGAGCGCCATGGCGCTAGAGTTGCACCAGCGCCGCCCCCCTCATGCCCCCACTCCTCCAGGACGTTCGTCTTGCGCTGCGCCGAATGCTGCGCGAGCGCGCCTTCACCCTGGTGGTGGTGGCCACGCTCGCACTGGCCATCGGTGCGACCACCGCCGTCTTCAGCGTCGTCTATCAGGTGATGCTGCGACCGCTGCCCTACGCCAAGCCCGAGCAACTGGTGCGCCTCTATCAGTCGAGCGCGCAGCGGGAGCGACTGGGCGTCAGCCACCTCATGCTGCAAGCCTGGCGCGAGCACGTCCGGGCCTTTCAGCAGGTGGAGGGACTGGCGCTCTGGGACCGCACCCTCACGGGAGATGGCACCGCGCCGGAGCGGGTGCGCACTGGCCGCGCGACGGCGGGACTCCTGTCGATGCTCGGTGTGCAGCCGATGCTCGGCCGAGCCTTCGGGCAGGACGACGCGGCGGCGGGCCAGGATGACGTGGTGCTGCTCGGCCACGGCCTCTGGCAGCGCCGCTTCGGAGGACTGCCAGCCGCGCTGGGACAGAGCCTCATGCTCGACGGCAGACCCCACACCGTGGTGGGCGTGATGCCCGCGTCCTTCCGCTTCGCCCCCGATGTGGACCTGTGGAAGCCGCTCGTCCTGGAGCCCGGCTGGGAGGCCCAGCACCCCGGTGACGTCACGCTGCGCGTGGTGGGCCGCCTGGAGACGGGGACGCCGCTGGACACCGCACGCAAGGAACTGGAGGCCGTAGCGGCACGGCTGGCGCGTGAGCCCGGGATGACGGGCCAGCCGCCCGGTGTGCGACTGGTGCCCTTGCATGAGCTGGTGGTGGAGGGAGCCCACGAGCGGCTGTGGCTCCTGTCCGGCATCGTCGCGCTGGTACTGCTCGTGGCCTGCGCCAACGTGGCCAACCTGCTGCTCGCGCGGGCCAGCTCACGCGAGCGCGAGGTCTGCGTGCGCGCGGCGCTGGGCGCGGGTCGGTGGCAGTTGGCGCGACAGCTCCTGGTGGAGAGCGCCCTGCTGGCCCTGGCGGGAGGCGCCTCGGGACTGCTGCTCGCGCTGTGGGGCCTTGACCTGCTGCGGCTGCTCATCCCCCAGGGCGTGCTTGCTCCCGAGAGCCTGCGGCTGGAGCCCCATGTGCTCGCCATCGCGTTCGGCGTCTCGCTGTCCACCAGCCTGCTGTTCGGGCTCGTGCCGGCAATGCGCGCGGCGCGGGCGGAGGCCCTGGGGGCGCTGGGCGTGGCGCGCGGCGGTCGGACACTGACCGGCTCCGGGCGACTCCGCGCGCTCCTGGTCGTCGCCCAGGTGGCGCTGGCCCTGGTGCCCCTCGTCGGCGCGGGGCTGATGCTGCGCACGCTGCGCGCGCTGCACGAGGCACCGCTGGGCTTCGAGCCTCGGGACGTCATCGCCACGGACGTGCTGCTCCCCGGCAACAAGTACGAGGACGACGCGAGGAAGCAACTCGCCCTCTCCTCGCTGGTGGAGAACGTCCGGGCGATTCCGGGTGTGTCCTCGGCGGCGCTGGCCAGCACCGTGCCCTTGTGGGGACGCAACGGCGTCAGCTCCTTCCTGCTCCCCGGCGAGTCCGCGTCAGCGGCTGACACGCGCGAGCTGGCCACGTTCCGCACCGTGAGCGAGGGCCTCTTCGAGACACTGGGAATCGCCCTGAAGGAAGGACGCCCTCTCGCGGACACGGACACCGCGAGCGCGCCCCGGGTGATGGTGGTCAACGAGACCTTCGCGCTCCACCACTTCCCGGGCGGGCACGCGCTGGGCAAGCAGGTGAAGTTGACGATGGACGGCGAGGACTTCCGCGAGGTGGTGGGCGTGGTGCGGGATGTCCGCCACGGCTCCGTCGGTGAGACGCCCCAGGCGGAGGTCTACCTCCCCATGAACCAGTTCGCGTCGCTGTACATGGTGCTCGTCGTGCGCTCTTCGGCGCGGCTGGACGCGCTGGTCCCCATCCTGCGCGAGCGGTTCCGCGCGGTGGACCCGGACCTGCCACTGGGCACCGTGCGGGAGATGGAGGAAGTCGTCGAGGCGAGCCTCGGCACCACGCGCGTGCTGGGAGGACTGCTGGCGCTGCTCGCGGGCCTGGGATTGTCCCTGGCGGGCGTGGGCCTCTATGGCGTGGTGGCCTATTCGGTCAGCCAGCGGACCCGGGAGCTGGGCATCCGCATGGCCCTGGGAGCAACGGACTCCCAGGTCCTGCGGCTGGTGGTCGGCCAGGGCGCGCGTCTGGCAACGGCGGGCGTGGCGGTGGGACTGGTGGGCGCCGCCCTGCTCGCGCGAAGCCTGTCTGGAATGCTCTACGGCGTGCGCGCCTTCGACGCGGTGACGTTCCTGGCCGTTCCCGGCCTGCTGGGAGTCGTGGCATTGCTCGCGAGCTGGTTGCCCGCGCGCCGCGCCCTCCAGGTCTCTCCCAGCGAGGCGCTTCGCTCGGAGTAGGAGTCTCGACGGGCTACATGCAGGTCGGAAACTCCTCGCAGATGCAGTGCGGGCCAAGCTGGAAACATCGATAGAAACAAGAACAGCCCTCATCGTCGCACTGGTTTTGACACGCCTCCGCGCCAGCCTCGGCCTGCGCCGGGTGGAGTACGCCCAACACACCTCCGGCCACGACTCCCACGACAAAGACCCACTTCTGGAATCCCTTGCGCATGACAAGCCTTTCGATGGGAACGGCTCGCCAAAGCTAACACCACGCATCCCCGCGCATCCACGGAGGAAACCTGTCATCCAGCAGACAAAGAACGAGCCATGTGCGACGGCTCATACCTCTGTATTGGATTGGCAATACCCACCCAACCCGTGACACATCGAGCCAACTACGTATGATCCACTAGACCGGAATGAATGACTTTCCGTCGGGTTTCTGGCACAGTCTCAATACGACGTTGAGGAAGCTCGTAACAGGCTTCCGGTAGCGAGGGGGGTCGACCGGTTTCACGCGCATGGATTTGCCGCCACGGCATCAGTTGCCGTCCTCCCCATACAGACGGATGTGACACAGCCGTACGGGGTGCCCCCGTGAACACGGGAGTGCGCCGTGCGCAGGAAGGGCTCTTGCCTCGCGACGTGAGGGGCGGAGTTGACGAACCCGCAGAGGGAGGAGTCGTCCATGCCGGCAGCTCTCAGTTATCCGGGCGTCTATATCGAGGAAGTTCCCAGTGGGGTCCGCACCATCACCGGGGTTCCCACATCGATTACCGCCTTCGTGGGACGCGCGCAGCGCGGGCCGGTGAACGAGCCGGTCATCTGCAACGGGTACGGCGACTTCGAGCGCTCCTTCGGAAGCCTGTGGGAAGACAGCTCGATGAGCTACGCCGTCCGCGACTTCTTCCTCAATGGAGGCGGTCAGGCCGTCATCGTCCGACTGGACAACGGCGGTGAGACGGCGGAGCTGAACCTCACCAACTCCGGCAACACGACGCTGCTGGCCGCGAACCCGGGCGCCTGGGGCGGCAAGCTCAGCGTGGTGGTGGACCACAACACGAAGAAGACCGGCGACCCGGCCGTCGACGCGCTGCTCTTCAACCTCACCATCACCGACACGGGCACCCGCGCGGTGGAGAAGTTCATCAACCTCTCCATCGACCCGGCCAGTCCCCGCTACTTCCCCACCGTGCTGGAGCAGGGCTCCGCCCTCGTCCGGGTGGGCACGCTGCCCAACCCCGCCGTGCGCCCCGAGGAAGGCACGAAGACGCCCGCACCCGCGGACCAGGGCACGGATGGCGCCACGCTGACCATCACCCAGTTCACCACCGGCCCGAACCTGCGCACCAACAAGGAGGGGCTGTACGCGCTGGAGAAGGTGGATGTCTTCAACCTGCTGTGCATCTCCCCGCACGCGCTGGACGGAGACATCGAGCCGGGGCTGGCGACGGACGCGGCGGCCTACTGCGAGGAGCGGCGCGCCGTCTTCATCGCGGACCCGCCCGTGGCCTGGGACAGCGTCGCGGACGCGGTCTCCGGCTTCAACAGCAGCAGCCTGCGCAGCAAGAACGCGGCCCTCTACTTCCCGCGACTGGTCCAGGCCAACCCGCTGCGTGAGAACCAGCTGGAGATCTTCGCTCCCTGCGGCGCGGTGGCCGGGGTCATCGCCCGCACGGACACCCAGCGGGGCGTGTGGAAGGCTCCCGCGGGCCTGGACTCGCTCCTGACGGGCGTGCCGAAGCTGAGCGTGCCCCTCACGGACCAGGAGAACGGCCAGCTCAATCCGCTGGGCGTCAACTGCCTGCGCTCGCTGCCAGCCGCGGGCCGCGTGGTGTGGGGCGCGCGCACCACGCGCGGCAATGACCTGCTGGCCGACGAGTGGAAGTACCTGCCGGTGCGCCGGCTGGCGCTCTACATCGAGGAGAGCCTCTTCCGGGGCATCCAGTGGGTCGTCTTCGAGCCCAACGACGAGCCGCTCTGGTCGCAGATCCGCCTCAACGTGGGCGCCTTCATGCAGAACCTCTTCCGGCAGGGGGCCTTCCAGGGCCAGTCGCCCCGCGATGCGTACTTCGTCAAGTGCGACAAGGAGACCACCACGCAGAACGACATCAACCTCGGCGTGGTCAACATCGTCGTGGGCTTCGCGCCGCTCAAGCCGGCCGAGTTCGTCGTCCTCAAGCTCCAGCAGATGGCCGGCCAGGTCGCGGCGTAAAGGAGACCCATTCCATGGCTCAGTTCAGCGTCAACGCTCTGCGGTTCGACCCGTACAAGAACTTCAAGTTCCGCGTGAAGTGGGATGGCCGCTACGTCGCGGGGGTCAGCAAGGTGGGCGCGCTCAAGCGCACCACGGAGGTCGTCAAGCACCGCGAGGGTGGCGACCCCAGCAGCAGCCGCAAGTCCCCGGGCCGCAGTGAGTACGAGGCCCTCACCCTGGAGCGCGGCGTCACCCACGACACCGAGTTCGAGCGGTGGGCCAACAAGGTCTGGAACTACGGTTCCGGCCTGGGCGCCGAGGTGTCCCTCAAGGACTTCCGCAAGGACATCATCCTGGAGGTCTACAACGAGGCCGGACAGCTCGCCATCTCCTACAAGCTCTTCCGCTGCTGGGTGTCGGAGTACCAGGCGATGCCGGACCTGGATGCCAACGCCAACGCGGTGGCCATCCAGACGCTCAAGCTGGAGAACGAGGGCTGGGAGCGCGACTACGACATCACCGAGCCCACCGAGCCCAGCTTCAACGAGCCCAACCCCTGACCCGCTGAGGCTCCATGCGCTCGCTGACGGCTTCTGAGCTGCTGGGCGCATGGGAGGCGGGCCACCCGCACTCCGCGCCCGGACGCGCGCTCGCGCTCCTGTGCGCCGCGTGGCCGGAGCGGAGTCCGGGAGAGCTGGCGCGGCTCCCGGTCGGCGTCCGGGACTCGCTGCTTCTGGCGGCGCGGGAAGGCACGTTCGGCCCCGCGCTCGTGGGGCTGGTGTCGTGTCCGCCGTGCGGCGAGCAGGTGGAGCTGGCCTTCGAGGTGGGTGACATCCAGGTGCCGCAGGGCGCTCCTCCGCCGGAGGTGCTGGAGGTGGAGCACGCGGGCCACGCGGTGCGGTTCCGGTTGCCGGACAGCCGGGACCTGGCGGCGCTCGCGGCGGGACGAGGCGGCGCGGGGCGAGAGGGCGTGCTGGCGCGGTGTGTGGTGGAGGCACATCGGGAGGGGGCACACGTGGACACAAGGGCGCTGCCGGAGGACGTGATTCGCGCCATCGCCGACGCGATGGAGGCCGCGGACCCGCAGGCCCGGGTGGAGCTGTCCACCACGTGTCCCGCCTGCGGGCACCACTGGCTCGCGGCGTTCGACATCGCCGAGTTCTTCTGGAGGGAAGTGGA
The DNA here is from genome assembly GCF_013336625.1 of Myxococcus sp. CA033. Classification (NCBI taxonomy): domain Bacteria; kingdom Pseudomonadati; phylum Myxococcota; class Myxococcia; order Myxococcales; family Myxococcaceae; genus Myxococcus; species Myxococcus sp. CA033. The sequence continues at coordinate 58,214 of NZ_JABUMU010000032.1, read as the reverse complement.
GGCGTGGGCCCAGCGCACCCTGCGCGACGTGCACACGCTGGCAAGACAGTACGGCTGGTCCGAGGAGCACATCCTGGGGATGAGCCCGTGGAAGCGGCAGCGCTACCTGGAGCTTGCGGGGACATGAGCGACTACTTGAGCCATCTGGTGGCACGTCAGTACCGCCCCACCGAGGGTGTCCGGCCGCGCATCACCTCGTACTTCGCACCCGAGGCGCAGGCCGTGGAGCGAGACGAGGCGTCCCTCGTCCGCGTTGACACGGAGCACGAGCAACCCGGCGCCCTGCCCCGCGCCCCCATCGGTCCAGTCCGGCCCCGACGCGAACCTTGGAGCGTGGTGGGGCAAACTCTCTCGGAGGCGCGGAGCACGGGCCGCCCGGGGCTCGTCGAGACTCCGGGCACCGTCGAGCCGGGGAGCTTTCCAGGTGGTGGGACACGGGGCGCGTTGAGCCAGGTGCTCGACACGTCTCGCGGCGCGCCGGGTTCAGCGCCCGACGAGGCACAGGCAGGAGGGATGGGCCCGCGCGCGGGGAGCTTCCCCAGTCCCACCGGAGTCACGGCGGCGTCCCACGGGCGCGTCGACGAGGCACCGGGCCACGCGGGGCAGGAGGCGCCGACGGGCGCGCCCTCTCTCCCGTTCGAGTCACGCGCGAGTTCACTCACGACTCCCACCAGCTCCGTCATCCAGCGCAGCGGCGTCGCTCATGGGGGCTCGCCCGCGCGCGCGGCGTCGCCTCTCACCGAGAGACTCGTTGCGGGTGCGGCACCGCGCGCGGACATTCGCCCCGTGGTGGCGGCGCCCCCCGGGACCGTGGCTCCGACGAGGAGCCCTGACGCATTCACCGCGGTGCAGGTGGAGCACGGACAGGGGGCTGTCGCGCGGCCCTCCAGCGCACCGCATGAGTCCTTGGTGGAGCAGGAGCGCTCGCGCACCTTCACGACTTCGGAGCAGGGTCCGTTCGACGCGCGACCTGTCACGTCGGCGGTGGGGCGTGCCCGGGCGTTGAGCGTGGCGCTGGAGACGTCGGCGCCCGCTCCGTCCGCGCGGTCCTCCACGGGGACGACGCGGCAGGAGTCGGCCGAGAGCCCGGCTTCGAGGAACACGTCGCAGGCCCCGGCGGAACCGGTCATCCAGGTCACCATCGGCCGCATCGAGGTCCGCGCGGTGACGCCCGCCGCGCCCGCCAGGAGCGCGCCCACGCGGCCCTCACCGTCGCCGTCGCTCGAGGAGTACCTCGCGCGCCGCAACGGAGGTGGACGGTGAGCAACTCCCTCTCCATCGCCACGGTGACTGCGACGCTCCGCACGCTCCTCTTCAACCACCTCCAGGTGGACACCCCGGACGTCGCGGTGACGACGCTGCCTCCGGACAAGGCGCGGGCCCGCGACGCCACCCACCACCAGCTCAACCTCTTCCTCTTCCAGGTGAGCCACGACGTCTCGCTGCGCAACATGGAGTTCCCGCCGAAGTCGAAGCCCGGCGAGTCCGGCTTCCCGCCCCTCGCCCTGCGCTTGACCTACGTGCTCACGCCCTACGCGCCGTCCGACGACGACGTGGAGAGCCACAAGCTGCTGGGCAAGGCGATGAACGTCCTCCACGACCATCCGCTGCTCGGGTCCGAGGAGCTGCGCGTCGCGGTGCCCGGCAATGACCTGTACCGACAGGTTGAACGCGTGCGCATCACCTCGGAGCCGCTTTCGCTGGAGGAGTTCTCCAAGCTCTGGACCATGTTCCAGACGCAGTACCGCGTGTCCGTCGTCTACCAGGCCTCGGTGGTGCTCATCGAGAGCACGCGCCCGCACCGCGCGCCCCTGCCCGTGCTGCGTCCGGTGCTGACCGTCCTGCCCGACACGCTGCCGCCCTTTCCACTCCTCGAAGCCGTCACGCCACCGCAGCAACAGGCGAGCGCGCGGCTGGGGGACGTGCTGGTCCTCACCGGGCAGTACCTCGCCGGGGGCACCGTGGGGGTGCGCTTCTCCCATCCGCTCTGGACCGCGCCGGTGACCCGGCCCGCCACGGACGTCACGGCCTCGCGACTGACGGTGGCCATTCCGAACGACGCTGTCGGCTGGCCCTCGGGCACCTATGGGGTGTCCGTGGTCATCACCGACGCGAACAATGTGGAGCACACCACCTCCGCGCTGCCGCTGACGCTCGCGCCCCGCCTCACCTCCATCACCCCCAACCCCGCCCCGCGCGGACCCGGCGACGAGGTGACGCTCACCCTCACCTTCCAGCCTCGGGCCCGCCCGGAGCAGCGCGTCTCTTTGCTCCTCGGCGGCAAGGAAGTGCCCGCCCCGGAGCGCGCCGTGCCGGTGGACAGCATCAGCTTCACCGCGCGGGACGTCTCCGCCGGTGACCACTTCGTCCGGCTGCGGGTGGACGGCGTGGACTCGCTCCTCATCGACCGGACCCAGACGCCCCCGGTGTTCGACGTGTCCCAGCGGGTGACCGTCACATGAGCCTCCCGCTCCCCCACTCCTGGCAGGCAGCCAACCAGCGACAGCTCGCCGCCGCGCTCGCCGTGGTGCGCGCGCGATTGCTCCAGCATGCGCTCGTCCAGCAAGAGGGGCCGCCCGAGCAAGTCCGGGACGTCGAAGCCGCCCTCGCCGCGCTCACCGAGGCCGAGTCGATGATGCCGGCGCCCTCCGCGCTGGAGAGCCTGTGCGACGCCTTCCGGCTGTCGGCCTTCGAGCGCGACCTCCTGCTGTGCTGCGCCAGCCTGGAGCTGGGCACGGGCTTCGGTCCCCTGTTCGCCGCGATGAACGGGGACCCGCGTCGGACGTGGCCGACCTTCGGACTGGCCCTGGCCGCGCTGCCCGGAGCGCACTGGAGCGCGCTGACACCCGTGGCGGCGCTGCGGCGCTGGGAGCTGGTGTCCCTGGCCCCGGGCGAGCAGCTCACCACCAGCCCGCTGCGCATCGACGAGCGCATCCTCCACTACCTCGCGGGCCTGTCGTACCTGGACCGGAGGCTGCAGGAGTTCCTCACGCCCGTGCCCGTGCCGGGAGCCCTGCCGCCCTCACACCAGGAGCTCGCGGAGCGCCTGCGTCGGCTGTGGGAGCGCGAGCCCCCGGCGGGCGCACCCTCTCCCGTGGTCCAGCTCTGTGGCGTGGAGCCGGAAGGAGCCCAGGCCATCGCCAGCGCCGCGTGCGCGTCCCTGGGCCTCCAACTCCACGTGGCCCGCGCGGGCCTGCTTCCCTCCGGCGCGGAGGAGCGGGCGACGCTCGCCCGACTGTGGGAGCGCGAGGCGCTGCTCCTGGGGAGCGGCATGCTGCTGGAGTGTGACGAGAGCACCGGGGCCGAAGCCCTCCGACTGGCCACGGCCTTCGCGGAGCGGCTCCAGGGCATGGTGCTCATCTCCGCCCGGGAGCCCCTGCGACTGCGCCACCGGGCCTCGCTCCAGTTGGACGTGAAGCGGCCCACGCGCGGAGAGCAGCAGGTGCTCTGGATGCAGGCGCTCGGCTCGGAGGCGGCCGTGCCGCTCAATGGTGCCCTGGAGCGCGTCACCACGCAGTTCGACCTGCCCCTGCGCTCCATCCGCGCCGCCAGCCTGGAGGTCCACGAGCGCGGCCCCTTCCAGGAGGAGGCCTCGCTGGGCGCCGCGCTGTGGGCCGCCTGTCGCGTGCAGTCGCGTCCCCGCCTGGAGGAGCTGGCGCAGCGGCTGGAGCCCATGGCGGGCTGGGACGACCTGGTGATGCCCGCGGACAAGAAGGCCATCCTCCGGGAGATTTGCGCCAGCGTGCGGCAGCGCACGCGCGTGTACGAGACGTGGGGCTTCGCCGCGCGCGGCATGCGGGGCCTGGGCATCAGCGCGCTGTTCTCCGGCGCCAGCGGCACGGGCAAGACGATGGCGGCGGAGGTGCTCGCGCTGGAGCTGGGGCTGGACGTCTACCGCATCGACCTCAGCCAGGTGGTCAGCAAGTACATCGGCGAGACGGAGAAGAACCTGCGCCGCGTGTTCGACGCCGCCCAGGAAGGTGGCGCCATCCTCCTGTTCGACGAGGCGGACGCCCTCTTCGGCAAGCGCACCGAGGTGCGCGACAGCCATGACCGCTACGCCAACATCGAGGTGAGCTACCTGCTCCAGCAGATGGAGGCCTACAGCGGGCTGGCCATCCTCACCACGAACATGAAGGACGCGCTGGACACGGCCTTCCTGCGCCGGCTGCGCTTCGTGTTGCAGTTCCCCTTCCCGGACGCCGCCCAGCGCGCGGAAATCTGGCGGCGCATGTTCCCCGCCGCCACGCCCACCGAGGGCCTGGACATGACGCGGCTGGCCCGGCTCAGCGTCACCGGCGGAAACATCCGCACCATCGCCCTCAACGCCGCCTTCCTGGCCGCCGACGCCAACGAGCCGGTGCGGATGGGCCACCTCCAGCGCGCGGTGCGCTCGGAGTTCAGCAAGCTCGACAAGCCCTTGGCGGAAGCCGAGGTCTCGGGGTGGACATGACGCCACGACGCATCCGCCTGCACATCGACGAGCTGGTGCTCCACGGCATCGCCCCCGCCCACCGCGAGCAGGTGGGCGAGGCCGTGCGACAGGAGCTCACGCGGCTGCTGGCGACAGAGGGGCTGCCACAGGGGCTTGCCGGCGGCGAGGTGGCCCGGCTGGACGCGGGCGCGGTGCATGTGACGCCGCACGCGGCGCCCCAGTCGCTGGGCGCGCAGGTGGCGCGGGCCGTGTACTCGGGCCTGGGACAGGGGAAGTGACGGCATGAGTTCGTTCCCACGCACACCCCGCACGCAGCGAGGCGCCATCGTCGCGGTGGACCCGTTCAACCCCGTCGCGAGCCTGGTGGTGTTCCAATACAACCCGGACACGATGACGCGCACGCTGACGCCCCAGATGTCGGGCGACGGCGGCAATGACCGCACGGAGGCCCTGCGGCTCGCGGGTCCTCCGGTGGAGAACATCCGGGTGGACGTGGAGATAGACGCCACGGACCAGCTCGCCAATGGCGACCCCATCGCGGGGAGCCTGGGCATCTACCCCCAGCTGTCCTCGCTGGAGATGCTCATCTATCCCAAGTCGGCGCAGGTCATCCTCAACGCGGTGCTGATGCAGGTGGGCACGCTGGAAGTGGTGCCCACCACCGCGCCGTTGACGCTCTTCATCTGGGGCCCCAAGCGGGTGCTGCCCGTGAAGCTCACCGAGTTCACCATCACCGAGGAAGCGTTCGACCCGAACCTCAATCCCATCCGCGCCAAGGTGTCCCTGGGGCTGCGCGTCCTCTCCTACAACGACCTGCCCCTCTTGCACCCAGGCTACGCCCTCTTCCTCACGCACCAGGTCGTCAAGGAGGCCATGGCCGTCGTCGGCAGCATCTCCGGCGTCGCCAATGCCTCGCTGCCACGCTGAGCGCCACGCCTCACGGGAGCTTTCATGCTCGACCCCACCAGCCGCTACGCCTCCCTGGAAACCGCCACCCTCACGCTCCCCGACGGGCGCGTGGCGGCCTACAAGCGCCGCCGCTTCATCCCCGCGGGCAATGCCCTGAAGGTCCTCGCCGAAGTCACCGTCACCGAAGGGGACAGGCTCGACCTGCTCACCCACCGCACGCTGGGAGACCCGGAGCACTTCTGGCGCGTCTGCGACGCCAACGACACGCTCAACCCCTTCGACCTGATGCGCGAGACGGGCTCCGTGGTGCGCATCGCCATGCCGGAATTCTGAGCGCGCGATGAGCCTGCTGGGAATCCACCTCACCCTGATGCTGGGCCCCACCGTGGCGGTGCCCGCGCCCGCGTCGTTCATGGAGTCCCTCCAGAACGTGGAGGTCACCCACAACGACGAGGGACGCTCGGGCTTCCAGCTCACGTTCGGCGTGGGCCGCTCGGGCCCCATGCACCTCCTAGACTACGGGCTGGTGGGCCACCCGCTGCTCAAGCCCATGAACCGCGTGGTGCTGCTCGTCACCTTCAACGTGATTCCGCAGGTGCTCTTCGACGGGCTCATCACCCACCGCACGCTCACCCCGTCACAACAGCCCGGCGCCTCCACGCTCACAATCACCGGCGAGGACATCAGCACCGCCATGGACCTGGACCAGAAGGTCCACGAGCACCCGGCCCAGGTGGAGCCCATCATCATCGCGCAGCTCGTCCTGAGCTACGCGCAGTACGGCCTGATTCCCGTCATCATCCCGCCGCCCTCGCTGGACGTGCCGCTGCCCATCTACCGCACGCCCGTCTTCCGAGGCACCGACTACGCCTACCTCCAGGAGATGGCGAGCCGCTACGGCTACGTCTTCCAGGTGACGCCCGGCCCCGCGCCGCTGACCAACACCGCGTACTGGGGCCCGCCCAACCGACTGGGCATTCCCCAGCGGGCCCTGTCAGTGAACCTGGGCGCGCAGACGAACGTGGACTCCATCAACTTCCAGTACAACGCGCTCGCGTCCACGTCCGTGAGCGGACAGGCCATCGCCTTCGGCCGGGCGCTCCCGGTGAAGACCTTCGCGAGCCTGCGCGTGCCCCCGCTGGCCAGCCAGCCCGCGTTGCTGTCGCAGTCCCGCGTGCGCACCTCGCTGCTCGAGGACGTGCCGGACGGCGCGGGCTACATCGCGGCCTTCGCCCAGGCACAGGGCCAGACGGATGCGTCCACGGACCAGGTACTCACGGGCTCCGGGGAGCTGGATGCCACGCGCTACGGCGACATGCTGCGCCCGCGAGGCCTGGTGGGTGTGCGCGGCGCGGGCTTCGAACACGACGGCTTCTTCTACGTGCGCAACGTCACGCACTCCATCCGCCCCGGTGAATACAAGCAGCGCTTCACGCTCTCGCGTGAGGGGACCGGAGCGCTCACCCCTGTGGTGCCGCCATGAGCACGTACTTCGGGAAGTACCGCGGCGAGGTGGTCAACAACATCGACCCGCTGATGATGGGCCGCGTGCAGGTGAAGGTCCCCACCGTGCTGGGCGACAGCCAGTTGGGCTGGGCCATGCCGTGCATGCCCTATGGCGGCAGCGGCAAGGGCTTCTTCGCGGTGCCGCCCACGGGCGCAAAGGTCTGGGTGGAGTTCGAGCGCGGAGACCTCAACTACCCCATCGTCGCCGGCTGCTTCTGGGGCGAGGGCGAGGCCCCGGCCACCCCCGGCCTGCCCACCACCAAGGTGTGGAAGACGGACGCCATCACCCTGAAGCTCGACGACCTGCCCGGCGCGGGCGGGCTGACCATCGAGGTGAGCCCTCCGGCCGTGCCCATGCCGCTCAAGGCCACCTTCACGGCGGCTGGCATCGAAATCGACCACGGGGGGACGGCCAAGGTGGTGCTCAGCGCCACCGGCATCGAGCTGTCGTTCGGCGCCGCCAACATCAAGCTCGGTCCCACGGGCGTCAACGTCAACAACGGCGCGCTGGAGGTCATCTAGCCATGGGAGCCTTCTTCCTCCACGTCGGAGCCACGGTGATGTGTCCGCACGGGGGCCAGATGCAGACCACGCCCGGCAATCCCCGCGTCAAGGTGGGCGGCCAGCCCGTGGCCACCATGGCGGACCAGTATCTCGTGACCGGATGCCCCTTCCCGCCGCAGACGAGTGGCCCCTGCGTGCAGGTGAAGTGGCTGGTGCCCGCCGTGCGCGTGCGCGCGGGAGGCCAGTTCGTCATCCTGCAGAACAGCGTGGGGATGTCCATTGGCGCCGCGCCCCTGGGGCCGCCCCAGGTGGTGATGACGCAGGTCCGGGTGAAGGGAACCTGAGCCATGCACATCGCCTTCCCATACCGACTGGATGGACGGGGCCGCACGGCGGACGCGGACCTGGACACGCACGTGCGGCACCTGATTGAGCAGGTGCTCTTCACCTCGCCGGGCGAGCGCGTCAACCGGCCCACGTTCGGCACCGGACTGGGGCAGCTCGTCTTCGCGCCCAACAGCTCCGAGCTGGCCACCGCCACGCAGTTCCTGGTGCAGGGCGCGCTCCAACAGTGGCTGGGAGACCTCATCCAGGTGGAGGCCGTGGAGACGCTCAGCGTAGAGGCCACCCTCCAGGTGACGGTGCGGTACGTGGTGCGCCGCACGCAGCAGCGTCAGACGGCCCGGTTCACGAGGGAGCTCTGACATGGGCGCGCGCTACGTCTGCAAGAGCGAGCAGCGACGCCGGCTGGTGGAGGCCCACGCCACCTTCAACGGCATCGACTATCTGGAGGTGCTCGACGAGGACGCGGAGGCGCTCGGACTGGAGCGCCAGCGGACGCTATGGGTGCGCTGCTACAAGCCGCTGCCCGCGACCCTGAACGCGGACAACGTCTCCATCACCGGAGGCGTGCGGCTCAAGGACATCGGCGTGGCCCTGGCCTTCCGCATGGACCTGGCGCCGCCGGACCCGCTCACCACCGCAGCCGAGCGGGCCGAGTACACGCGGCGCAAGGAGCTGGACGAGGCCAACGGCACGCACGAGACGGAGCAGACGCTGGTGGTGCGCACCACCTCCTCGGGCGACTTCTCCACGTACACGCTGGCGCTGCTCCGGGGCTTCCTGGACACGGTGCCGCCCGCGGACTTCGACGCGCCCCTGTCCCGCGTGGACTTCACCTTCAAGGTGGAGTGTCCGAGCGAGTTCGACTGCGCCCCGCCGAAGCACGCCGACGCACCCTCGGGCGAGGACCCGCCCATCGACTACCTCACGCGGGACTACGCCAGCTTCCGGCGCCTGCTGTTGGACAGGCTGTCGGAGGTGACGCCGCAGTGGAAGGAGCGCAACCCCGCGGACCTGGGCGTGACGCTGGTGGAGCTGATGGCCTACTCGGCCGACTACCTCAGCTACTACCAGGACGCGGTGGCCACCGAGGCGTACCTGGGCACCGCGCGGAAGCGCACCTCCGTGCGTCGCCACGCGAAGCTCCTGGACTACCCCATGCACGACGGCGGCAACGCGCGCGCGTGGGTAACGGTGCAGGTGGCCTCCGGCGCGGAAGGCTGGGCCCTGCCCGGGCCCACCGACGTGACGCCGGGCGCGATGTTCGTCACCACCGTGGACGCTCCGCGCGTGCTCGATGCACGTCAGCTCCAGGCAGCCGTGACGGCGGGCGCGGAGGTGTTCGAGTCGCTCCACCCCGCCACCCTCCATGCCGGCCATGGCCGCATCGTCTTCCACACCTGGGGCGAGGACCGGTGCTGTCTGCCCCAGGGCGCCACCGCCGCCACGCTCTTGAATCCTCCCTTCGACTCCGACCCGGCGCAGCGGGTGATGACCCCGAAGAACTTCACGCCCGGGCTGGTGCTGCTGCTGGAAGAGGTGCGCAGCCCGGAGACCGGACGCGTGGTGGACGCGGAGCCGTCGCGCCGCCACGCCGTGCGGCTGACGCAGGTGGAGTTCACCCGCGACCCGCTGATGGACCTGGACGTGGTGGAGGTGGCGTGGGGCCCCGAGGACGCGCTGCCCTTCGAGCTGTGCCTGTGGAGCGTGGGCGTGCCGCTGGACTCCACGGGTGAGACAGAGGACCCACCAGGACAGGCCGCGCCGGTGAGCGTGGCACGCGGCAACGTGGTGCTGGTGGACCACGGCCGCACGCTGACGGACGCGCTGCCCACCGTGTCCGTCGAGGGCCGCTATCGTCCCAGGCTTGCGCGCGGGCCACTCACCCAGGTGTCCCGGGTGGACGGGCGCCGCGCGGTGGACCCCACGGCCTCCGCGGCGGCGGCGCTGCGCACGCCCGCCGAAGAGGCGCTGCCCGCCATCTGGTTGCGAGAAGCGGAGAGCGGGCGGGTGTGGACGCCCCGTCGCACGCTGCTCAACAGCGGCCGGTTCAGTCGCGAGTTCGTGGCCGAGGTCGAGGACGACGGCCGGGCCCGCCTGCGCTTCGGGGACAACGTGCTCGGCGAGCGCCCCAGCCCCGACGTGGCGTTGTCGGCGACATATCGCATCGGCAACGGCACCTCCGGGAACGTGGGCTCGGAGTCCATCACCCACCTGTACTCGCTGGTGGGCGGCGACTGGCGCAACGCCATCCTTCGCGTGCGCAACCCGCTGCCGGCGCGGGGCGGCGTGGAGCCGGAGTCCGTGGAGCGGGCGCGCGTCAACGCGCCAGAGGCCTTCCGCGTCCAGCAGCGCGCGGTGACGGAGGACGACTACGCGGAGGTGGCCCAGCGCCACCCCGAGGTGCAGCGCGCGGTGGGCAGCCTGCGGTGGACGGGGAGCTGGCACACCATGTTCGTCACGGTGGACCGGCGCGGCGGCTTCCCCGTGGACGCGGACTTCTCCGAGCGGCTCACCGCCTTCCTGGAGCGCTTCCGCCTCGCGGGCTACGACTTGCGCGTCGACGCGCCCCTCTTCGTCCCGTTGGACATCGCCATGACGGTCTGCGTCTCGCCGGGATATCTCGCCGCCAACGTGAAGGCCGCGCTGATGGAGGCCTTCAGCACGGCGGAGCTGCCGGGCGGACAGCGCGGCTTCTTCCACCCGGACAACTTCTCCTTCGGCCAGCCCGTGTACCTGAGCCAGCTCGTCGCCACGGCCATGAAGGTCCCCGGGGTGGCGTGGGTGGAGACGGAGGACGCGCCGGGCAAGCCGCAGCGCTTCCGCCGCTTCGGACAGGTGCCGCGCGACGAGTGGAAGGACGGGCTCATCGCCATGGAGCGGCTGGAGATCGCCCGGCTCGACAATGACCCGAGCCAGCCCGAGAACGGGCAGCTCGACTTCTTCATGCAGGGGGGCCTGTGAGCACGTCAGCCAAGGGCTCGGGGGACTGCGAGGCGTGTGAGGACCGGGGCCCGCCGGAGCCCACGCCGCTCTACAACCGGCCGGGACAACCCGCGCTCGCGTATCGCATCGGCACGCACTCCAGCTTCTTCCAGCGCATGCTGGCGCGACTGCCGACGGAGTTCCTCCCGGACGGAGAGTTCCAGGGCACCCGACCCCTGGCCTCGCTGTCCACGCGCAGTCCGGAGGACCTGTCCATCGCGCTGCTGGATGCGTGGGCCACGGCCGCGGACGTGCTGACCTTCTACCAGGAGCGCATCGCCAACGAGGGCTTCCTGCGCACCGCCACGGAGCGGCGCTCGGTGCTGGAGCTGGCGCGGCAGCTTGGCTACGAGCTCAAGCCCGGTGTCGCCGCCAGCACGTACCTGGTCTTCACCGTGGAGACGGCGCCCGGCGCGCCCACGCGGGTGACGGTGCCCGTGGGCGTGCAGGTGCTCAGCATCCCCGGCCAGGACGCGAGGCCGCAGACCTTCGAGACGACGGAGGCGATGGAGGCGCGCGCGGAGTGGAACGTCCTCAAGGTGCCCAGGACGCGGCCTCAAGAGCTGTTGCGCGGCGAGGACACGCTCTACCTCCAGGGCATCCAGCCCGGAATCCAACCGGGAGACGCCCTGCTGCTCGTAGGCGAGGAGCGGGAGACGGTTCCCGGCAGCGAGCAGTGGGACTTGCGCTGGGTGACGCGCGTCACCCGGGTGACGAACCCGACGGAGCCGGCGCTCAACCACACCGTGGTGCAGTGGGAGCCGGGGCTGGGCAGCGACACACCTCGCGTGGACCCGGCGGACCATCCGCGCGCCTATGTGCTGCGGCTGCGCGGCAACCTCTTCGGCTACAACGCGCCGTCCTTCAAGGCGATGCCGGAGGACATCAAGAAGCTCTACAACCCGGACTACAGGCCCGGCGACAATCGCTTCACGCAGTGGCCCCACTTCGAGAACCAGACGGCCGTCCAGGGCATCGTCGACCTGGACCGCGAATACCCCACGCTCGTGCTCGGCAGCTGGGTGGCGCTCTGGAAGTCCAAGTACGTGGAGCTGTATCGCATCACCGACATCCAGCCCTGGGCGCGTGAGGACTTCACGATGAACGCCAAGGTGTCGCGCCTCACGCTCGACACCAACGAGCACCTGTCCTACTTCCCGCTGCGCAGCACCGTCGTCCTCGCGCAGAGCGAGGAGCTGCCCATTGGCGAGATGCCACGGACGGACCCGGTGGGCGGCAATGACATCGAGCTGGACCGCGCGGTGGAGGGCCTGGAGCCGGGCCACGTGCTGCTCGTCGAGGGCCGCCCCTACCGGGAGACCTCCGAGTCAGGGGAGTGGGTCCGCGAGGTGGTGGTGCTGGACCGCGCGGAGCCGCTGGCGAATGGACGCACGCGACTGGTGCTGACGGAGGAGCTGTCCACGCAGTTGGTGCGCTCCACTGTCAGCATCTACGGCAACGTGCTGCCCTCCACGCATGGCGAGACGGTGCGCGAGGTGCTCGGGGGCGGAGATGGCTCGCGCATGCTCCAGCGCTTCGTGCTGCGCAAGCCGCCGCTCACCCACGTGCCCGCGCCCACCGATACGGGCGGGGAGAGCACGCTGGAGGTCCGGGTCAACGGCGTGCTCTGGAAGGAGGTGCCCACCCTCTTCGGCCAGGACGCGCGCGCCGAGGTCTACATGGTGCGCATCCAGGACGACAGCTCCGTGGTGGTGACCTTCGGCGACGGCGTGTCCGGCGCACGGCTGCCCACGGGCCAGGAGAACGTGACGGCGGTGTACCGCTCCGGCATCGGCCCGGAGGGCGAGGTGGACCGGGGACAACTGGCGCTGCTCAAGGTGAGGCCGCTGGGCATCCGCGAGGTCACCAACCCGCTCCCGGCCACCGGCGCCGCCGCGCCCGAGTCTCGCGACGACGCGCGCGCCAATGCTCCGGCCTCCGTGCTGACGCTGCGCCGCGTGGTGTCGCTGCAGGACTACGAGGACTTCGCCGCGACGTTCGCCGGCATCGGCAAGGCCCAGGCGGCGGACCTGACCAACGGCGAGCGCATCCTCGTCCACGTCACCGTCGCCGCGAAGAGCGGTGGGCCGGTGGCCGAGGACTCCCTGCTCTACGAGAGCCTGAAGGAAGCGCTGCGCACGCACCACGACCCGGTCCGCCAGTTCGCGCTCTCCTCGTACGAGCAGCTCTACTTCGCGATGGAGGCCCGGCTGCGGCTGGACGCGCGGTACCTGCCCGAGGACGTGCTGGCTCGCGCGGAGGCCGCGCTGCGCGACGCCTTCTCGTTCGAGCGGCGGAAGTTCGCCCAGGCGGTGAGCGGCGCGGAAATCATCCGCGTCCTCCAGGACGTGCCCGGCGTGGTGATGGTGGACCTGGAGCGGCTGCACCCGACGACGCCCGCGGTGCCAGCCCAGAGACTGTTCTCGCTGCTCAGGGCCCGGGGCGCGCGGTGGGAGGGCACGACGCTCCGGCCCGCGCAGCTGCTCCTGTTGGACCCGTCGCTCCAGGGTGAAAACCGGGGCGTGACGCTCGTCGTGGAGTCGGAGGTGAGCCCGTGAGCCCCTCGCCGCAGGACAGGCTGTACAAGCTGCTGCCGGCCATCCACCGCGCCAAGGACACGCTCCAGGGCGAGCCCCTGCGCGCGCTGCTGGCCGTCATGGAGCGCGAGTTCCTGGCGCTCGAGGAGGACATCGGCCAGCTCCACGACAACTGGTTCATCGAGACGTGCCAGGAGTGGGTGGTGCCGTACATCGGCGACCTGCTCAAGGTGCGCGATCTGGTGCCGGTGGACCCGGGCCTCTTCAGCCAGCGCGCCTATGTGGCCAACTCCCTGGCCTACCGGCGGCGCAAGGGCACCGCGGCCATGCTGGAGCAGCTCGCGCGCGACGTGACGGGCTGGCCCGCGCGCGCGGTGGAGTTCTTCCAGCGCGTGGGCACCACCCAGCACGTCAACCACCCGCGCCCCACGAGCCTGCGCACCCCGGACCTGAGAGATTCGAACGCGCTGGAGCTGGTGGGCTCGCCCTTCGAGGACGCGACGCGCACGGTGGACGTGCGCCACATCGACAACCAGCGCGGCAAGCACAACCTCCCCAACGTCGGCCTCTTCCTGTGGCGACTGGAGGCGTATCCCGTGGTGCTCGCGCCCGCGTTCCGCGTGCTCCCCGGCTCGGAGCCCGGCGCCACGGAAGCGGGCCTCTTCCGCTTCAACGTCCTGGGCAGCGACACCCACCTGTTCAACCTGCCGCAGTCGGAGACCACGCTCAGCTCGCTCGCCGGAGAGCTGAACGTGCCCGGCCCGCTGCGCCGCCGCCCGCTGTACGACGAGCTGGAGGCCCGCCGCGCCGCGCTCGCGCAGGACCGGACGCCGGAGCAGCTCGCCTTTGGCGCCGCGCCCCCCTTCTCGCTCCACCGCGAGACGGCGCCGGACACGCTCGAGGAAGTGTCCCCGGATGAAATCGTCATCTGCGACCTGTCCACCTGGCACCGCCCCGCCGCCACCCTCCCCTATCCAGGCACCGACCCGAACGCCCCACCGGTGAACCGGGACATCCTCGTCGCGGTGGACCCGGTCCTCGGCCGGCTGGCCTTCGCGCAGGGCCGGCCCGTGCCCGACACGCTGTACGTGAGCTACGCCTACGGCTTCAGCAGCGAGGTGGGCGGCGGCTTCTATGACCGGCAGGAGACGCTCCTCCCCCTGGAGCAGCGTGACGCCTACCGCGTGGACACGCGGGCCGGCCCCTTCACCTCCGTGCAACTGGCCACGGACACGAGCGCCGCGAGCGCGGACGCGCTGGTGGAGGTGCTCGACAGTGAGCGCTATCCGCTGACCACGCTGAACGTCGCGTCCAGCGCGCGCCTGGAGCTGCGGGCCGCCAACCTCCAGCGCCCGGTCCTCGACCTCCAGGGCGGACGGTGCGTGGTGCGGCTGGGCAAGGGCGCCACGCTGGTGCTCAGCGGACTGCTGGTGCGCGGTGGCGTGCTGGAGGTGTACGCCGCCGACAACGCCACCCTGGACCTGCGGCACTGCACGCTGGTCCCCGGGCGGGACTTGATGCCCGACGGACAGCCGCGCACCCAGGCGCCGAGCCTCGTCGTGCGAGGAGCGAAGGACGGCGACTGCACCGTCCTCTTGAGCCGCTGCATCACCGGGCCGATTCAAACGGGCCGCGCCTCCACGCTCCGGCTGGAGGACTGCATCGTGGACGGGTTGGGAGGCCTGGCGCTCCAGCCGCTGCCACCCCTGCCGGGGCCAGTGGAGGATCCGCCGGTGGAGTCCTACGAAGGCGCCGGCAGGACGGGCGCGCTGCACGTGCTGGCCAGCACGGTGCTGGGGGGCGTGGAGGCCACCGTGCTGGTACTCGGCAGCGACTCGCTCTTCACCGGCCGGGTCGACGTGGTGCAGCGGCAGGAAGGCTGCGTGCGCTTCTCGTACGTGCCGCCGGGCTCGCGCGTGCCCCAGCGCTTCCGGTGCCAGCCCGCCTACGCCGAGGACGCGCCCGACGACGTGCGCCTGGAAGTGGAGCGGCGCGTGAAGCCCGTCTTCACGTCGGACCGCTATGGAGACCCCGGCTACTGCCAGCTCCGGGATGACACCGACTCCGGCATCCGCCGGGGCGCGAGCGACGAGGGGGAGATGGGCGTGTTCCACCACCTTCAACAACCGCAGCGCGAGGCCAACCTCCGCGCCAGCTTGACTGACTACCTGCGCTTCGGACTCGAAGCCGGGTTCTTCTTCGTGACCTGAGGAGACGCCATGAAGGGTGATTTCAGCCGGAACACCTTCCGGCCCGCGAAGCACTACTCCGGCGTGCGGATGCAGCAGGGCCGCGTCCAGCTCGACGCCGACTGGAACGAGCACGTCGACATCCAGCGGTATCTGGACGAGACGACCTGGCGGGACATCATCGGCTCCAGCGGCACGCCCCAGGAGCCGGGCACGCCCGCGGACCAGACAGGGTTCGCCGTCGTCCTGATAGAGGGGCAGTTGCTGGTCCGCCGCGGCCACTACTACGTAGACGGCATCCTCTGTGAGAACGAGCAGGAGCAGGCCCTGGGCGCGCAGCCGGACCTGCCCGGCGTGCCGCTGCCCGAGGTGAACGGGCGCTACCTGGCGTTCCTGGACGTGTGGCGGCGCCACGTCACCGCGCTGGAGGACTCGGAGCTGCGCGAGGTGGCGCTGGGCGGACCGGACACCGCCACGCGCACCCGCACGGTGTGGCAGGCGCGGCTGTATCCGCTGACGGGCGACCAGGCCTCCGGGCCGGTGGAGGCGGTGCCGTGCCACACCTTCGGCACCCCCGAGTGGACGCCCGCGGAGCTGACGAGCACCGGCACGCTGGCGGCGCGCGGCGAGCCCGAGCAGGTCAGCGACAACCCGTGCATCGTCGCGGCGGAGGCGGGCTACCGCCGCCTGGAGAACCAGCTCTATCGGGTGGAGGTCCACCGGGCCAACACGAGCGGCGGCCGGGCCACCTTCAAGTGGTCTCGCGACAACGGCATCCTCTACACCCGCGTCGAGTCGGTGGACGTCGACGACCGCCTCCTCGTGGTGGCCGAGCCGGGCAAGGACGGCTACCGGCGCTTCCAGCCGAACCAGTGGCTGGAGCTGACCAACGAGTCGCGCGTGCTGCGCGGCGAACCCGGCGAGCTGGTCCGGGTGGAGGCCGTCACGGGCAATCGCATCACCATCGACACGGCGACGTGGCCTGTCACCCTGCCCTCCGGCGCGCTCACGGTGCGCGGCTGGGACACGGTGGGCACCACGGGAACGGTGGAGGTCATTCCGGCCGCCGACCCGACCAGCCCTGACAGCGGCTGGATTCCGCTGGAGAGCGGCGTGCAGGTGCGCTTCACCGCGGGCCACTACCGCACGGGCGACTACTGGCTCATCCCCGCGCGCACGGTGACGCGCACCGTGCTCTGGCCGCGGCGCGCGGGCGTCCCGACGTTCGAGTCCGCACACGGCATCCGGCACCACTACTGCGCGCTCGCGGTGATGGAGCGCACGAACCTCGGCTGGACGGTGCATGACTGCCGCAAGCTGTTCGCCCCGCTCACCGAGCACAAGACGCTGGTGTACGCCGGAGGCGATGGCCAGGAGGTGATGCCCACGAGGACGCCCGCTCCTCCGGCGCGGCTCGCGCGTCCGCTGCGCGCCGGAGTGTTCAACGGGCGGATTCCCGTGGAGGGCGCACGCGTCCAGTTCAGTGTCGTCACGTCCGAGGGCAACGGCACGCTGGAGGACGTGAGCAGGCCGGCGAACACCGGCACCACCATCGTCGTCTACACCGACGTCAGCGGCATTGCCGAGGCCTGGTGGACGCCGCAAATCGACGGGTGGCAGACGGTGGACCACCCCCGGCACAGCCAGGTGGTGGAGGCGCGGCTGCTGGACCATGGCAACGAGGAGGTCCACGCGCCGCTGCGCTACAGCGCCAGCCTCAGCGTCGCCTCGAAGGTGGCGTATGCCCCGGACACGGCCCAGGAAATCCTCAACGAGACGCACACCGTCCAGGAGGCGCTCGACACGCTGAGCCGGCAGCGGGTGCTCACGTACGAAGGGGGCGACGGGCAGGAGGCCATGCCCGGTGAAGTGCTCCCGCGCCCGCTGCGGGTGGGCGTGGCCCGTCACCAGCGCCGCGCGGCGAACCAGACGGTGCGCTTCCGGGTGCTGGGCGACGCCCGGGGGGAGTACAACGGCGTGCGCCTCGCGGGCTCGGGCAACCCCTGGACGGAGAGCATCATCGTCCCCACCGACGCGGACGGCATCGCCCAGGTGGAGTGGCTGCCGAACCAGAACGACGCCACGCAACAGGTGGAGGCGCGGCTGCTCGTGGCGGACGGCGGCGGCAACCTCCGCGAGGTCCACCTTCCCCTGGTCTTCACCGCGCGCCTGAGCCTCGCCGACCGGGTCGCCTACCAGCCCGGAGGGTGCCAGACGCTGTTCAGCGCGGACACGGTGCAGGAGGCGCTGGACACGCTGTGCCGACAGCGCACGTTCCTGTACCTCGGTGGAGACGGTCAGCAGGCCCACGCAGGGGATGTGCTGCCCACGCCGCTCATCGTCGCGGTGATGACCGGAGAGAACCCGGTCGCCAACGCCATCGTCCACTTCCGCCTGGTCCAGCCCCAGGACGGAGCCCGCCTGCGCTCCCTGGACGGAGCGCTGGAGGGGCCGTCGTTGCTCATCCGCACCGACGCGCAAGGCATCGCGGCGGTGCGCTGGGTCATCTCCCGGGCGGAAGCCCAGCAGGTGACGGCGGTGCTCGTCGAGGACGCTCAGCAGCCGACCCGGCTTCCGCCCATCGTGTTCAGCGCACGCCCCGGCCTGGAAAGTGGTGAAGAGGCCTCCGTCCACGTGGCCCGGGTGGAGCTGGCCGCCAATCCCCAGTTCGTGCTGGAGAACGATGGGCTGCTCGGGTTCGACCCCTTCGGCCTCTTCCGTCAGGGGATTCGCATCATCTGCACGGAGGAGCTCGCGCCCTTTCTGGCTCCCTCGGGCGCGCCCCTGCCCCTGCCACCGCCGGTCGTCACCCTGTCACTGGATGTCGTCTATCCGTTGACGACCCCGGACGTGACCTACTGGACGCAGCAGATGGGCCGCGCTCCGGGCTTCGTGGGTCACCAGACCTTCCACATGAGGGGCGAGGCGCGCATCTTCGGCACCGACATCGTCTGGGTCCCCCTCCTGGAGTCCTACCGGTGGATGGACCTGCTGCGCTCGTACAACATCGACAACTTCGCCAACGCCCGGATGCTCGCGAAGCTGCGGGTCCAGGGCGGCTTCATCCACTCGCGCGATGGCTTCCGCGTCCTCGATGGCGAGGTGATTTCCCAGTCGCTCCAGCGGCGCTTCGCCATCGGCTATCCCAACCGGGGCGACGGCAGGCAGGGCGGCGACTTCGAGCTGTGGTTCTGGATTCAGTGCTTCACCGGCTCTCCGCCCAGCCCCTTCCCGGGCCAGGGTGGAAGCCAGGTGCTGCCCGCCTCCACCCCGGAGTCCCGCTTCACGTCGGGCCTGGAGCAGCCCTGGGGACTGGCGAGAGACGCGAAGCACCAGGAGCTGCTGGTGGCGGACACGAGCGCCAGCGCCGTGGTGCGCTTCAGTCTGGCGGAGCAGGAGGCGACTCGCACGGTGGGAACGCTGCGCGAGGGCGTGGAGCAGCCCACGGCGCTGGTGTTGGACCCGGCCCGCGACGAGCTCTACGTGGCCAACGGCGGCGGGGACTCGGTGGCCGTCTTCCGCCGCGATGACAAGGGCGAGTTCCAGTCCGCGCGTGTGCTCTCCGGAAGGAAGACGGGGCTGTCTGGCCCGCTGGGACTGGCGCTGGACGTGAAGCAACACCGCCTCTTCGTGGCGGGCTCCGGCAAGGCGCAGGTGACGGGGCTGACGGCGGCGAGCAAGACGGGCCGGGGAGCCTTCCTCTCCCTGTTCGACATGGCGGCGGAAGGCGACACGGCGCCGCTCGCCCGGTGGACGGGGGAGCAGCTCAAGCTCAACCGCGCCTCGGGCCTGGCGCTCGATGTCACCCACCAGGAGCTCTTCGTCGCGGACTACGGGGCGGACGCGGTGGCCGTGTACTCGGTGGAGGCGCTGCTCGCGGGCAAGGAGAACGTGAAGCCGCTGCGGCTGCTTCACGGCAAGGCCACGGAGCTGGACCAGCCGACGGGTGTCTCCCTGGATGCGGCGGGCGAGGAGCTGCGGGTGGCCAACGCCCGCTCGGGCACCATCACCGTGTATCGCCGTGATGCCCACGGCGACGCGGCGCCGCTGCGCACGGTGGAGGCCCCCGCGAAGCCTCACAAGGGGCCTCGCGCCGTGCTGCCGTAGCCCCCGCCGCGAGGAGCCCGGCGTCCAGGCGCGCCCGTGTCGGTCCGGGCTCCGTGCGGCCCTCGACACGGGCCGCGAGACATCCGGCGCGTGACGCCTCTTCCCCGGGAGGAGGAATCACGCATGCCGCTCAAGAACTACGGAGTGCTGAAGGGCTCCGCCATCGCGCGACGGCTGGGCTCTGGCCCCAGTCCCCACTATCAGGTCCGCCTCGTCGACCAGGACGCGGACCACCGCATCGCCATCAACGTCAGCTCCAAGCTGCCGCCGTCGGACCTGGAGTACCTGGTCGACGAGAACTTCCGGCATCCATCCACCGACGCCCTCAAGGCCCTGCCGCTCGGCTTCACGGCCCTGCCTGGAGGAGGTGGCGGACGCGCGCTCGACTACATCCGGGGCAACTTCTTCGACCGCTCGCTCATGAAGGCGCTGTCGCCCAACGTGCCGGGGCCGGACAACGACTTGAACGAGAAGCTGGACCACTTCTTCCAGCGCGCCATGGCGGACGAGCAGGCCACCGTCTACGCCTTCGGCGAGACGTGGGGACCGGAGAGCGCGAAGGACAAGTACTTCGGCTTCAGCCCCGGACGCGGCATCCACGACATCCACATGAATCAGGGCAACCACTCCTCCTTCGCGAGCCAGGATGGCGTGTGGCAGGACGGCGGCGTGCTCCTCCACTTCGCGGAGCCCGAGCAGTGGGTGGGCATCTTCCTCAAGTTCCAGTCCCAGGTCTGGCACACCGACGACCGCACGGGACATGCCCTCACCACGCCCGTGCCCGAACAGCATGACGGTCTGGTGCGCATCATCGCCGCGCTCGTCAACGACACCCACGCGCCCGAGCAGGAGACCGTCACCCTCCTCAACACGTCACCCGCACCGGTGTCCCTCTCCGGCTGGGTGCTCGCGGACCGGAAGAAACACCAGCAGACCTTGAGCGGAGACCTGGCCCCCGGCGCCACCCGCGTGCTGCGCGTCCAGAAGCCCGTGGAGCTCACCAACCAGGGCGGCTCCATCAACCTGCTCGATGCCCAGGGGCTGAAGGTGGACGGCGTCTCGTACGTGAAGGAGCAGGTCCGTCGCCCCGGTTGGACCGTCGTCTTCTGACACGACGGACATGTGACACGGGGGTTGCCAGTGGGCCCACTCCAACCCCATCAGCGGTCGCGAGACATCGCGGCCTTCAACTCGGCCACGCCGCGCTTCAGCTCCGCCAGCTCCGCCTTCAGTGCGTCGACCTCGGCGTCCCGCACGTGGAGTTCGCGGGTGCGTCGCTCCAGGGCCTGGATGGCGGCCATGTTGACGCCGTCGATGTCGAGCATGCCGATGCTGGTGTCATCGACTCCCAGTCCGAAGGCCGCCCGGAAGTCCTGCGCCACCGGCCCCAGGTGACGCACGCCCGAGGCCTCCTCCTTGTAGCGCCAGGTCTCCACGGGGAGCCGCGCCACCTTCGCCAGGAGCTGCTCTCCATCGACGCGGCGGAAGTCCTCCTTCTGGTGACGGTCCGACGTGCAGCTGAACACGCCGGAGCCCGCCGGCAGGTTGCAGCCCGTGGTCAACGTGGCGTTGGTCCGCAGAGCGACGCCGCCCGCCGCGCGCACCATGAACTGGTTCGCCCCGGTGTTGCTGACGAAGGCGGTGGTCGACTCGTCTCCCCAGATGAACGAGCCCGAGAAGCCGCCCGACGACGCCCGATGCCCCAGGGCCGTGCTGTAGTCCGCGTTGGCCGAGACGCGATATCCCACCGCGATGGAGCCCTGGCCCGTGGCGTTGTTGGTGAAGCCCATGGCCACGGAGCCGAAGCCACTCGCGATGGAGTTCGCGCCACTCGCGAAGCTCACGGTGCCAGGCGCCTCGTTCTTCGAGCCGAAGCACACCGCCCCCGTGCCGCTCGACAGGCACTGGTCACCGAAGGCGAAGCCGGCCAAGCCGCTCGCCCGGGTCTTCGTCCCACCCGCCCAGGAATAGAACCCCAGGTTGGCTTCATTCCATTCGTCCTCCGCGTAACCCGCGCGAAACGCGGCGCGAGCGGGGGACCACATCAGCCGCATCCCGGCGCCGCTCATCGGCACCGGGCCGCGGCCCAGCTCACCCCGCGCCAGCAACCCGCCCGACGAGTCCACGGAGAAGAGGGGAAGCGCGTCCCAGACGGGCGCGCTCGCGCTCGTGTTCGTGACGCGCAGGAGCGGCACGGGCGTCAGGACCTCCGCCGCCCCATTGACGAACAGGCCGGACTTCGCGCTGGCCGCGCCCGACAGGGACAGCGACGCGTCCTGGGCCTGCGTCCCGTTCTGGATGTAGCTCCCATGGCCTGGAAGGGGCGTGCGTGCGTCGACGAGCCGGGGGTCATTGCCCTCCACCA
Source organism: Myxococcus sp. CA033 (assembly GCF_013336625.1). Lineage (NCBI taxonomy): Bacteria > Pseudomonadati > Myxococcota > Myxococcia > Myxococcales > Myxococcaceae > Myxococcus > Myxococcus sp. CA033. Next base: position 36,335 of record NZ_JABUMU010000032.1, on the reverse strand, counting down.
CCGTGCCAGGGCCCGAGCCGTACGCGACGCTGACGACGCTGTCGTCATCCAGCCGAAGCCCCGAGCCCACCTCCCAGCTCTGGGCAGGAGGCCCCTCGGAGCTACACCCCACGGCACCCAAGGACAGACACCCCAGCGCGGCGAACAGCGACCTGGTCTTCATGTGGTCTCCCGGTTTCCGATGGCCTGCGGCGGGAGAACGGGGTCGCGTTCAAGTCTTCGGGGGTGGGGTCATTTTTCCACCAGGGGGCGACCCGCTGCGCACCGTGCGGGTCAGCGCGCGGGCGGAACGCAGCGGTTCTGGGAATACGGCGGCTGGAGCGCGCACCAGGAGGGCCGTCCCGAGGAGGCCCAGGAGAGGGCGAGGGCCGGCGGTCCCCCTTCATCGAGGGGCCCGGGCCAGGTCTCCACGAGCTGGAGTCCCTCGCGCTCGCTCCAGCGGTAGAGCTCCGGCGGGTCCTCCCGCTTCTCGCCCTCCAACGCGAAGGCCAGCGTGTGAGCGGGCCCGCACAGGACGCGGGGCACGGGGCGCAGGCCCTTGTGGACCACGGCACGGCGGACCTCCGTGTCGCTCTCGAACCACACCAGCTCCAGGGTGGTGCCCTTGTAGCCCTCCGTCACGCCAAAGTTCGCCAGGGCATACGTGACGATCAGCTCCGAGTCACCACACCACTCCTGCGCCGAGGCGAAGACGGGGAAGCGGCTGAGACTCTCTCCGGACCGGGTGTCAACGAGGACGGCCGTACCGTTTCGCAGGCTCACCAGCGCGCGTGTCTGGGAGGGACTCGCGGAGACGGAAGTCACTTCCGTGATGCGCACCTTCCCCACCGCCATGACGGAGTCCGTCCGGCAGGAGTTGTTCTCCCAGTCGAGCGCCTCGCAGCTCCGCACATGGGTGACGACCGCGGAGCCCACGGTTTCGCTGCGCACGGATTCGGTGCATCGGCACGCGGAGGCCAGCAAGAGGACGAGCACGAGAGTCGCGTGGCGCATGGAGCCTCGGAGACGAAGGACGGTGCGGGCAACGCGGTGACTCTAGCGGACGTCGAAGCAATAGAAGACCCGGGGTTGGCCGGTGCCGGTGAGCACGTCGGTGTGCAGCTCCAGCCGGTAGCAGGGCTGGTCGCCTTGCTCCGGAGTCGGCCAGGTCGTGCGCTCCACCTGGAACGCGGTCAATAGGTCTGGCGCCCCTTCGCGTCGCAGGCGCAGGTGGCCGACATCGACGGAGTAGTCATGGACCTGGACGTGCTCATCCAGGTCGATGCTCTCCAGCGCCCCTTCCCGGTAGAACACCAGGCGGTCCGAGACGGGGTACCAGTCAGGGTCTCTCAGCCACGTGGCGAAGGCCACCCCCTGCCCCGCCGGGTCATACAGCTCGCGCTCCGGAGGTGACTCTTCATCGCCACCCGTGCGCGCCCGCTCCAGACGTGAGAGCGCCAGTCGGACCTCCGCCCGGACATCGCGGCGCGGCTCCGAGCCCTCCAGCGCGGACAACACGGGATGGGCCTCCACCGCCAGCCGTCGCCCCAGCGAGCGCGCCGCCTTCAACCGGACCTCGGGCTCCGGGTCCGAGAGCGCCTTCACCAGGGCCCGCTCCGCGACCTCTCCCGCCCTGTCCGCGAGCACCCGTGCCGCGGCCGTGCGGACCCTCGGGTCCACGTCGCGGGTGAGGGCCAGGGACAGGTCCTCGTCCGCCTCGGGGGCCGCGCCCGTGAGCGCGAGCACGGCCTGGGAACGCACCTGCCAGTCCGGGTCGGCACGCAACAGTCCCCGCAGCGGGGCGAGCGCCCGCGCCAGTCCGACGACGCGAGGCCACGCCACCACCGCCGCCTCACGCACGGGCGCGGACGTGTCCCCGAGCGCCTCCTGGATGACCGGCTCCACCTCGCCTCCGCCCAGACGCCCGAGCGCGGTGACGAGCGCGGCGCGCTCCTCCGCGTCGGAGGCGCGGCGGGCTTCGTCGACCAGCCGGGAGGTCGCCGCGCCGCAGCCGAGCTGGCCGAGCGCGAGAATGGCCAATTCGCGCAGCGGGGGAAGCGGATCATCCAGCAGGCGCACCAGCTGCTCGCAGCCCTCCGAGGTTCCCCGGCGGAGCAGCGCGTGGACCGTCCGCATCCGCACCGTGGGCGAGACATCCGCGAGCAGCGGCAGCAGCGGCGTGGTGGGAAGGGAGGCGCGCGGGGTGAGGGCCTCGACGGCCGACAGGCGCACCTGCTCATCCACGTCCTGGAGCGCCTCCACGAGCACGCGGTCCGAGGAAGGGTCCTCCACCGTGGCCATCGCCGCGACCGCAGCGGCCCGGACGGAGGGCGCCGCGTCCACGAGCCCCTGCCGCGCCAGGGCCAGCCAGGTGTGTGCCTCCTGTTCTCTGGCGACATCGAGCATGTTCAGCCGCTCCGACTCCGTCGCGGAACCGAAGCGCGCGCCCAGCAGCGCTCCCGTTTCGGAGACGTCGAGTCGCGCCAGTGCCTCCATGGCCTGTCGTTGCACCGCGCTGTCCGCATCCGCCAGCGCGGTGACCAGGTGACTCCAGGCCACCTGTCGTGGCGCCAGGGCCAGTCCCCGCGCCGCCATCGCCCGGACGCGCGCGGAGGAATCGCCCATCGCCGAGAGCAGGAGGTCTTGCGCTCCGCGCGCGTCCAGTCCCTGCATCGCGAGCAGCGCCAGGACCTTCTCCCGCTCCTGTCCCCCCGCGAGGGCCTCCCGAGCCGCGTCGACCAGGTCCGCCCGCGCACGCAGCCGCGCGACACCTTCACCAGTGCCCTCGCTCGTCGTCCCGGCCAGTTGGCGCAGCAGCTCCGACGTCGACGGGGACTCACGCATGGCCGCCCCCTGGAGGTGTTCGCACTCGTGCCATCTGCCCCCCCTGGCTCCGTGCCGACAGCGCGGGATTCTACTCGCTCGCTCCCTGGGCGGGCCTCCGGGGTTGCCTCACCCCGCGCCAAATCCGCCCCCAGGGCACGGAACTCCACACTTCGCCCGCAAGCCCCTCCGCCGCGCCAGCACCCCGGCAAGCGCCGCGTGGCCCGCACGCGAGCGCTCGGGGCCCCGAGGCCATCAGAAGGGCATCAAGGGGTGAAATGATGAGCGACCAGGCCACTGTTCCAGCTCCCATGGCCGCCTTTGAAAGCGCACCTGCCCGCCCGCCGCCGGTCGACTCCGCGGCCCTTCCCGTCGGCTTCACCGCGGACGTCCAGGCCATCGCGCGCATCGACGCCGTGAAGACGGTGCTGCGGGTGCTCTTGCAGACCACGGGGCTGCGGCTGGCCGTCGTCGCCCGCGTCACCGCCCAGGAGTGGCGGTGTTGCGCCGTGCTGGACGAGATGAACTTCGGCCTCAATCCGGGCGACACGCTGGCCATCACGACGACCTTCTGCAACTCGGTCCGCGTGTCGGCGACACCACTGCTCGTCAATCACGCGAGCGAGGACCCCCGCTTCGCCAACCACCCCGCGCCCAAGCTCTACGGCGTGGAGAGTTACATCGCCGTGCCCGTGTACCGCAGGGACGGCTCCTTCTTCGGCGTCATGTGCGCGCTGGACGCCAACCCGGCCCTGCTCACCGAAGACAAGCTCGAGGTCTTCCGTCACCTCGGGGAGCTCATCGGCCATCAGCTCGAGAACCAGGACGAGTTGGAGCGCAGGGACGCGCAGCTCTTCAGCGCGAAGGAAGCAGCCGTCCTGCGCGAGCAACTGATTGGCATCGTCAGCCATGACCTCCGCAATCCGCTCAACGCCATCCTCCTCTCCGCGTCCACGCTGGTGCGACGCACGGACCTGGACGAGCGGGCGCGCAAGGCCATCCGCCGCATCGTGGACTCGGCGGACCGCGCACAGCGACTCATCCTGGACCTGCTCGACTTCACCCAGGCGCGAATGGGTCAGGTGATGCCCGTCAAGCGCCAGGTCATGGACCTACATGAGCTGACCCAGCAGGCGGTGGACGAGGTGCGGGCCGTCATGCCGGAGCGGCAACTGGAGGTCGAGACGAGCGGCGATGGGCAGGGCGCCCTGGACTCGGACCGCATCGCCCAGGTGATTCACAACCTGCTCTCCAATGCCGTGCAGTACAGCCCGCCGGGCGCCCGCATCCAGGTGCTGAGCGAGGGCAGCCCCCTGGAGCTGGTGCTTCGGGTGACCAACGCCGGACCGCCCATTCCCATGGACGTGATTCCCACCCTCTTCGAGCCCATGCGACGTGGAACGGAGGCCGGAGTGGAGCGGCGCAGCGTCGGCCTGGGCCTCTTCATCGTGGACCAGATTGCCCGGGCGCACGGAGGCCGCATCGAGGTGACCTCTACCCTGGCGGGCGGAACGACCTTCAGCATCCACCTGCCGCGCTGCGGCTGACAGCCCCTCCCTCGCGCGAGAGCGGGTATAACGCGCGCAATGGAGTCCACGCCGTCGCTCCCCCAGCCACCCCTCGCTGACCCCTGGCGGCTCCCCGTCTTCTGCCTGGCGGCGGCCTCGGTGCTCGCCCTGACGCTCCAGCTCACCAATGGCACGCTCCGCGAGGACTCCCTGCAAGGCCTCACCAGGTGCCTGGGCCTGAGCCTGCTGGCCGTGGTCGGCCCGGGCTTTCGTCGTCCCTGGCGGTGGGCTGAACCGGTGCTCGCGTTGCTCCTGGGAGTGGCGTTGTTGTGGCAGCTCCAGGCGCTGCTCTCGGACTACCCCTCATCCGCGCTGCGGCTGAACGGCCCCTGGCCCTTCGCGCCCTTCCATGCGCACCTGGCCACCGCGGCGCTCGTGTCGGGAGCGCTCCTGGCGGGGCCGGAGCGACTGCGGCAGGTGGGCGTGCCCGTGCTGCTCGGGGTGTATCTGCTGCTCGGGGGATGGATTCTCCGGCATGCCCCGTCGCCGAGCATCGACGTCTTCGTGTTCCAGCTCCAGGGCGCGGACGAGCTGCTGCGCGGCGGCAATCCGTTCGCGATGACCTTCCCCAACATCTACGGGCACACGCTCTGGTACGGGGAAGGACTGGCGAGGGACGGGCGTCTGCTGTTCGGCTTTCCCTATCCCCCCTTGAGTCTGGTGTTCGCCACGCTCGGCCGCGTGCTCGCGGGCGACCCGCGCTACGCGCAGCTGGTGGCCACGGCGGTGGCGGCGGGCTTGATGGCGTATGCGCGTGGCGGGCGACTGGGCGCGGGAGCCGCCGCGCTCTACCTGCTCACGCCGCGCGGCTTCTTCGTGCTGGAGCAGTCCTGGACGGAGCCGTTCCTGGTGATGCTGCTGTCGGCGAGCGTCTTCTGTGCCTTCCGCTTTCCTCGGGCCCTCCCCTACGTCTTCGGGCTGACGCTCGCCGTGAAGCAGCACACGGTGTTCCTCGTGCCGCTGGCCTTCCTGCTGGTTCCCGAGCCCCGGCGGCTCTGGGACCTGCTCTGGCGCGCGGGAGCCACCGCGCTGGCCGTGAGCCTTCCGTTCGCGCTTCCGGACGTGAAGGCGTTCTTCCACAGCGTGGTGGCGCTGCACATCCACCAGCCGTTTCGCACGGAGTCGCTGAGCTACCTGGCCGCGTGGGTGGCCCGGGGCCATGCGCCTCCGCCCATCTGGATACCGTTCGTCGCGGTGGCCCTGGTGCTGGGCCTGAGTCTGTGGCGCGCGCCCCGGTCGCCGTCGGGCTTCGCCGCCGCCACGGCCCTCACCTACGCCACCTTCTTCGCCTTCAACAAACAAGCGTTCTGCAATTACTACTACTTCGTCGTGGCGGCGCTGTGCCTGGCGGTGGCCTCGGCACGACTGCCCTCACCCGAGGTCCGGGTCGAGTGACAGTTTCCGGAGCCCCCGGTGTTCCAGGGACAGCGCGCCTGGACTGCGCGCCCCCTTCACTGGAGGCAGGACATGTGGAAGCGCGTGGCGGCGGGTGTACTCACGGCGTGGTGGCTCGCGGGCTGCAGTGACTTCGACGTACACGGCAACGGAGACACCGTCACGGAGGAGCGCCAGGTGGAGGCGTTCCAGTCGGTGACCCATGAAGGGAACCTGGACGTGGTGGTGCGCGAAGGGGAGACAGCCACGCTCACGGTGACGCTGGACTCGAACCTCCAGGACAACGTGCGCACCTTCAAGGGTCCGGATGCGTCCCTCTTCATCGTGACGGACGGCAACCTTCACCCCAAGGGCACCGCACGGGTGGAAATCACGGTGCCTCGGCTGGTGGGCGCGACGCTGGAAGGCTCCGGCTCGATGACGGTGGAGGGCTTCATCGGCCAGACCGAGGAGCACGTGCGGTTGGAATCGACGGGCTCGGGCGGCCTGCGCTACTGCGGCGGAGCCCGCACGGTGGAGGCGAAGGTGGAGGGCTCCGGCCGGGTGGTGATGTGCATGCCGGACTCGGTGCTCGTGGAGCGGGCGGACTTCTCCCTGTCCGGTTCCGGCGAGCTGAGCTGGACGGGCGCCGCGAGCGACGTGCATGTCGCCAGCGAGGGCTCCGGCCGGGTGAAACTGAAGGGCACCAGCTCGCGGCTGAGCGTGCGGATGGAAGGCAGTGGCGACCTGGAGGCCCGCGAGCTGCGCGCGGTGGACCTGGACCTGGTCTCCGAGGGCTCCGGCGATGCGAGCGCCACCGTCGAGGGCGGCACCGTGAATGTCTCGCTGGACGCGTCGGGCGACGTGGACCTGTGGGGCGACGCCTCCGTGCGCTCCATCCGCGTGAATGGCAGCGGCAGGGTCAACTGGCACTGACCGACGTTGGGTCGCGGGCGGGCCGTCCCAGGGCGGGGGCCCTCCTCCCCCGGACAGCACGGCCGCCTCCCCTCCTACCGAGCCCTCCGCCACCGCCGGCCTTTCTTCGCGGGCGCCTCCGGGATATTCACCGCGGGAATGAAGGACGCAGAGACCTCGTCGCCCGCACTCCCCGCTGATACCGACCTCACGTCGCCCTCCTCGCTCTCGTTGGAGGACGTCCGTCGATGCACCCGCCTCCTGGAGGCCGCGGCGGAGGACCGCATCCTGCTCACTCGGCTCCCCGAGGAGGACAAGCTCGCCCTCCTGGTCGCCGCTGGCCGCCTCGTGCACCCGGACCGTGGGGCGAAGACGCGGCTGGAGAAGGCCCTGCGGCGGGAGCGCCGGCAGGAGAAGGAGACCAAGGACCGCGAGGTCCGGGCGTCCACCCGCATCCGGCTGATGCGCCGGGCGCCCGTCTTCAACGTGCCCATGCTGCCGCCCCCGCCCGAGGAGAACCCGGGGCAGCTGCTGGAGACGCCGCGCAAGTGCTACGTGTGCAAGGCGGAGTTCCGTCAGCTGCACTTCTTCTACGACTCCATGTGCCTGGAGTGCGCGCACTTCAACTACGCCAAGCGGACCCAGCGCGCCTCCCTGGACGGCAAGGTCGCGCTCATCACCGGCGCGCGCGTGAAGATTGGCTTCCAGGCCTCGCTGATGCTGCTGCGCTCGGGCGCCACCGTCATCGCCACCACGCGCTTCCCCCAGGACGCGGCGCGGCGCTACGTGCTGGAGCCTGACTTCGCGGACTGGTCCCACCGGCTGCACATCCACGGGCTGGACTTGCGGCACGCGCCCAGCGTGGAGCTGTTCGCCACGTACGTGGAGCAGACGCACCAGCGGCTGGACATCATCATCAACAACGCGGCGCAGACGGTCCGCCGTCCTCCGGGCTTCTACGCGCACCTGCTCGAGGGCGAGCAGCTCCGCCTGGAACAACTGCCGGAGGCCGCGCGTCCGCTGCTCGCGGGCCACCGGGCCTGCATCGAGACCGTGACGCCCATGCTCGGCACCGGCGGCACGGTGGACGCCTCCTCGCTCACGACGACCTGGCGCAGCAGCGACCCGGCGCTGGGCATCCACTCGTCCGCCGCGCTGTCGCTCCTGCCCTACGCGATGGAGCAGGAGGGGGACACGCGCGCCCTCTTCCCCCAGGGCCGGCTGGACGCGGACGAGCAGCAGGTGGACCTACGCAACATGAACTCGTGGCGGATGAAGCTGGCGGACGTGCCGACGGCGGAGATGCTGGAGGTCCACCTGATCAACGCGGTGGCGCCCTTCATCCTCTGCGGCAAGCTCAAGCCGCTGATGATGCGCGACCGCTCCTCGGCGGGCCACATCGTCAACGTGTCGGCGATGGAGGGCAGCTTCTCGCGCGGGACGAAGACGGACCGGCACCCCCACACCAACATGGCGAAGGCCGCGCTGAACATGATGACGCTGACGTCCGCGGCGGACTACGCCAAGGACCGCATCTACATGAACGCGGTGGACACGGGCTGGGTCACCGACGAGGACCCGGTGTTGTTCTCGGAGCGCAAGGTGGTGGACCTCGACTTCCAGCCTCCCCTGGACATCATCGACGGCGCGGCCCGCATCGTGGACCCGGTCATCTTCTCGGAGAACACCGGCCAGTTCTCGTGGGGCAACTTCTTCAAGGACTACCGCCACACCGCGTGGTGAGCATGTCCCCGCGTCGCGCGGGCCCCTGACGGAAAAGCCAGGGGCCCACCGCGTTCACTCGCGGCGGAAGCGGCGGCGCAGGCTCAGCGGCACCAGCAGCGCGAGGAGCAGGGGCCACAGGCCCGGACTGGCGCTGCATCCACCGTCGTCCCCAGGCGCGTCCTTGTCCGGCCCCGGACCCGCGTCCGAAGAGCCCGCATCCGAAGGCCCCGCGTCCGCGTTGCCGCTCCCCGAGTCCGGCTGGCCCGAGCCCGCGTCGGGCGTTCCGGAACCTGCGTCGGGCTCACCCGTGCCCGGCTCGCAGTTGCCCAGCGAATGCTCCAGCGCGCCCAGCGTGTGCGCCCCGGTGGAGGGCCGAGGACGCCGGCAGAAGTCCTCGCTGACGAGGGCATTGGGGGCGGCGGCGCCGACGAGCTGGGACACGGAGCCCTTGAGCGTCAAGTCGCCCTGGAGGGGCGCGGCATACCAGGACGTCCAGGTGGCGGTGGCCACGTTCATCAAGTTCGTGCCCGCCGTGAAGCTGCCGGTGTCGCGGCCCCGGATGACGGACGACAACACGTTGCCGTGGGCCTCGCCGGTGGAGGACGCGAAGCGGAAGTCCACGCCCGTCGTGCCGATGAAGGTGTTGAACAGCACCTTCGTGCGCGTGGCCCGGTTCAGGTAGACGGCGACATCCGAGCAGTTCGCGACGATGTTGTTTCGCAGGATGCCATCCGAGTGCTCGGGGTCACACGGCACGTTCGCATCGAAGGCCGGCGCACAGAACGCGGCCCCCGTTCCGCCGCCGCCGAAGGACAGGCCAATCCGGGTGTCCGAGGCCGGCAGGTCCCTGGCGCAGACGACGCGGTTGCGCTCGAAGAGGCCGCGCTTGCCACCGCTCTTCATGAAGGCGCCGTAGGAGATGCCGCCCTGCTTGGAGAAGTCGTGCAGCTCGTTGTCGCGGACCACCCAGTCGTCGCCCGTGTCGATGTTGAGCTTGGTGACGGGAGTCGACGTCGCGCGCGGGCGCGTGTCGTAGATGTCGTTGTGCTCGATGAGCCCTCGGTGGGGCATCTCGAAGACACCCTCGGTGTTCTTCGTCGCGTTGGCCTTGAGCTGCGCGTTGAAGTCGCGCACCCGGCTGTGGCGCAACACGAAGCCCTCCGCGTGGCCGGTGACGTGGAAGGCGTGTTCGCAGTCTGGGTCTCGCGCGCAGATGCCCTCGATGGTGAGCCCGTCGAAGACCCAGGAGCGACCCGACACCTTGAAGCCCTCCACGGCGTTGAAGCGGATGAGGGCCGCATGGCGATTCGCGGCGCGCACGGTGATGGGCTGGGCCTCGGTGCCCTCCGCCTTGCAGTCCAGGTTCGCGTTCACGGTGTAGGTGCCGTCCGCGAGCACGATGTCGTCACCGGCCTTCGCCGATGCGAGTGCGGCTTGCAGCTCCGCCACGGTGGAGACGTTCTTCACGGCGGCGGCGCCAGTCAGGGGCAGCAGGAGCAGGACCAGGGAGGAGGGTCGCATGGGGACTCCAATCACGGGGGTCTGCGACCCTAGCGGATATCTCCCTCCGTGGGTCCGGGGCTACACCCGGGGGCGGGCGGCCCATGGTCTGTCGATGGGGTGGCACCTGTCACCATGGTACAAATCTCAAGCATTCCTGAACGTCCGAAGCGCAGGGGACAACACCCAATGATGTCAGCGGTTCCGGGCATCATGCTGCGCCCAGGCGGGCCATCGCCGATCGACAACATCTGGAGTCAGTCACCCTCCAAGTTCCGCCTCAACCCTCACTTCCTTCTCTCATCCCTATGCAGATTCCTCGTGTTCATTCGCGGTCGCTGAGCGCATTGCTCGCCACCCTGTTCCTTGTCTTGTCCGCGTGCGGCGGAGATGACTCTCCCAACACGGATGCCGGTACCCGGCCCCCCGATGCGTCCATCCCAGACAGCGGTGGCGACGCGGGCCCGCCCGACGGCGGAGAGGACTCCGGCACGCCCGGCAACGAGGAGGACTCAGGCACCCACACGGGTACCGACGGAGGGCCGGGCCCCCAGCCAGAGCAAGACGCGGGACCGACCCCGGAGACCGACGCGGGACCGACCCCAGGGACCGACGCCGGACCGACACCGCAGACCGACGCCGGACCAGTCCCGGAGACCGACGCGGGACCGACACCGGAGCCGGATGCGGGGCCGCTCGACGGGGGACCGGCACCAGAGCCGGACGCGGGGCCGCTTGATGGGGGACCGGCACCGGAGCCGGACGCGGGGCCCCTTGACGGGGGACCTGCCCCTGAACCCGACGCCGGAATGAGCACCTGCGGCGATGGCCACCGCCAGCTCTCGGAGGCCTGTGACGACGGCAACACGGTGAGCGGCGACGGCTGCTCCGCGAGCTGCGCCGAGGTCGAACCTGGCTGGGTGTGCGAGCAGGCAGGCCAGCCCTGTGTCCTGCTTCCCGTGTGTGGCGACGGCCAGGTGGATGGCCAGGAAGTCTGCGACGACGGCAACACGACGAGCAACGACGGCTGCGACACGAGCTGTGCCGTGGAGACCGGCTGGAGCTGCCCGGCGAACGGCGGGGCCTGCGGCGCGGCGGCGTGCGGCGACGGCATCCTCGCCGGACAAGAGGAGTGCGAGGACGGCAACACCACCTCCGCGGACGGCTGTAACGGCTCGTGCCGTCTGGAGTCCGGTTACAAGTGCCCCATTGTCGGCCAGCCGTGCAGCCGCACCACCTGCGGCGACCAGGTGACCGAAGGGACCGAGCAGTGCGACGATGGAAACAACGACACCGGCGACGGTTGCTCCCCGCTCTGCATGAGGGAGCCTCTCTGCACCAACGGCGTCTGTGAGTCCGTTTGCGGCGACGGAGTGCTGCTGCCGAACGACACGACCGAGGAATGCGACGACGGCAACACGCGCGCCCATGATGGCTGCTCGTCGTCGTGTGAGCTCGAACCCGGCTTCCAATGCGTCATCACCATCGAGTCACCTCCCGCCCAGGTGGCCCTCCCCATCGTCTACCGCGACTTCCGGGGCTACGACCTGCCGGCCTCCAGTTCCCTGCCGAGGGGACACATCGACTTCGAGAACAAGAACGGCGCGGAGACCGGCATCGTGAAGAACACCCTGGATGCGAACGGCAAGCCCGCGTACGCGAAGGAGGGCCAGTCCTCCCTCACGACGCACGGAGCCGCGGCTTTCGCCCAGTGGTTCCGCGACACGGCGTTCGTCAACAAGCCCGAGGTCGGGACGCTCATCCTCCACCGGCAGCCGAATGGCTCGTACATCTTCGACAATCAGAGCTTCTTCCCACTGGACAACCTGGGCTGGGTCGCCTCCGGGCAGGAGCCCTTGCGCGGCGACAACGGCAACCCCGCCCGGCCGCGCAACTTCAGCTTCACCAGCGAGACGCGCTATTGGTTCGAATACAAGGGCACCGAGGTCCTCGATTTCCGAGGCGATGACGATGTCTGGGTGTTCATCAATCGCATCCTCGCCCTCGACATGGGCGGGGTACACGGCGCGATGAGTGGCAACGTCAGCCTGTCGAACCAGGCCACGCGGCTCGGGCTCACGCCAGGCGGTATCTACGAGGTCGCGGTGTTCCAGGCGGAGCGCCACACCACCGCGTCCTCGTACCGACTCACCCTCCACGACTTCACCACCCGGCACACCGAGTGCAGCGCGCTCTGCGGCAACTTCATCGTCGATGAAGGGGAGCAGTGCGACGACGGCACGAACAATGGGGGCTACGGCGAATGCGCGCCGGGCTGCGTACTGGGGCCTCGCTGCGGAGACCACGTCGTTCAATTCACCTCCGGCGAGGAGTGCGACGACGGCAACGGCCAGAACAACGACGGCTGCAGCGCCACCTGTAAAATCGAGATTCACTGAGCCCTGAAGGAACGGGCTCCGGGGACCTCTTGCTCCGGAGCCCGTGGCACCTCGCGCGGAGGGCCAGGCACCGCGGGTCAGCGCCGGCTCACGAGCGGATGCGCCGGTACATCAGGTCCGTCCGCAGCGCGTACTTGCGGCCCGCGGTGACCTCCGCCCCTTCGTGAAGCAGGTGGTGGTTGAAGAGCAGCGCGGTGCCCGTACGCGGCGTCACGGAGCGGTCGAGCGAGAGGAAGTTCGTCGCGCCACCGTGGGTGCAGTCGTTCAGGTACACCATGAAGGTGAGCAGGCTTCGCTCGTCACGGTCGCGAACGAAGGCCCCGTCGAAGTGCGGGGCGAAGTACTGCCCCGCATCGTAGCGGTAGCACCGAAGCCGCTCGTTCGTGCCAGAGAGCTCCCACTGACGCTCCAGCCGGCGCGGGACGTGCGGCGAGATGCGCTGGAACAACAGGTCCGCCAGCTCGTAGTCGTCGAACATCACGCGGGTGTTGTTGCGGATGTCGGGACGCATCACGAAGCCCGAGGACGTGGTGATGGGCGCCGCCGTCGGGCCCGCCTCCTCGATTCGCTCCACCAGCGCCCGGCACTCGTCGTCGGTGAGCAGGTCATCCACGGTGATGACCAGCGGGTTGCGAGCATCCAGCTCGCCATCGGGGTCGGGGAGCAGTGGCGTCATGGGCCCCCATAATTCAGCCCCCTCGAAATGTAAATCACCCCTCCCCCGGCACGGCCTCGGCGAAGACGCGGCTCGCGGAGGAGGCACGGAGCAGGCTCGCCGCGGCCCCTCCGAGGTGCGCGGCCCACTGTGCTCACATCTTCACGGAGTCTTCATGACGGAGGCATGAAGGGTTCAGCCCCAGCCCGTTCCGGGCGATACCAGGGGACGGCTGGGGCGACGACGCCAGCCCCCCACGCGAGTCCCCCGGGACGGATGGAAAGGAAGCCATGCAACTCATCACCAGCGCGAGACAGGGAGCCAGGGTGCGGTTGGAGAGCATCGACACGACTCCGCCGAAGAAGGCCCTCAAGGCCGATGCCAAGGCGGAGTTCGACGCGCTCGGCGAGGAGCTGTTCGACCTCCAGGACCTGCAATGGGGCGCGCGCCTGAACTCCGTGCTCATCGTCCTCCAGGGCCGCGACACGGCGGGCAAGGACGGCACCATCAAACACGTGGTGGGCAGCCTCAATCCCCGAGGCGTCAGCGTCGCCTCCTTCGCCGTCCCCAGCACCGAGGAGCGCGAGCACGACTTCCTCTGGCGCATCCACCGCCATACACCCCGCCAGGGCGAGTTCTCCATCTTCAACCGCTCCCACTACGAGGATGTGCTCGCCGTGCGCGTCCATGACCTGGCGCCCAAATCTCTCTGGACGAAGCGCTACGAGCACATCCGCGACTTCGAGGAGATGCTCTCCGAGAACGGCACCATCGTCCTGAAGTTCTTCCTCCACATCAGCAAGAAGGAACAGGAGCAGCGCCTGCTGGACCGCGAGAAGGAGCCGCGCAAGGCCTGGAAGATCAGCGCCGGGGACTGGGAGGACCGCCGGCACTGGGCGGACTACACCCAGGCCTACCAGGACGTGTTCGCGCGCACGTCGACCAAGAACGCCCCGTGGACCATCGTCCCCGCCGACTCCAAGTGGTACCGCAACCTCGTCGTCGCGCGCACCGTGGCCGCCGCCCTGCGGCCCTACCGCAAGCGCTGGCAGGACAGGCTGGATGAAGTGGGCGCGAAGAAGAAGGCGGAGCTCAAGGCCTGGCGCAAGAAGCCGTAGCGGAAGCTCGCCCGCAACGCACCCCGCAGCCCAGGCACCCGCGCGTGCCTTGCAGGTCCCCCCTGATGTCGCGTTCGACGCACCGCCGCGATACTCAACGCGGCGCCTGTCGATTGGCACACGTGCTTCGCCAGACAAGCGCAAGGTCTCCAGGCGCGAACTGAACTCCATGCATTTCATGGATTCCGGCGGTTTCCCGAAGGGCTGACTGACCTCGGGAGCTGTCGGTCTGTTGAGTGGAATGGAGCAAAACATGGAGTTCAATCGAAGGGCCACGCTGTGGCACACGCTGAGCACGGTGTTGATGTTCACCGTTCTCGGCGCCTGTGGTGTCAATTCAGAGGGGGATGCCCCCGCCAACGACGAGTCCGCGAAGCAGGAGGAAGAGGACTCGACGGACAAGGTGTCCGAGTTCGCGATAGACCCTTACGCGGACGCGGTGGCACCGGGCGGTGTCGTCGCCGTCCTCAACCCGAACAACGCAATAGGCGCGCCGAATGGGACGGTGGCGAGCTTCCTCGCGGCCCTGGGCGGCTCGCTCAACCTGGACATGGGCGAAGGCGAGGAAGGCACTGGCCCGCTGCGCATCCACTACCGGGGCCTGACGGTGGCGGTGGTGGCGCAGGTGGAGTTCCTGCGCGCCGACATGACGGTCATCACCACCGGACAGGTGCGGCTCATCGAGCTGGGGCTCGGCACCTATACGGCGCTGGTCCCCTATACGAATGCCACGCCCTATCGCTTCGTGAAGCTGCGGGGCGGGCTGGCCGCCCTCTACCAGGTGGACGCGGTGGAGGCGACGGGACCGCTGTGCGGCGATGGCAGGGTGGTGACGGGCGAGGGCTGTGACGACGGCGCCCGCACGGGGGGCGACGGCTGTAGCGCCACCTGCCAGGTGGAGCCGGGGTACGCCTGTTCGGGCCAGCCCAGCGTCTGCACGGACGTCAATGAGTGCACCAACGGCACTTCTCAGTGCTCCACCAACGCCACCTGCACCAACACGCCGGGCAGCTACACCTGTACGTGCAAGGGTGGCTACACGGGCAACGGCAGGACGTGCAACGACATCAACGAGTGCACCAACGGCACCTCGCAGTGCTCCGCCAACGCCACCTGCACCAACACGCCAGGCAGCTACACCTGCGCGTGCAAGGGCGGGTACACGGGCAACGGCAGGACGTGTACGGACGTCAACGAGTGCACCAACGGCACCTCGCAGTGCTCCACCAACGCCACGTGCAGCAACACGCCGGGCAGCTATACCTGCGCGTGCAAGGGCGGGTACACGGGCGATGGCAGGACGTGCACGGACGTCAACGAGTGCACCAACGGCACCTCGCAGTGCTCCGTCAACGCCACCTGCTCCAACACGCAAGGCAGCTACACCTGCGCGTGCAAGGGCGGCTACACGGGCAACGGCAGGACGTGCAACGACATCAACGAGTGCACCAACGGCACCTCGCAGTGCTCCGCCAACGCCACCTGCAGCAACACGCAGGGCAGCTACAACTGCACGTGCAAGGCGGGTTACTCGGGCAACGGGCGCACGTGCAATGACATCAACGAGTGCACGCTCGGGACGCACACCTGCACCCCGGGCCAGCGGTGCGTGAATCAGACCGGCGGCTTTGACTGCGTGCCCGGCAGCTGCCCGGCGCCGCAGGTCAAATGCTCGGGGCGGTGCGTGGACGCGAACACGGACGAGGCGAACTGCGGCTGCTGCGGCAACACCTGCGCCAGCGGGAGGACCTGCACGTCCGGGGTCTGCGGAACCAGCGTGACGCCGTTCCAGCTCACCGCGACGTGGGAGCAGGCGCTGGACACCCAGCTCATCATCCGGACGCCCTCCGGCGAGCTCGTCAGCTACGAGGCTGGCATCACCGGCGAGCAGGCACGGGCGCCGGGCGGGGAGGAGGCCGCGCCTGCGCGAGGCATCTATGACGTCTGTCTGAAGACCACGAGCTTCGAGACGACGCATGGCGACGACAGCCCGCTGCCCTACACCCTCACGGTGAAGCGGCCGGGCCAGCCGAGCCGCATCCTGCGCGGCACCATCGTCGGTGCCGACGTGGAGGCCGCGTGCCATCCAGGCCACCCGTCCTTCGTCGAGTCCATCTCCTACCCTTGATGGCCTGAGCCGATGAGTCCCTGACGCGCGGGGAGCTGTCTTCCCCGCGCGCCACGGGCGCGGCGATGCGTCACTCGTAGCGCTTCCACGTGGTGCCGTCGAACGAGGCCACGTCGTCGCGGCCAATCGACCACAGCACGTCCTCCGCGGTCGCCAGCCCGTAGCACGTAGGCGTTCCCGCCTCGCCGAAGTCGACCTCGACGAGCCTGTCGCCCTCCAGCGTGTACAGCGCGGACAGGGTGGCGACGTAGAGCTTGCCGCGGAACCAGCACAGGTCCCACAAGTCACTCGTCACTTCCTCCGCCCAGGGGACCACGGCGAAGGCGCTTCCGCGCCCCTTGAGCAGCACGCCCTGCTGCCCCGCCACATAGACGGTGCCATCCGGCGCGCAGCAGACGGCGCTGAGGATGACGCGCGTGGGGCTCTCGCAGGGCGACCAGCTCTTCCCGTCGTAGCGCCACACCTCTCCGCCCCAGCCCGCGGCATAGAGGTCGGTCTCCGAGGTGCCGTCGATGGCCTCGAAGCCCGCCTTCTCCGTGGCCTCCGCGGCAGGCGCGTTCATCGCCACCCACTTCGCCTCGCCGATGCGCTTGTAGACCTGTCGCTTCATCCCACAGGCGTAGACCCACCCCGCGATTTCGCGCGCGTTGCGAATCATCACCGGCGCGGGCTTCAGCGCCTCGTTCTTGCTCTTCCCACCGACGTAGGTGACGACCTCTCCATCCTCCCCCACCACGACCATCTTCTCGGAGGGCTGTCGCGCCACCGCAATGGCCGTCGAATTCCAGGTCGTGTCCACGCCGTCGGCCCAGTCCCCACCGTCGACGCTCACCACGCTGGTATGCGCGATTTCGTCCCTGAGCAGCGTCTTGCCCTTGCTGACGATGTAGACGAGGTCATGAAACCGTGCGGCGCCTCGGCCGAGTTCTCGTGTCGCGATGATGGGGTTTTTCATGGGGTACCTGACGGATGAATACCCCACCTCTCCGGGCGAAGCCCAGGTTCGACCGGGCGAGGCAGCCACACCCTGAAGCGGGTGCCCTCCTCGGCGGAGTCCACGTCGATGCGCCCACCATGCCCCAGGACAATCTGCCGGGAGATGTAGAGCCCCAAGCCGATGCTGCCTTTATTCGTGCGTGCCTCGGGGCCTCGCCGGTACGGCTCGAAGAGGGTGGGCAACAGGTCCGGAGGAATGGGAGCGCCCGCGTTGTGGACCTCCAGGCACACGCCTTCCTCTTCCTGCCGGAGCACCACCCGCACGAGCGAGCCCGGCTCGCTGTGCTGGAGCGCGTTGCCCACCAGGTTGGTCACCACCTGCGCCAGCCGGTCCTCGTCCGCGTCCAGCCGCCCGTCTCCGTGCAGTTCCACGTGGACGTGCCGCTGGGGATGCGCGAGCAACAGCTCATCCACGGCCTGCCGTATCAGTCCATGCAGATCCATGGGACGCGGCCGGATGGGAATGCGCTCGCCCACGCGCGCCTGGGTGAAGTCCAGCAGGTCGCGAATCATGCGCGTGGCCCGCTGCGTCGCATCGCGGATGCGTCCGATTCCCTTCACCCCTTCCTCGGACAGCCCGGCGCGCCGGAGCAGCGCGGTGGCCGTCAGGTGGATGGCGTTGAGGGGATTGCGCAGGTCGTGGCTCACGATGGCCACCACGTCCTCGCGGACCCGCACCGCCTCGCGCGCCTCCCGGTACAGCCGCGCGTTCTCGATGGCCACCGCCGCGCGGTCGGCCGCGCCTCGCGCCAATTCCACCAGCGCCTCCATCTCCGCGGGCGCATGCGGACGCGTCCACACCAGGTGGATGAGCCCCAGGGCGCGCCCGCGAGACACCAGCGGCACCAGCGCGGAGGACCGGGGCGACAGGGCCTCCAGCAGCGCGCGGTGCGCCGCGTTGGTGGACACGGACTCCAACCAGTCCGGCGTCACCTGGGGCACGGCGAGGGCCTCGGCTCGAGCCAGCGCCTGGCTCAGCGGCGTGTCCACGTCCACGCGGGGAGCGTAGGGCATGATGCGGCGGATGAGCTCCTGGCGCGAAGGCTCCCTCGCGGCGGCCTCCAGCCGGACGAGCTTCCCTTCCCCATCCAGCAGGTCCACCGTGCAGTAGTCGGACAGGTGCGCCACCACCAGGCCCGCGAGGCTCCGGAGGGTCGCCTCCAGCTCCAGCGAGGCTGACAGCACCCTCCCCGCCTCCAGCAGGAAGTCCCGGGCCGCGTTCGTGCGGCGGATGTCGGTGATGTCCGTGGAGATGCCGCAGACGAAGGGGCCGTCCGGTCGCGCCCCGCCGGGCAGCGGGAACTTCATGGCGAACCAGGTGCGCACGCCCTTCACGCCGGGGATGTACTCGTCCGCCATCAGGGGCGCGTGCGTGTCGCGCACCCGCGCGTCGTGCTCACGGTTGCTGTGCGCCACATCGAAGGGGAACAGGCCGTAGTCCGTCCTCCCGAGGATGCGCGAGCGCGGTATCCCCAGCGCCTCCTCGAAGCTCCGGTTGACGAGGACGAAGCGCCCCTGTGCGTCCTTCGCGAAGATGACGGGCGGGGCGTGGTCGATGATGGCCTGGAGCCAGGCACCGTCATCATGCATGTGGGAGTTCGCCGAGTGGCGACTCACCGCGTCCGCGGTCGCCTCCGCCAGCACCGCCTCCACGATTCGCAGCTCACGAAGGGACGCGCGCGCCCCGACCTCCTCGAGCAACTCCAGCAGGCAGTCGTGGAACAGGCCGTACTCTCGCGCCAGCAGGCCCACGTCCGCGTCCGGGCGTTCCTGCCAGCGCTCCGCCTGCCCGACGCGCAGGGCATGGAGCATGGCGGGAGACGGAGGAACGCGCGCTTCCCAGAGCGCCCGGGTGAGGGCTTCCAGGAGCACGGGGAGCATCTCCACCAGCCTGCTTTCGGCGAGGCCCCGGGGACCGCGCTCCCGCTCCACCCGGCGTACGTAGCGAGCCCTCAGCTCACTCTCCCAACCGGCCAGCAAGTCCCCCACCCGAGCGGCGGAGGCATCCCCCTCGTGCATCACGCGCGGCTCCTTCCTGAAACGACTGCGCGGCGCGTCCTCACGGACCCCCTCGCGCGCCCTCCCTCACGAACCCCATCGCCCCCGTGTCCCTTCCAGGGGGAAGCGGGACTCGCTCCAGATCTACGCACGGGAGCCCCGGGGGCTCATGCGGTCAGCCGACCGTGAAGCCCCCAGGCCAGGCAATCCGCCAGCCCCCGGTCGCCTGCCCCCACCTTCCGGAGGTCGTCGCCTCGCTCGATTCCCCAAGGCACGCGCCCGTGCTCAGCCCTCGCTCCGGATGAAGTGCGCCACCCAGGCCTCCAGCCCCCGGAGCCGGCCGCCCATGAGGTACGGGCAGCACGACAGCCCGCTGCGCCGCTCCACGGTCCCCGCGTCGGAGAAGTGGGGCTTCAAACCACTGCTCTGCGACGTCCGGAGCTTCAACTCCTTCGGCGGCTCGTTCCACTGCGCCACACTGGATGTCCGGCGGCGAGGGGGGCCTCCAGACCTCCTTCTAGGGACGCTGGAAGGCGTGCCAGTCCGCGAGGGGTCCGTTAAAAAGGGCCCCCATGACGGCACTGGCTGACCTCTTTCCGACCGACGAGCAGATTCCCCCGGGTGTGCGGCTCCCCGCCTATCTCGAGCAGCGCGAGTACCTGGTCGGCGGCGAGCTTCGGACATGGGCGGGAGACCTCAGCCCCGTGCGCAGCCCCGTCTACGTGAAGACGCCCGAGGGCCTGAAGCAGAAGGTGATGGGCGCCACGCCACTGCTCACCTCTCGCGAGTCGCTGGAGGCGCTCGCGGCGGCCGTGAAGGCGTATGACCTGGGCCGGGGGGTCTGGCCGACGATGAAGGTCGCCGAGCGCATCGAAGCCGTCGAGCGCTTCGTGGTGGCGATGCGTGCCCAGCGCACGGCAGTGGTGAATCTCCTGATGTGGGAGATTGGCAAGACGCAGCCGGACTCCGAGAAGGAGTTCGACCGCACCATCGACCTCATCGTGGAGACCATCCGCGCGCTGAAGGAGCTGGACCGCACCTCGTCCCGCTTCGTGCAGGAGCAGGGAATCATGGCGCAGATTCGCCGGGCCCCCATGGGCGTGGCGCTGTGCATGGGGCCCTACAACTACCCGCTCAACGAGACGTTCAGCACGCTCTTCCCCGCCCTGCTGATGGGCAACACGGTGGTGTTCAAGCCGGCGAAGTTCGGTGTGCTGCTCATCCGCCCCCTGCTGGAGTCGTTCCGCGACTGCTTCCCGCCGGGCGTCATCAACATCATCTACGGCAAGGGCCGCGAGACGGTGGGCGCGCTGATGGAGAGCGGCCAGGTGGACCTCTTCGCCTTCATCGGCACCAACCGGGGCGCCAGTGAGTTGAAGAAGATGCATCCCCGGCCCCACCGCCTGAAGTCCGTGCTGGGGCTGGACGCGAAGAACCCGGCCATCATCCTGGAGGACGCGAACCTGGATGAGGCGGTGAAGGAGTGCATCACCGGGACGTTGTCCTTCAACGGCCAGCGGTGCACGGCGCTCAAGCTGCTCGTGGTGCACCGGAGCATCGTCGATGCCTTCCTGAAGAAGTTCACCGCCGCGGTGGACCAGCTCAAGCCCGGCATGCCGTGGGAGCCGGGCGTCTCCGTCACGCCCCTGCCCGAGCCGGGCAAGGCGGACTACCTCCAGGGCCTCGTGGACGACGCGGTGTCCAAGGGTGCGCGCGTGGTGAACGCGACGGGAGGCCAGGCGGCCCATTCCTTCTACGCGCCGACGGTGGTGTACCCGGTGACGCAGGACATGCGGCTGGCGAGCGAGGAGCAGTTCGGCCCCGTCGTCCCGGTGATGGTGTTCGACGAGGACGAGGAGGTGGTGCGGCTGGTGGTGAACTCCCAGTTCGGCCAGCAGCTGAGCCTGTTCGGAAAGGACTCGGCGCGCATCGGCCGCTTCATCGACGCGTTCTCCAACCAGGTCGGCCGCATCAACCTCAACTGCCAGTGCCAGCGAGGCCCGGACACCTTCCCCTTCAACGGGAGGAAGGACTCCGCCGAGGGCACGCTGTCCGTCGCGGATGCGTTGCGCGTGTTCTCCATCCGCACGCTCGTCGCCACGAAGACGACGCCCGCCAACACCACGCTCGTCCAATCCATCCTGACCCGGCGGGAGTCGGACTTCCTCACCACGGACTTCCTCTTCTGACGAGCCACCCACGGCGAGAAGGGGCCCGTCGATTTTCTGCAACAGCGGGCTCCGGCCTGTCTCCTCCTGTCGGGGGTTGGTTCCCCACCGACTCGATGCAGGAGGACCCGATGAAGAAGATGCTGCGTGCCCTGTCACTGTCCCTCTCGCTGTCCCTCCTCGCCACGGCATGTGGCGACTCCAATGAAAAGGAAGAGGAGGGGGGCACGCTCCAGTGCCATGCCGTGAGCTGGTGCTCGAACATGAGCGTGGACGACACCGAGGTGACGAACGCGCCGGCGCTCACCGGAGGCACCCTTCCGGACGGCCTCTATCGCCTCGAGCAGGGCCTCGGTGCTCGGTCCACCGAAGCCATGCTCATCAAGGGAAGCTCCTTCATCCACATGGAGCAGGTCTGGGACAACACGCTGGGGACCTGGAAGGTGGCGGACGGAAAGCTGGTGATGACGAGGGCCACCTCCTGCGACACCTCGGGCGAGAGCTCGCTGGAGTCCAACCAGGACGTCTTCACCTTCGCGGTCCGTGGGGATGAGCTCTTCACCCGGTATGACGATGTCGACCAGTCCATCAGGCGCTGGAAGCGCGTGAGCGACCTGTGCGAGGCGTCCAACTCGTTCAAGTGCCGTGGGAGTCGTCCGTGCTCCTGTATCAGCGCGACGAACGAGTCCCTGACCGGCAACCAGAACTGCACTCTCTGACCCTCTCGAGCGGAAACGGACGGCTCGGACGGGACGGGCCGTGCCCAGGGCTCAATCGAACTCGAGCGCGCGCTGGAAGTCAGCCGGGTTGGAGGCGGCGCTCTGGGCGGTCTCCAGGGTGATGAGCCCCTCGCGGTAGAGCTGTGTCAGGTGCTGGTCGAAGGACTGCATGCCGAACATGTCGCGGCCCTTCTCGATGACGTCCTTCAGCTCGTTGGCGCGGTCATCCCGGATGTACTGCTCCACCGTCTTCGTCTGCACCATGATTTCCAGCGCCACCGTGCGCCCCTTTCCGCTGGCCCGGGGCAGGAGCCGCTGGGACACCGTCGCCTTCAGACAGTCCGCCAGTCGCATGCGCACCATCGTCTGCTCTTCCGCGGGGAACACGGACACCAATCGGTTGATGGTGCGCGAGGCATCCGTCGTGTGCACCGTGGAGAGCACCAGGTGGCCCGTCTCCGCCGCCTTGAGCGCGATGTCGATGGTCTCCGTGTCGCGCATCTCTCCCACCAGGATGACATCCGGGTCCTGGCGCAGCGCCCCTCTCAGCGCCACCGCGAAGCTCGTCGTGTCCGAGCCAATCTCGCGCTGGGAGATGGACGACTTGATGTTCTTGTAGATGAACTCGATGGGGTCCTCGATGGTGAGGACGTGCAGGTTCTCCGTGCGATTGATGTGGTCAATCATGGACGCCAACGTGGAACTCTTCCCGGAGCCCGTCGCGCCCGTCACCAACACCAACCCTCGCTCGTTGCTCGCAATCGTCTTGAGCACCTGCGGCAGACCCAGCCCGTCGATGGTAGGGATTTCATCCGGGATGATGCGCAGGATGCACGCCAGCGAGCCCCGCTGACGGTAGATGTTCACCCGGAAGCGCGCGACGCCCGGCAGGCTGTACGACGCGTCGCACTCCTGAAGCGTGTCCAGCTGCTTCTTGATGGAGGGGTCCGTGATGACGTGGAACGCCACCTGCTTGGTGTGGTCCGCCTGGAGCTTGTCCATCTTCAGGGGGCGCAATGCGCCGTTCACCCGGTAGATGGGCGGGTCACCCGGGCGGAAATGGATGTCCGATGCGCCATTCTGCACACCCACCGAGAGCAGCTTGTTCAGCGTTGCCAGGTCCAGGAGACAGCCTCACTTCAACGAGGAGAACCCGGGATTCTAGGGCAACGCCTCTCACCTGCCCACGGAGTGGGTAATGACCTCGCAGCCCCTGGGTTGAGAGAACCCCGGCCCCCACGTGTCACTCGGCGGCGAGGACTTCGGCGGGAATGGGCGCGAGCGGCACCATGACGAACCGCTGCGCGGTGTTGCCTGTCATCAGGCCCTTGGAGAGCGTGGACATCTGACCGGCGATGCGCCTCCAGCGGCCTTCCTCGACGAGGAACTCGCCTCGCGCCACGTAGGACATCTCCATCATCCCAGGCATCGACTTCGACGGGTCGGAGTGCTCGAACTTGCCGTCGTGCCGCTCCGCGAGCGTGAAGTCGATGACGGCCACCGTGCGCCCCTCCGCCTCGCGCTCCAGCGCCACCAGCTCCACGCGGTTGAGGACTTCATGCTCGCCCTGCCACCGGCCGCCCATCTTCAGGAGGTCCGCGCTGTGGGTCCACACCTCCCCCACGGAGACCGGCTTCGTCGGCAGCTCCACCATGAACGCCAGCAGGTTGCGCTGCTCTCGCTTGAGGTCGCTGGTCACCAACCCCGAGGGCGTCAGGCTCCCACGCAACTGCACCGTGCCCTCCATGGACTTCATCGCCTTCGCCATCGCCTGGTCCTGCTTCGACGGGCGCCTGGCCTTGGGCATGTCCATCCGCGTCACCACCACCTTGGCGGCCACGTCGCCCGAGGGCTTCGGCGTGAGCACCAGTACCATCTCGGCCTGCGTGGGCTGCTGAATCGTGAAGAGCTGCCGACGCTTGCCCACTGAGACGCCCTGCGACTTGAGGCTGGAGAGGTCCACGCGCATCCGGCCGCCCTGGGGGTCCGTGTCCTCCGTCGTGTACGCGTAGCCCAAGGACTCCGGCGGCACCTTCCACCGGAGCGTCACCGGAGCGGAGCTCGCCGCCCCCGTCGCGGCGGGAGGCGCCGCGCCCAGCAGGAAGGCGGACGACAGCGAGAGCAGCAGCACGACGGGAAGCGCGGGGCGGCGGGGCATGGCCACATCATCAAGGGCCCACCCCGCCGCGCGAAAGCCCCACCGCGCTGAACCCACACACCCTCACGGTGTCTTGAATCGAGCACCCCTCCCCTCCCCCTGGCTGGCGCGGGGTGCTTCCCACGGGCACCCTGGCGCGCCTGGCTGCGTGATGCACCAACGCACCAGCGTCCGCACACGACGCGGGTGGATGCGGGCCCGGTGGGGCTCGTTCCTCTTTCCGGGAGGTTGCAGCCACTCCTGGACAGGGGCCCTCGCCTTGCACGGGCAGCGTCGCAGTCGTCCCCTCTTACCCCTGGGTCGTCCATGAGCGTCTCTCACACTCTCCTGCGTCAGCTGACGGTGGGCGGTGTCCTCGCCGGAGCCGTCATCGTCGCCTGTGCCACCACGTCGCCCTCATCCTCTCCGGTGGGCTCGACGGACACTCCGTCCGCCCAGGCACTCCCGCCGGGGTGCAACCCGGACCCCACCTGTCCCGGCTCCACGTGCGCCACGGCCATCACCCCCGCGCAGTCGGTGGTGCCAGTGGACGCGTGCCCTCGCTTCGGCGAGTTCCAGTCCGACGTGGACGTCTACTCGTGGAACACCTTCATCGCGCTCAACTGGCCGGCGACGACGTCCGCGTGCGCGCCCAACACCCAGGTCAGCATCCTCACGGGACAGGGGCCGACCGTCTGGGAGACCTACCCGGAGGACACCGACATCTTCGTGCCACCCGGGAGCAAGCCCGGCGCCTGGTGCACGTTCAACACGCCGGCGGCCCTGGAGACGAAGCTGCGGCGGCTGACGAAGCTGACCGAGGCCGGCCGACTCGAGGCCGTCAACGCGAACGTGGACAAGCTGCTCGTGAGTGACTCCAAGGCGTCCGCCATCGTCATCGAGAGGTTCCCCGACATCAAGCAGGCCGTCGGCGGACCCCTGACGGACCAGAACGGCCGGTTCGTGCGCTACGAGAAGCGACTGAACCAGGACGAGTACAACTACCTCATCACCAACGACCTCTGGAACGCGGCGGGTCAGACGAGCGCCACCATCTCCTTCCCCACCGGTCCCACCCAGAACCCCGGGCCCTGCAATGGCAAACCCTGCGGTCCGGTGGGCGCCATGGAGGTCAAGGCGGCGTGGAAGGTGTTGTCCGCGCAGGAGGTCGCCGGAAAGCGCTTCTACATGCGCAAGGCGTGGGTCCTCAACGACGAGTCGGGCGCCCCGAGTCCCGGAGCCAACCCCGTCACCGTGGGACTGGTGGGACTGCACATCATCCACAAGACGGCCAGCCAGGCGAAGTGGTTCTGGTCCACCTTCGAGCAGGTGGACAACACGACGTCGTCCTTCTTCAACCCGCACTGCACGACGAACTGCCAGCCCAACCAGCAGACGGCGACCCAGCCGTACACGGAGCTCGCTCCGGACGGCGGGCCGCTCAACGCGCCGGTGCAGGTGACTCGCACCACGCCCATCCAGGCCGACCCCAGCCTGAATGCGTATTACCGGGGGCTGCTCAAGGGTTCCGTCTGGGCCAACTACCAGCTCATCAGCACCCAGTGGGCCACGGGTGGAGCGCCCCAGGGCACGCCGCCAGTGCTCGCCAACACGACGATGGAGACCTTCATCCAGCCGACCGCGTCCTGCATGGGCTGCCACTCCAACGCCCCCAAGGCGAGCGGCAGTGGGACGGCGGACTTCAGCTTCCTGATGCTCGAGGCGCAGTAGGCCTGCCCGCGGCATTGACAACCACCCCTCGCGACCGAACCCTTCCAGCGAAGCCAACGCCAGGGGACCGATGACCGACGAGGCGAGCAACGCCTCGCCTCTCCACTCCGAGCAGGAGGGCCGCCACGCATGGATACGGCAGACGAGGCGGCCTTCATCTCCACCGGACACCTCCCCTCTTCGGAGCGGGTCGGGGAGCTGGTCATCGAGGCGCACCGACGTCATCGAGAGAACACGGAGGGAGCGTGCTCCCAGGTCTACCCCGCGCTGGCGAGGGTGGACCCCCGCCTCTTCGGCGTGTGCGTCGCCGGCATCAACGGCAGCAGCCACGGAGCGGGCGACGTGGACCACCCGTTCACCCTCATGAGTGTGTCCAAGCCGTTCGTCTTCGCCCTCGTCTGCCAGGCGCTGGGCCCGGAGGTGGCGCGGCGCAAGCTGGGGGTCAATGCCACCGGCCTGCCGTTCAACTCGGCCATGGCGATAGACCAGAGCCCGGACGGGCGCACCAACCCCATGGTGAACTCAGGAGCGCTCGCGACGACGAGCCTGGTGCCGGGCACCAGCCCCGAGGCCCGGTGGCGGTTCATCCACGAGGGGTTGTCACGCTTCGCCGGCAGGCCCCTCGTGCTCGACGAGGAGGTGTATGTCTCCGCGACGAAGACACACCACCGCAACCAGGGGCTCGCCTGGCTGCTGCATGGCCTGGGCCGCCTGGAGACAGAGCCCTCCCTCACGACGGAGCTCTACACGCGTCAGTGCTCGCTCGCGGTGACCGCCAGGGACCTCGCGGTGATGGGGGCCACGCTGGCGGACGGAGGCGTCAACCCGGTGACCCGGACCCGGGTGGTCGACGCGGAGGTCTGCCACCACGCGCTCGCGGTGATGGCCACGGCGGGGATGTATGAGACCTCGGGAGATTGGCTCTATGACGTGGGCACTCCCGGCAAGAGTGGCATTGGCGGCGGAATCGTCACCGTCGCGCCGGGCAAGGGTGGGTTGGGCACGTTCGCCCCACGGCTCGACGCCGCGGGCAACAGCGTCCAGGGGCAGCTCGCCGCGCGCTTCCTGTCGCAGCGGCTCGGGTTGAGCCTGTTCAGGTCGAGCCCCGACGCCTGAGGCCGGCCGCTCCCTGGCGGCCAGTCGACGAGGGGCTCGTCTTCGGCAGCGGGCATGACCGCGCCGGATATCGCGTGACTACATTTTCGCGAGTTCGACAGTCAGCGCCGCGCTGGCACAGCGCCCGAGGACAGAGCCATGACGATGACGTTTCCAACGTACCATGCGGAAGCAGTGTCTGACTTCCATCCCGCGCCTTCCGTGGATGAGCTCGAGGCCACCACGCTCCAGGTCTCACGGGCCCTGCCCAAAGAGGCGGGCGTCCTGGGCATCCCTGTCGGAGTCGATGGGGAGGTCCCCCGTGAGCTGGGGCTCAGCCGGGCCCAGCTCAAGGCGGCTGGATTTACGGGCAAGGTCGGCCAGTCCCTCGTCATTCCACGCGCGGAGGGTTCGGCGCTCGTCGTCGTCGGCATCGGAGAAAAGGCAGACAGTGACCTCGCGTCCCTGCGCGATGCCGCGGCGGCCTTCGCACGGGCAGCGGGCCACTACGTCCACCTCGGCTTCACGCTGCCGGACCTCGGCGGTATCGCGCCCGACGTCGCCGCTCAGGCGGTCGTCGAGGGAGTCCTCCTGGCGCGCTATCGCTATCGCCCGCTCAAGCGCACGTCCCAGCAGGAGCCGCCCCTGGAGGCCCTCACCCTCCTGTCGTCGTCGCTACCCCTCGAAGAGGTGAAGCGCGGCGTCGAGCGTGGCCGAATCACGGCCCGGGCCACCGAGCTGGCCCGCGACCTGGCCAACGCGCCGGCCACGCTCCTCACCGCGCGCCGCGTGGAGGAGATTGCCCGCGTGGTGGCGGCCGCGTCGGGGCTGGACATCGAGGTCTTCGACGAGAAGGCCCTCGCGAAGATGGGCTGCGGCGGCATGCTCGGGGTGAATGCCGGGAGCGCGGAGCCTCCGCGCCTCATCAAGCTCTCGTATCGGCCGAAAGACGAGCGAGGCAAGGCCCTCGAGCCCCTCGGCCGCGTGTCGTTGATTGGCAAGGGCATCATGTATGACTCGGGCGGACTCGGCCTGAAGCCCAACGACCTGGTCCACGCCGCGATGAAGACAGACATGTCCGGCGCGGCGGCCATCCTCGCCGCCATGTCCACCTTGTCCGCGCTCGGCGTCAAGGCCTCCGTTACCGGGTATCTCATGTGCACGGACAACATGCCGGGAGGCAAGGCGATGCGGCTCGGCGACGTCCTGACGGCCCGGGGCGGGAAGACCATCGAGGTCCTGAACACCGACGCCGAGGGCCGGCTGGTGATGATGGACGGCCTGGTCCTCGCGACGGAGGAGAAGCCAGCCCCCGACGCCATCCTCGACATCGCCACGCTCACCGGAGCCTGTGAGCGGGCCCTGGGCAACGACAACGCCGGGGTCATGGGCAACCATCAAGGCATCGTCGACCAGGTGCGCGCGGCGGCCGAGAAGTCCGACGAGACGGTGTGGCAGTTCCCGCTCGACAAGCGCCTGCGGGGCGAGCTCGATTCAGAGGTCGCGGACCTCAAGAACATCGGCGGGGTGAACGCGGGTCAAATCACCGCGGGCCTGTTCCTGGAGGAGTTCGTCGACGGCATTCCCTGGGCGCACATCGACATGGCGGGGACGTCGCGAATCGACAGCGACAAGGCGTGGCGCTCCAAGGGGGCAACGGGCTACGGCGCGCGGCTGCTCATCGAGTTCCTGCGCTCGTTCAGCGCGCCCAAGGAAACCCGCCACTGACAGGTGCGGCAAGGGGCGCCCGCCACCGCGCGGGCCCCCTCAAGCCAGGGAGTGCCCGGCGCTCGCGGGGTGGGCGCGCGGCCCGCGAGCGGAGACGGCGATGCTGAGCTGCGCGGCCCAGTACAGCAACATGATGGCGTAACCAGCGCCGGGCACGGGCTGCACGAAGAGCCTGATGGCGAGCAGTCCGTCACTGACGGCGAACAGCAGCGCGCCGGCGAACGCGGCCCGCTGTTCCAGGCGTGACAGGCCGGGCGTCCCCAGCATCGCCGCCGCGCGCCAGGTCATCGTGCAGATGACGGCGACATAGACTGTCACGGGGAGCGACATGTCCCCCAGGCCGGGCCACAGGAACACGCTGGCGCTCACGGCCAGGAGCAGGAAGGGCAGCGCCCTCACCCACTGGAGCCCGCGCGTCACGGTGAGGTACGCGGCGGTGTAGCTCACGTGGGCCAACAGGAAGGCGCCCAGGCCGGGCAGGAAGAACTCCGGCCCCAGGTCCAGCAACACGTCGCCGAGCAGCGACAGCCCCAGGCCCGCGAAGACCCAGCGGGCATAACGCTCCCGAGGGGGCCACTGCCACAGGAGCAGGCAGAGCATGGGCACCGCCTTCGTCATCAGCCGGACCTCGGGGCGCCCCGTGTCCATCGCGAGGAGGAAGCCCACCGCGCCCACGACTCCGACTCCCGCGAGAATCCTCGACCCACCACCCGTCAGCATGGGTGGCAGCCTAGCGCGGCGCCGTCCCAGGCAGGTACGCGCCGCGAGCGCTCAAGCCGTGGCGGCGGGCATGGCGCGGGGCTCCATCCGGAACCACCGGTAGCCGTACCCCTCCAGCGTCACCCGATGTCGCCCTGCCTTGCCCGGCGCGGAGTGCGCCTCCGACAGGAGATGCACCAGCCGAGCCGGAGGCCCGCCGGGCGAGAAGCCCACCTCGCACGCCTTGCCAGACAGGTTGTGCAGCATCACCAGCGTCTCGCCCTTCCAGTCGTAGCGCAGCGCGAGCACGTGCGGAGGCTTCACACGCAGGAGCTTCCACGCGCCCCAGCCCAGCTCCGGGCACTCCTTGCGCATGCGCACCATGCGCTCCATCCAGTTGAGCAGCGAGGACGGGTCCCTGCGCTGCTGCTCGACATTCACCTGGGGAAAGCCAAAGGGAGCGTTGGCCACCACCGGGCGGAAGGGCTCCGGCGCCCGGGTGAAGCCCCCATGGGGCTCGGTGGACCACTGCATGGGCGTTCGCACGCTCTGCCGCTCGTGCAGGGACAGGTCCTCGCCCATGCCCAGCTCGTCCCCGTACCAGAGCACCGGAGTGCCCGGCAGCGAGAGCATCAGGCTGAACGACAGCTCCAGCCGGCGACGGTCCGCCGCGAGCATGGGGGAAAGCCGCCTGCGCAGTCCCCGCCCATACAGCTGCATCCTCGGCTCCGGGCCCAGCTCCGCGAAGACGCGCTTGCGCGCCGCGGCTGGCAGCCGCCCCAGGTCCAGCTCGTCATGGTTGCGCAGGAAGTTCGCCCACTGCGCCAGCTGGGGTAGCCGGGGCGCGGAGCGCAGCGCCTCCACCAGCGGCGTCGCGTCCTCCGTCACCAGCGAGAGGAAGAAGTTCTGGTTGGCGGCGAAGTTGAAGACCATCTGCATCCGGTCCCCCTCCTTGCCGTAGAAATTCATCACCTCGTCCATGGTGACGTTGGCTTCCGCCAGGAGGATGGCATCCCCGCTGCGCCACGAGAGGAACTCCCGCATCCGGCTGAGCAGCGCGTACGGGTCCTTGTTCCCGTGGTCCTTCGTCCCCTTGAGCTCCACGAGGAAGGGAACCGCGTCCACCCGGAAGCCGGACACGCCCAGCTCCAGCCAGAAGCCCATCACCTTGAGCAGCTCCTCGCGCACGGCGGGGTTGGCGACGTTGAGCTCCGGCTGGAAGGGAAAGAAGCGATGGAAGTACCAGCGCTTCACCACGGGGACATGGGTCCAGGTGGTGCTCTGCGAGCCGGGGAAGACCATGCCCTCGTGCGCGTCGCGGGGCTTCTTGTCGGACCACACGTAGAAGTCATGGAAGCGGCTGTCGCGGCCCTTGCACGCGTCCAGGAACCACGGGTGCCTGTCGCTGGTGTGGTTGACGACCAGGTCGATGATGACGCGCATCCCGCGCTGCTTCGCCTGGTGCGTGAACTCCACGAAGTCACCGGGGGTCCCCAGCCGGGGGTCCACGCCGTAATGGTCGGTGATGTCGTAGCCGTTGTCGCGGTTGGGCGTCGGGTGGAAGGGCATCAACCACAGACAGGTGACACCCAGGCCGGCCAGATAGTCCAGGCGACGCTGGAGGCCGATGAAGTCGCCCACGCCGTCGCCGTTTCCGTCCATGAACGTCTCGACGTCCAGGCAGTAGATGACCGCGTTCTTGTACCAGAGGTCCTGAATCATCCGTCTCCCTGCGTGCAGGGTGGGGACGCCGAGGCAGAGGCGCCGCCACGACGTGACACATGCGTGCGACAGCGCACACTTGGTCATCAGGTGGACTCGCGAAACCAAGAAGGCGACACCACCGTGCGCGCGCATGCTCACGCTCGGCTACCACGCCTCCCACGAGCAGTTTCCTCCCAGCGAACTGCTCCGGCTGGTACAGCGCGCGAACGCGGCGGGCTTCACGGCGGCGCTCAACTCCGACCACTTCCACCCTTGGAGCGAGACACAAGGACACAGCGGCTTCGCCTGGAGCTGGATGGGCGCGGCCCTGGCCACCACGAAGCTGACGAGCCTGGGCGTGGTGAACGCACCGGGACAGCGCTACCACCCCGCCATCATCGCGCAGGCACTGGGGACGCTCGCGGAGATGTTCCCAGGACGCGCCTGGGCGGCACTGGGCAGCGGGCAGCTCGTCAACGAAGGCGTGACGGGGGAGCCCTGGCCGCCGAAGGATGTGCGCAACGCGCGGCTGCGGGATTGCGTGGAGGTGATGCGCGCCCTCTTCCGGGGGGAGACGGTGACGCACCGAGGACTCGTCCGGGTGGAGGAGGCGAAGCTCTACTCACGCCCGGCCCAGGCGCCCCTGCTGGTGGGCGCGGCCATCACTCCCCAGACGGCGGAGTGGGTGGGGAGCTGGGCGGATGGCCTCATCACCGTGAGCAAGCCTCCCGAGGAGCTGCGGAAGATGGTGGAGGCCTTTCATCGCGGAGGCGGCGAGGGCAAGCCCATGTTCCTCAAGGTGCAGCTTTCGTGGGCCGAGGACGAGCAGGCCGCGCTCCAGGGCGCCATGGAGCAGTGGGCTCCGAACATCTTCGCCAGCTCCGTGCTCTCGGACCTGCGCCGCCCCTCCCAGTTCGAGGAGCTGGCGCGCACGGTGCAGCCCAGGGATTTGGAGGGCCACGTGCGCGTGTCCTCCAGCCTCCAGCGCCACGTGGACTGGCTCTCCCAGGACGTGGCGCTCGGATTCAGTCGCCTGTACCTGCACAACGTCAATCGCTGGCAGGAGCCGTTCATCGACGCCTTCGCCGCGCGGGTGCTGCCAGCGCTCCGCTAACCCCTCACCTCGGGCGCATGCCGCCCCGGCACGGGCTTGGACCCGTGCCGGGGCGAGCCGTCACAGGACCTTGGCGAAGGTGATGGTGCCCGCGCCACTGGTGAACGTCACGCCTTGCGCGGTGAGACAGTTGTCGAGGTCCGTCGTGAGGAGGGCCACGGTGATGACAATGGTCGCGCCGTTGAACTTCCCACTGCTCAGGGTCCCCGTATAGACGACGACCGCGCCCCCGGGGCGTACGTCGATGGTGGCGGTGACGGACGCGTTGCTCGTGGAGTTGTCATTCCAGTTGATGACCGCATCGAAGGTTGAATCTCCCGTCACACAGCTCAAGGTGCCGCCGCCAGTGGCGGTGAAGGTACCGGAGGGCAAGGTCAGCGGCACACCGACGCAGGGCCCGAAGCTTCCCATCGCCGTCGCGGAGATGGCCTGGGCTTCGAGCTTGATGCCTGGATTGTACGTCGCCGCGATGGTGCCAGGGCACTCCAGGGCCACGAGCTGCGCGCTCGCTGGACTGGCGAAGAGGACGACTCCGAGCGTGAGAACAAGGAAGCAAGGGATTGACTGCGCACGACGACTGAGCTGGCTGGACATGGGACTCCCTCGCTCGCGGGTGAACTTGTCTGACTTATGCGAGCGATATGTATTTGCGGGAAGTGATTGCGATGATTCAACCCATCCCCCAAGCGCCACCCGCACGACTCAACACGGGCATCGTACCTTCGTCCGAGGACAGGTCCCGCAATCCCAGCTCAATTCAATCCAACAGCCTCAATGGACAGCACCCGTCGCCAGTCCTCACTCCGGCTTGGGTCCGCCCCGGGCTCCCCGCGCACCCGTGCCGCTCTCCCGGGAGGAGGGATGCGAGCCCGCAGCCTGCTGCACTGCGGGGGAGTTCTGGGTCCCTCGGCGGCGACGGCGGCGGCGCTTCATCGCGGCGCTCCCCGACGGGCCCCCCAATTCCCGGAGCACCACCGCGCGCGCGCCGGCCTCCAGCCGCAGCTCCTGCATGAGCGCCTGCGCCTGCTGCGCGCCGTTCGGGTGACGCAGCGCATCGGCGAGCCGCTCGACGACATCGATTCGCAACGCCGCGGAGCCCAGCACCTCGTATCCGAAGGCTCGCGCCTCCCGCGCGCCAAACACAGACGCCTCGAGCGAAACTTCACTCGGCACCCCCTTGGGTGCGGGCTTCTGGAGAAACAGCGCCGTCAGCATGCAGCGCCGCTCCATCGCCGGAGGCGACAGGGCGTTGGCCACGTAGAAGTAGCGTCGCCCCTCGCGAACGCCCAGCGTCCTCAAGCGCTCTCGCGACTCCTCGTCCATCAGCCCCCACTGCTCCCGGGCCTCGCCCTGGGTAATCACTCCCACCCCTTCCGCCAGGCGGTAGGAGAGTCCCCGCGTCACCGCGGAGCGCCCCGCGCCAGTGAGGGACTCGGCGGGAAAACCTCCCATCGCCTCGGTGACCAGGTCCCTCGCCAGGGCGTTCAGCCGCCGCTCGAGCCGCCGCCGCGCGCCCCCCGTCCAGACCTCCGGCTCCGCCAGGGCCAGCTGCGGCGAGCGCCGGTCCGTGCCGCGCACCAGTCGCGCCAGCGGCTGCCCCTCGAACGAGATGCTTCCCAGCGCATCCACCTCGAAGGCCTCATGCGTCGCATCGACGACGCGCTGGACGAACTGCTCCTCCGTCAGCGCCGGCCCATCCGCCCCCGCCACCTCGCCCAGGAGGAGCCCCAGCTTGGCGAAGGGACTGTCGGAGCCGCTCCCAGCGACAGGCGCCGTGGCCCTCACGAAGCGCCGTGCGCTCCTGCGCGCGGCCCGCTGCA
Organism: Myxococcus sp. CA033; assembly: GCF_013336625.1. Taxonomy (NCBI): domain Bacteria; kingdom Pseudomonadati; phylum Myxococcota; class Myxococcia; order Myxococcales; family Myxococcaceae; genus Myxococcus; species Myxococcus sp. CA033. The sequence continues at coordinate 2,242 of NZ_JABUMU010000032.1, read as the reverse complement.
CGAAGCGCTCGACGAGTCGCTCATGCAGGGCATCCCCCAGCGCATCCTCGATGTGGCGCGTGCGCTCCTGCCACTGCTCGGCGTCATGCAACCATGACGAGCGATGACTGATGTACGTCCAGATGCGGATGGCGGCGAGCCGGTCCATCAACGTGTGGAGGTCCCCCGAGACGTCGTCGAGCGGTGACACCTGCTTGCCGAGCCACGTCGCGTCCAACGTCCCATCGCCCTCGGCGAGTTGGAGGAACGTCTCCCGCAGCAGCCCGACGTGCTGGCCGAAGAGGCCCTTGCGGAAGTCGGGAATCTGGCAGACCTGCCACAAGAGCTCGACGCCCGCGCGGTCCGTCACCAGGTCCCGGACGGCGGGGACCTGGGAGAGGTCCTTCAGCGCATCGAAGTCATCCGCGCGCTCCACCCGGATGAAGGCGTTGTGGCGGGGTGCCCGGGTCAACGAGTCCAGCAGCGCCTCCGGGCTCGCGAAGTCCAGCTCGGCGTTGCGCCAGATGAGGCTGCGCACGGCGGGGAACTGGTGTGACTCGATGGAAGAGACCACCCGGGGGGACAGCTCGGACAGCGTGTTCAGGGTGCCGAAGCTGCCGTCATTGAGGTGACGGCCCGCGCGGCCGGCGATCTGCGCCAGCTCATCCGAGAAGAGGTCTCGCTGCTCGGCACCGTCGTACTTGGACAGCGCCGCGAAGGCCACGTGGTTGAGGTCCAGGTTCAACCCCATGCCGATGGCATCGGTGGCCACCAGGTACTGCACTTCGCCGGACTGATACATCGCCACCTGGGCATTGCGCGTCCGGGGCGACAGCGCGCCCAGCACCACGGCGACCCCGCCGCGCAGGCGCCGAAGCGACTCGGCCAGCTCGTACACCCGGTCCGCGGAGAAGGCGACCACGGCCGAGCGCGGAGGCAGGCTCTTCAGGGAGCGCCGCCCGGAGTAGCGCAGCTGGGACAGGCGCGTGGCGCGCTTCACCGAGGCGTGGGGGATGAGCGACTGGAGCATCGGCCGCATCGTGTCCGCGCCCAGGAACCAGGTCTCCTTGCGCCCTCGCGCATGCAGCAGACGGTCCGTGAAGACGTGCCCGCGCTCACGGTGGGCGGCGAGCTGGATTTCGTCCACCGCGAGGAAGTCGACCGTGCGGTCCAGAGGCATCGCCTCGACGGTGCAAATCCAGTAGTCGGGGCGCGGAGGCAGCCGCTTCTCCTCCCCTGTCATCAGCGCCACCCGCCCCTCACCCACCCGGGCGGTCACCCGGTCGTAGACCTCGCGGGCGAGCAGGCGAAGTGGCAACCCCATCATCCCCGTGTCGTGCTCGAGCATGCGCTCGATGGCCCGGTGGGTCTTTCCAGTGTTCGTCGGCCCCAGCTCCGCCACGACGATGGCCGAGCGGCTGGATGGACTGGAGTTCATTGGCGGCAGTCTAACCGCGGGAGGGGCCCTGCGCCGCAGGCCGCGCGGTCCTCGCGGGCATGGCTGGGCGCTCGGCTCCACGAGCAGGGGCACGTGACGTCCCGGAACGTGGGTGACTTGACGCGCGCCACGCGCCATGGACGGCGCCTGGGGGTGCCCTCTAGCGTGGGGCCCATGACCCATCCCGTCAGAGACACCCTCCTCGGGCAGCTCGACATCGCCTGGGCGCTCACCCAGTACCATCTCGAGGGATTGACCACGGAGGAGTGCCTGCGCCGCCCGGGCCGGGTGGGCCTTCACGTTCAACAAGGCGCGGACGGACACTGGCGCGCGGACTGGCCCGAACACGAGGGCTATGACTTGGGGCCCGCGAGCGTCGCCTGGCTGACATGGCATCTGGGCTTCTGGTGGGCCATGGTGCTCAACCACTCGTTCGCGGATGCGACCCTGACCAAAGAGGCCGTGTACTGGCCCGGCACCGCCGACGGCGTGCGCGAGTGGGTCCATCGACTGCACGGAGAATGGCGGGCCCACATCGAACGACTCGGCGACGAAGACCTGCGCTCGACGGAGCGCACGCGCTGGCCGCTGCAGGGCAAGCCCTTCGGAGACATCGTGGCCTGGGCCTCGCTCGAATTGATGAAGAACGCGGCGGAACTCGGCTACGCGCGGTTCGTCCTGGCGGTTTCCAAGGCGTCCTAAACCAACGACCACGATTCCCGCATGACCTCAGGCGGTGCGCCTGAGGTCGGCTCGACGTAGGTATGGACTGGCAGAGCGCTGGGCGTTGCGTGCGGCGAGGTAGGCATGCACCCGAACCATGAG
>NZ_JABUMU010000031.1:0-143900 GCF_013336625.1 Myxococcus sp. CA033 | reverse complement strand
GCCGCTCATGCCGAGACGGAGCAATCCGCCGCGCCCCCCACTCCGCTCACGGAAGCGGATGCCGAGCGTCACACGCGAGCTGGCGTCACTGCGCTGGGTATCGGCTCGCCGGAATCTCGGAGCACGATGGGCGCCTCGATGCCTCCCGCGTCACGGCCCACGCGCTTCGCTCCGCGCCGTGCCGACGACTCCCACGACGCATGGCCCGCCGAGGAGCCCAAGGGGCTCACGCGCCTCTATCCGCACGGCGTGAATCGAGACCTGCTGCTCCGGGTGCTGCGCGAGCTGCCGGTGGAGGTCCGGTTGGTGAGTCGGCTGGAGTCCGCGGACTTGGTGGTGACGCTGCGCTCACGCGCGAACGATCCGAGGATGCGACGGGTGGTGGCGAAGACGGGCGCGCGGGTGGAAGCGGTGAAGCGCGCCAGTTCGACGGAGTTGCGTCGGGCGCTGAAGGGTTTCTTCAACGTGCTGGAGGGCGTGGACGAGGAAGAAGTCCGAGACGCCATCGCGGAGGCCGAGCACGCGGTGAAGCGGGCCTTGGGTGAAGGCATCTCGGTGGCCTTGTCGCCGCGCCAGTCCCGGGTGCGCAAGCTCCAGCATCGCCTGGTGAGCCGCTATCCGCTGGAAGCGGTGAGCCACGGCAGCGAGCCCTCGCGGCACCTGGTCATCTACCCGCTGGGAGCGGAAGTCGAAGCCGCGCTCGCGAAGGAAGACCACGAGGGGAGCCCGTGACACACGGGCTCCCCAAGAACATCTCGTGTGGCTACTTCGCCGCGTCCACGTAGGCGCGGTACGCCTCGAAGCCGTAGTCGCGGCCGAGGAAGTCCTTCACCAGCTCCGCGGCGGGCTTGGAGCCACCGGGCTCCAGCACGGTGCGGCGGTACTTCATCGCCGTCTCACGGTCCAGGTACCCGTTCTTCTGGAACTCCGTCTCCAGGTCCTTCGCGATGACCGAGGACCACAGGTACGTGTAGTACGCCGCCGAGTACCCATCCAGATGCCCGAAGGCGAGCTCGAAGTGCGTGCCCGGACGGTGCTCGTGCTTGAACGGGCTGAGCTTCGTCTGCTGCTCCACCAGCGCCGTCGTCGTGTCGAAGCCCGGCTTGCGCGAGTAGTAATCCAGGCTCACCGCCGACAGGAACAGCTGCCGCCGCGCCCACAGGCCCTTGCCGAACTCCTTCGACGCGTTCAGCTTCTCCACCATCTCCGCGGGAATCGCAGCCCCCGTCTGGTGGTGCTTCGCGAACTCCTTCAGCACCTGCGGATTGCCCGCCCACTGCTGGAGCAGCATCGACGGCGTCTCCACGAAGTCCCACTCCGTGCGGATGCCGGTGATGCCACTCCACTGCTGCTTGCCGGAGAACACCGCGTGCAGCAGGTGGCCGAACTCGTGGAAGAACGTCTCCACTTCGTCGTGCGTCATCAGCTCGCCTGGCCGCGCGAAGTTGCACACCAGGGTGCCTTCCGGCAGCCGCTTGCCGGCCTGACCCGACGCCAGGTCGAACTGCGCCGCGTGCTTGTACTTGTCGTCGCGCGGATGCATGTCCAGGTAGATGCGGCCCAGGAGCGTGCTCCCCTCGAGCACGTCATAGGCCTCCACCTCCGGGTGCCACACCTTCGCGTCGTCGGCGCGGCGGTACGTAATCCCCCAGATGCGCGAGGTGATGTCCATCACCCCCGCCTTCACCCGGCCATACTCCAGATAGGGCCGCACCTCTTGCGAGTCGAACCCGAAGCGCTCCGCGCGCAGCCGGTCCTCGTAGTAGTCCTGGTCCCACGGCTCGAGCGTCTTGGCGCCCGGGACGTCCTTCTTCTTGCGGGCCAGCAGGTCCGCGAACTCCTGCTTCGCGCGCGCCTGGGTGGCCGCCGCCAGCCGGTCGATGAAGTCCGACGCCGCCTGCTGCGTGCGCGTCATCTTCGTCTCGGTGGTGTACGCGGCCCAGCTCGGATAGCCCAGCAGCGTGGCCAGCTCGTAGCGCTTGGCGATGAGCTGCGACAGGACCTCCTGGTTGCCGGGGAACGCGCGCTGACGGTAGGTGCGCCACAGCTTCTCGCGCGCCTTGCCGTCCTTCGCGTACGTCATGAAGGGGAAGTAGTCCGGGTAGTTGGTGGTGATGACCACCTTGCCGTCCTTCCCCACCGGGTGCGTCTTCACGTAGTCCTCGGGCAGCCCGTTGAGCTCCTTCGGCGTGAGGGACACCTGGCGCACGCCCTCGGCGATGTTCTTGCCGAACTGCTGGCCCAGCTTGAGCAACTCCTCGTTCAGCGACTTCACCCTGGCGCGCGTGGCTTCGTCGCGGTCCACGCCGGCGCGACGGAAGTCCAGCAGCGTGCGCTCCATCCAGTACTTCGTCGGCCCGTCCGCCTGCGACAGGTCCACGGCGGACAGGGCGTCATAGACGCCGCGGTCCTGCGAGATATCCACGTTGGTGGTGTCCACGCGCTGCTCGCACTCGCGGGCGGAGTCTCGGAAGGCCGGCAGCGGGTGGACCTCGCGGGCGAGGCTGGAGCGGTTGGCCGCGGAGACGAGCGAACCCGTCGCCTCGTCATACGCCGCGAGCACCGCCTTGCCGTCCTTGCGCGCGTCCAGCTTCTTCAGCGCCGTGATCTGGCCCTGGGCCCGCTCGATGTCGGCGGTGCACGCGGCGCTGAACGCCTCCGCGGTGCCGGAGAGCACGTCGGCCGTGCGAGGCGGAGGAAGCGGCTGTGGGGCGGGCGCGGCCTCCTGAACGGGCGCGGCGGGCGCGGCGGCCTGCTCGGGAGGGGTGGTCGGCTCGGTGGCCGCGGTGCCATGCGTACAGCCGACCGCCGCCAGGGCCGCCGACAGGGTGAGCGCAGTGAGTCTCTTCAAGGGCAGATTCCTCCAGGTTCCAACGCAAACGCCGGAGCGTCATGCCACATCCCGGCCTGCTTCGCTCGCCCGTCCCCCGGCGTGCCTGACATTCTCCGGGTGGGCTCGCCAGCGCGGGTAGGAGGCATACGGTGGTGGTGACGGTGACGGGGTTGGAGAGTGGACACATGAGCGGGAGCGCGCGGTGAAGGACGACGACTGCACGGAGCTGCTGCGGTGGGCCGCGCCCCGGCTGCGATTGCGGCTGGAGGGGTTCCACCGGGTGCGCGGGCAGGTCTGCAAGCGCCTGGGCCGAAGGCTCCATGCGCTGGGGCTCCCGCACCTCGCCGCGTATCGCGAACGGCTGGAGTCGGACCCGGAGGAGTGGGCCGTGCTGGACGCGCTCTGTCGCGTCACCATCTCCCGCTTCTACCGCGACGCGCGCGTCTTCGATGCGCTGCGGGACGAGCTGCTCCCCGCGCTCCTCCAGTCGTCCCCCGTGTTGCGAGTCTGGAGCGCGGGCTGTGCCTCCGGCGAGGAGCCCTACACGGTGAGCATCCTCTTCCGGCGGGGCCTCCTGCCGCGCTTTCCGCGGGCGCGGTTGGAGCTGGTCGCCACGGAGGCTGACGGGGCCCTGCTCGCCCGGGCCCGAAAGGGCTGCTATCCGCGAGGCACCTTGCGCGAGCTTCCGGCCGACTGGCGGACCGAAGCCTTTCCTGGCTCCGACACCGAACCATGTCTCACCCCCGAGTACCGTGACGGTCTCATTTTCCTCCATGAAGACTTGCGAGCCCGCATGCAGGAGGGGCCGTTCCAGCTCGTGTTGTGTCGCAACGTCGCCTTCACGTACTTCGCGCCGTCGCTCCAGCGCGAGGTGCTCGCGGGGCTCGTGGCTCGGCTCGCGCCAGGAGGATTGCTCGTCATCGGCACCCGGGAGTCCCTTCCGGAAGGGGGTGTGGACCTGGAGCGCGTCGCGGGTGCGCTGCCAGTCTTCCGTGTGCCTGTCTCACGCTGAAGTCTGGGCCGGGTCCCTCTGCACCCGTGAGACATCCAGGTGTTTCACGCGGGGATGGATGAGCCGTGACGCACCCGGCCTTGAGTGAGCGAGGAGCGCCCGGTACCACCGCTTGTCTTTCGGGGCCAAGTCCCCTGGCCGGAGGGAATGCAACGGTATGCGCAAGGCGCTCTGTGCGGTCGCGACGTTGATGCTGTGGGCCTGTGGTGGTTCTGGCGGCGGTGAGACGGTTCAGTCTCGGCAGGAGGGGCTGACGCTGTCCTCGGAGACGGGCGACACGCGTGGCACCTTCGCTCGGGACGGAGGCGAGGTTTCCTTCTCCGCGCGAGAGGTGGAGCCCGGTGTCTACCGGCTGGAGGTGCGGCTGAGAGGAATGACGCTCGCGGGTCTGCTGGACCCGGCCAGTGGTGTGTCGACGATGGATGGCTTCGCGGACGAGGGCGCGGCGGACACGCAGTTGACGGACGCGGACCGCGAGCTGTTGTCGGCGTTCTACGACGCGCTGAGCGCCCAGTTGCCCACGGGTGACGCGGCGGCTCCAGAGGCGATGTATCTGCGGCGCGCGGTGGGCCTGTGGGCGCAGCATCCGTCCACCGTGGAGCTCCAGCGCACGGTGATGGGCGAGCAGGGACGCGGCTACACCATGCTGTGCAGCTATGCGCGCTGCAATGGCAAGAACACCGGCAGCTGCGGCGGCGTCTACAACTGGTACTCGTATGCGAAGCACGACTGCAACAAGGGTGGCTTCAGCTACGCGGGCAACCAGCAGATCGCCCAGCTCGGTGACCACACGTCGTGCGGCGGGGATGAGTTCTACCTGAGCGGCAGCTCCTGGCTGTGCGGCGAGCCGGACCACTGGTCCCGCCCGAAGGTGATGGGCAACTGCTTCGGCCGCTGCGGCGGTGGCTGTGGGGGTGACACGCAGTACACGCTGGATGCGACGAACCACGACGGCTGCGTGCGCAACGGCCACGTCCTGGCGAGCGCCTGGTGTGATGACCAGTTCGTGTCCGCCACGGACGACGAGCTGTTCGCCTCCAACTGCTACTGAGACATGCGCATCCGTCGTGGCAGCAGGGGCGTGTGGGTGAGCGGGGCCGTGTGGGCCCTGCTCGCGTGTTCGTCCACGGCCTCGAAGACGGAGGCCGCGGAGGAGACGGTGCGGCGCTTCTTCGAGGCGCTTCCCTCGGAGGACTGCGCGGTGCTGGGGCCGCTGCTCGCCACCGGGGGAAGCATGCGTCCGTGCGAGGAGGCCGTGCGGGAGATGCACGAGCACGGCCTGTCGCTTGTCGGTATCGTCGAGTCCAAGCTGGACGGACGGGATTCGGACGCGGTGCTGGTGCGGGCGCGAATCGCGCGTGACGGCGAGGTGGGCAAGGAGCCGTGGTTGTTGCGCGTGGAGCGTCAGGCCGGCGGCTGGCGCGTGCGTTTCTGAAGAGGGCGAGCGATGAAGACTCGATACCGACTGATGCTGATGGCGGCCGTGGCGCTGGGCGTGGCCGTGTCGCTGGGCCTGCTGTGGCGCTCGTCCCCTTCCGAGCCTCCCGAGGTGATGGAGGAGGCTGCCTCCGCGCCGCCTCCGTCATCGCCCGCGCCGACTCCCACCGTGGCGGCGGCGGCGCCCCGTCCCGAGTCCCCTCCGGAGCCCCAGGCGGCTCCACGTGACGCCACCGTGGTGGCGCTGCGGCCCGGGGATGTGGCGCCGGAGCCGGAGGTGGCGAATCCTCCGCCGCAGACGAATGACGAGCTTCAGCCGGAGTTGCCCCAGACGGCGCAGTGGAAGCTGGAGAAGACGACCCACATCACCGCGCTGCTGGGGCGTGATGTGGAGCGGCTGGAGCACGAGCGGGAGCTGGCGGAGGCGCGGGGAGACTCGGGGCGCGTTCACCAGCTCGAGACCCTGCTCAAGCGTCACCATGGTCGACTGGTGGGACTGCGCGAGGAACTCCGCACGCTGACCGAAGCGGCGGCGGCGGAGGCCGCTCGGGAAGGACGCCCGGCTCCGTGAGGGCCTTGCGCCGCGGTGTCGCTCACTCCGTCGCGTTGAACGCGTCGTGGTAGGTCACCTGCGCGACGGGCCAATGGCCGGTGAAGGAGACCGCCTGGAAGTATTCGGCGGGCACGTCGGGCAGCACCAGGCCCGGTCGAGGCAGGAAGCCGAAGCGCTGGTAGAAGGCCGGGTCGCCGAGCAGCACGCAGCCCGAGGCGCCGAGGGCGCGCAGTTCAGCCAGCGCGGACGTCATGAGCCGGGCGCCGATGCCCTGGCCGTGGCGCTCGGGCAGCACGGAGATGGGCCCCAGGCCGTACCAGCCCTCCTCTCCGGACGAGAGGCGAACGGGTGAGAGGGCGACATGACCGACGATGACACCATCGTCCTCCGCGACCAGGGACACGGACAGCACTCCGGCCCGTCGGAGCGCGTTGACGATGAACTGCTCGGTGTGGCTCGTGTGCGGGGCGTCCAGGAACGCGGCGGTGGTGAGGCGCTCGATGGTGGCGCTGTCGGCGGGAGTCTCGGGTCGAATCGACAAGGGCATCGGGGTTCCTCGGGGCTGGGCTTCGCCGGAAAGGTCACCGTGCACCGACTGATGCTCGATTGCCACATCCACCGAGCCAACGCTGTCGAACGACGACATCGAGGCGTGCCATGACTCCTGGTTTCAGCATGACGCACCTCTCCTCGTGTCGCGGCCGTCCTCCTGCTCGCATGGTGTTGCTGGTGCTGGTGGGATTGGTCGCGTGTGCGCCCGTTTCGGAAGCGCCCGAGGTGCGAGATGTTCCTCCAGGCCAGGTGTCGCGTCGCATCGTCCAGGGCACGGACGCGCCCGACGATGTCGCCACCGTGGCACTGCTCGCTCGCCGGACACGGTGTAGCGGCGAGTCACCGTTGCTGCTCTGCTCGGGAGTGCTCATCGCGCCGGACGTGGTGCTGACGGCGGCGCACTGTCTGGACCTGTTCGGTGCGGAGGGGGCGCACGAGGTGTTCTTCGGGACGGTGTTGTCGCCGACGCCGGAGGTCTCGGGCCGCTTCATCCGCGTCTCTCGAGCGACCATCCATCCGAGCTATGTGCCGAGCACCCACGCCTACGACGCGGCGCTGCTGCGACTGGCTGCTCCAGTCGATGTCGCGCCCGTGCCTCTTCCCGCTGTCGGTGTGTCCATGTCCGTGGGCACGCACGTGCGAGCCGTGGGGTATGGCGACACGAAGGACGCGAATGCGCCGTCGGGCCGTCGGCGCCAGGGCACGCTCCAGGTGACGAGCGTGGAGCCCGCCGCCTTTCGAGCAGGTCCCGCACCGGGCATGAGCTGCGTGGGTGACAGCGGAGGCCCCGTGCTCGCGAGCGACGGAGTCCTCATCGGGCTGACCGTGAGCGGTGACGTGGCCTGTCGTGCCGAAGCCGTCAACGTGCGAGTGGATGCGTTGCTGGAGGACTTCATCCGCCCGTTTCTCGCGAGCGCTCCACCGGCGCCGGAGCCCACGCTTCAGCCCGAGGCGCTGTGCCGTGAAGCCTGCGAGCGAGACGCCGAGTGCCCCTCCGGACTCACCTGTGTCGCGACGGAGGGAGCCCCAGGTCGCTGCCTCCTGCCCGCCCTGCGAGAGGGCTCATTCGGTGCGACCTGCACCGAGGATTCCGCGTGTGGAGCGGGAGGGCTCTGCGCCCGGTTGGAGTCGGAGGGAGACGACGCCTGTCGTTGTTTCACACCCTGCACTCCCCTGCCCCCCGACCCCGAGCCCGAGGCACCGGACGAGGCCTCCGGGGGAGGCTGTTCCAGTGCTCCAGGGCTCGTGATTCTCGGGGTGTTGGCGCTGGCGGGAGTCAAGCGGCGGCGTTGATTTTGGCCCTCGAAAATCGCGCGCCGCGGGCGATGGGCACCTGAGTCCTGGAGCCGTGTCTGGTATTGTCCAGACATGAGCCACAGCGGAGAGGAATTGCGCCACGCGATACGTCGGCGGCCAGGGATGTATGTCGGCGACACGCTGGAATTTGGATTGACCCGGCTCGCAGAGTCCCTCCTCTTCCTGGGGGTCATCGCGGGAAGGGAGGGGCGGGTGCGGGAGATCTCACTGTCCCTGGGCGCGGATGGCTCCTGTGGGATTTCCTTTGATGGCTGGCCATGGCCCCTGCCTCCTGGCACGTCGCCCATCGTGGATGTCGGGCGGTGGCTCACGTTCGTGAACTTCGACATCGATGCGAAGCGGCAGCCTGGAATGCCCAGAGGAGTCATCTTCCCGGTCCCCTACGTGGACCTGGGAGTCGTCAACGCGCTCGCCTCGTCGCTCGAGGTCGTCGTATGCGCGGAAGGGCAGCGCTGGCGTCAGCGTTTCCGCGAGGGGCTTTCCCAGGGGGAGCCACACTCCGACGTGTCCGGCTCGGCGGCGTCCGCTGCCGGCACGGGCCTCCACATCAGGTTCACTCCAGACGCCACCGTCTTCGAGCCGCCCCGTCGATTCCCCTTGAAGTGGTTGAGGGCGAGGCTCGCGTCGTTTTCGGCTTTTCACGCGGGCATCACCTGGCACCTCCGCGACGAAGTGTCAGGGCTGGACGAGCGCTACCTTCGTGAGCGAGGGCTCCCGGACTTCTGCGCCGAACTCTCCGAGCCCTCTCGCCCCATCCATGTACCCTGGAGCTTCGAGGGGCAGGCAGGCACGACGTGGGTGCGGCTCGCGCTTCAGTGGGGCGAAGCCCTTGGCCACGGGGTGGTGTCGTGGGCGAACCTGCGCGAATGCACGCTCGATGGCACGCACCATGACGGGCTCGTGCTCGGCTTGCGCAAGGCCCTGCGCGCCAGGATGAAGGCCCGAGGACCCGAGCAGGAGGCGCTGTCCTTCACGGATGCGGCGTTGTTGCGACACCTCACGGCCGTGTTGGAACTCGTCGTGCCCCACACCGTGTGGCACGGGCCCACGCAAGAGCAGTTGGCGAATCCGGAGGCGAAGGCCGACGTGGCCCAGCTCGTCTCGACCTGGGTCGAACAGTCGCTCGCGAGTCATCCGGACCTGGAGTCACGGGTGCTGGAGCTGTCGGGAGTGCCTCGGGGCTGAGTCGGGGCTCGGTCCACGGCGACGCCCGAGCCCGCACCGAAGCGGTGGGTCGTCCGTGGGATGAGGTGACACGAAGGGGGAGGCTTGAGCGCGCCCGAGTGAACAAGCCGTTTGAGTCTGATTACGAATCAGGTGCCGCACCCGCGGCGTCACCCCCATAAACAAGTGGGGGTGGACGGACTCGAACCGTCATTGATGAGCGTGTAGGACCTTTTCGGACGGGCGCGCTCAGTTCAGAGTGACGGCGAGGCGTCGTTGTTCCTGACGGCCTGAAACATCCCCTCATTTGCCTCCGTCAACGTCGTGACGGGCGAAGTCACCAACCGTCTGTATGGCAGCCGTACCCAGACACGCCGAAAGGACGGGCTGTCCAAGACGAAGCGAATGCAGGTGGCTTTCGCCCACCACCTGCTCGACGTAGCGCGGACCTACTCAGGTGCATCCGCGCCCCCATGGCGGGCGCATGCCCAAGCGCGTCGCTGACGAGGAGTTGCCTCGGGTAAAGGCCCTGGTGGACGAACACCAGGACGCGACGCTCGCGGAACTCGACGTCCTCGTGAGCAAGCACCTGGGTCGCCCCGTGAGTCGGCCCACCCTGGGACGGATGCAGCCACACCAGCATGGCACGCGCGCATGGCTGGGCTCCCATTGGAGAGCGAGTGGTGGGGCATGTCCCCAGGAACAGAGGGAAGGTGCTCACCATGATTGGCGCCCTCACTCTGGACGGAGTGGAAGCCCTCATGACAGTGGAGGGCGGCACGTCGGGGGCGGTGTTCCTCGCCTTCGTCAACGGCTACCTGGTGCCGGTGCTCCGTCCTGGTGACCTCGTGGTGATGGACAACCTGGGCGCGCACCACGCCACGGGCGTCAAGGAAGCGATTCGCGCTGTCGGGGCCGACGCCTTGTACCTCCCTCCCTACAGCCCCGACTTGAACCCCATCGAACTGTGCTGGAGCGAGGTGAAGGACTGCTGCGCAAGCTGGCTGCCCGCACCGTCCGCACTCTCAAGGCGGCTGTCCTCAAGGCCGCCAAAGCCATCACCCAGCGTGCTGTGGAGGGATGGTTCCTTCATTGCGGCTTTGCGGTTCCATGCGACTGAACACCGCTGGGACACGCCTGTTGCCACAGCCCGCGCAAGCCAGTACAAGACACGCCGTTTCGCGCGGCAAGGACTCACAGGCACGAGCCCGCCACGAGAGAAGCACCAAGGTCTTCGTCAATGCGTGTCAGCCCGTAACGCTATGCTTCGAGGACTCTTGAGGGGGAAGGCACCATGGTGTTGGTGGACGTGTGGGAGGAGCACCTCGACGAGGCAGCCTTTCGGTGGACACAGTGGGAGCGAGCGCTGGTGGCCCCGGACTTCACGTTGGAGGAAACGGCGAAGCGCGAGGAGCGCTTGCTGGCCCACCTGGAAGGACTGGAGGAAGAGGCCGCGCTCGACACCGTGGTGCGTCCCGCCTTTGACTCGGAGGAGCAGGCGCTCATCTCCGCCGCCACGTATGCGCTGCTGTCCCTCGGGAAGGTGGACGAGGTGCTGGTGCGACTGCGCGAGGGCAACGCGGAGACACGCACCGCGATGAGCCGCGCCTTGGAAGTCAGTGAGGCGCCCGGACTGGGCCCCGCGCTCATCGCGTTGCTGAAGCTGGGAGACGCTGACCTCCAGGTCCACGCCCTGGGGGTGCTGGCCTTCCGGCGAGAAGCTGCTGTCGAGGTATTGGAGCGCTTCGTTCTTCATGACGAGCCACGTGCGCGGATGGCCGCCCTGCATGGGGCCCGGCCGCTGTCGGAGGAGTCCGCGCGCAGGTGGCTGCCCGCGCTGCTGGACTCCGCGCACCCCGGCAGCCGCGTGGCGGCCATGGAGGCGGGACTGGCCTCTGGCGTGCGCGGGGCCTGGGAGGCGTGCCGCGAGGCGGTGCGGCGCCCGAGCGCACATGCCCCGGAGACCCTGGAGTTGCTTTCCCTGGGCGGCGACGAGGAGGACACGGCGCTGCTGGTGACGCTGCTGAAGACACCCGAGCTTCAGTCGCGGACGCTCTGGGCACTGGGCTTCAGCGGGCGGGTGGTGGCCATGGAGGCCTGCTTGGCACTCACCGAGAACGCCTCGGTGGCACGACTCGCCGGGGAAGCCTTCTCGGCCATGACGGGCCTGCGGCTGGAGGGGCCCTATTGCTTGCCTCCCGGAGAGTGGCCTGAAGGTGCGCCTCCGGCACCCGAAGAATCGGAGGAGCCGGGCGCGGACCTCACACGCCATCCCGAGGATGACCTTCCCTGGCCGGAGGTGACTGCCGTGCGCGCGTGGTGGGAAACGGCACGCGGCCGTTTCGTGAAGGGCCAGCGCTACCTGCTGGGCCAGCCCTTCAGCGGCCCCGTCCTGCTGGAGGCCCTGGAGTCCAGCCCCATGCGGCGGCGGCACGTGCTGGCGAGAGAGCTGGCCATCCGGACTCGCGGGCAGCACGTCATTCCCACGCGGGCCTCCACCCACCGCCAACGCACAGCCATTGCGCAGGCCCGTGGCACATGCGCCCGAATGAAGAGCACGCCCCTGGCTTCCACCCTGCGCTGACGTCCCATGCCCGCCCTCGAAAACCTCACGCCCTTCGCGGCCACTGACTTCCTGTCGCTGACGAAGGAGGCAGAGGAGTGCCTCGTCCTCGTTGTCGCCGGCAGCTTCGTCCTGCCTCCACCCGGGCGCGCCTTGGACGCACCGTTGGCGGTATGCGAGGAGCAACAGCAGCCCGCCACCACGGACACGTATTGGGGCGCGCCGGAGAAGTCGAGCCTGCGCTACGAGTCGCAGTCCGCCTACACGCGGCCCGGCACGGACGTGCTGCTGCACGGACTGGCCTGGGCGCCCCGAGGCCGCAAGGTGACGCGTACGCAGGTGACGGTGCGAGTGGGCGCGCTGGCGAAGCAGGCCACCATTACCGGCACGCGCGTCTGGTACCGCAACCTCATGGGGCTGAGCGCCTCGGACGCGCTGCCCTTCGAGTCACTGCCCCTGCGCTACGAGTACGCCTTCGGAGGCACCACGGCGTCGGGCTACGAGGCACGCAACCCCGTGGGACGGGGCTTCTATGCCACCGCGAAGGAGGCGCTGGACAAGCCCCTGCCGTCCATTGAAGCCCCCGAGGCCCTCGTGCGTGGCTGGGCGGACAGGCCACCGCCCCGCGGCTTCGGCCCGGTTGCGCGCCATTGGCAACCGCGCCTGGGCTGGGCGGGGACGTATGACGCGGCCTGGGTGGAGAAACGTGCCCCCCTCTGGCCCCGGGACTTCGACGAGCGCTTCTTCCACGCTGCCCCCGACGGCCTGCGGGCCGCCACTCACCTGCGGGGCGGTGAGCCGGTGGTACTCGAGGGCGTATCTCCCGACGGCCCGCTGGCCTTCCCCCTTCCCGAGCACCAGCTCGTGGCGCGTTGCATCTTCGCCGGAAGGAGGGAGAAGCGGCGCATGGTGCTGGACACGGTGCGACTGGAGCCGGAGGAGCGCCGACTCGTCCTCACTTGGCGCGCGACGTTTCCAGCGCACCGGCAGCTGGCCACACATGAGGTGAGTGTGGTGCGGCTTTGGCAGTCTGGGGAGGACGCGTCATGAGTGGAGCGCAGGTGGTGGGCTTGGGCCTGTGCACGCCCGTCGGCACCTCGACGCACATGACGCTGGCGTCGCTGCGCGCCCGCCTCGTGCGCTTCACCCGGACGGAGGTGCTGGACGACATGGGCGAGCCTGTGCGGGCCTCGCGGCTGAGTCTCCTCGAGTCCTCCGTCACTCGCACCCAACGCATGGTGGCCCTGGCACGGCAGGCCCTCGCCGGAGTGTGGCCGCTGCTGGAGTCCCTCCCCCCTGGGCGATGGGTGCCGCTGTACCTCGGATTGCCCGAGGTGGGGCTGGGCGCCCCGGTGGAGCAGGAGGCGCTGGTGGAGGCACTGCTGGCCGAGACGGAGGGACGGCTGGAACTCGTACAGGCACACGCGTCCGGGCGGGCTGCCTTCTTCGAAGCCCTGGCCTCCGCCCAGAAGGACTTGCACTCCGGCCGGGCTGGGGCCCTGGCCTTGGTGGGCGCGGTGGACTCGCTGGCGGACGGCGCGTCGCTGGAGGCCCTGGCAAGGGCACGACTGCACCTGGGACGCCGGAATCCAGACGGGCGAATTCCAGGGGAGGCGGCGGGCTTCGTCGCCCTGGCGCGTCCGGGCGCCCCCAAGTCCCTGAAGCTCGAGGCCACGGGTGTCCTGCTGGGCACGGCCCTCGCCGTGGAACCCCGGCCCTTCTCACAGCGCGGCCCCAGCCTGGCCGAGGGGCTGACGGAAGCCCTCCACGCCCTACGGCGAGACTCGGCAACGGGCGCGCGGCGCGTGGACGCGGTCCTGGCCTGCCAGCCCGGAGACTCCTTCTGGGGGACCGAATTCTCCCGCGCCTACCTGCGCAACGCCTCCTTCATGCCCGAGCCCCTGCGCGTACATGTCGCGGGTGAAGGACTCGGGGACGCGGGGGCCGGCGCGGGCCCCGTCATGCTGGGCATGGCACTGCACCGGGCGCGCTGGCGTCAGCCTGTCGCACGCAGGACACTCGTCTACGGCAGTGCCGACTGTGGGCGCATCGGCGCCTGCGTCGTGGAGATGATTCGAAACGCCAAGGAGGAAGCATGAGCAAAGTCTACGCAAATGGCCGCTCAATCATTCACAAGGGGAGCGGTAACACGCACACCTCGGCCGCACCCGACGTCTGCAAGGTACCGACGCCGGGAGGGCCGGTGCCCACCCCCTTCGTCAACTCCGCTCAGGACTCCATGCTCATCAACGGCAGCACGAGCGTCACCATCAACGGCCACCCGGTGGCACTGGTCGACTCCGAGTTGAGCAGCAGCTCGGGCGACGAGCCGGGCACGGCGGGCGGCCTCATCTCCTCCAAGTTCAAGGGGAAGATGGCCTGGGGCAGCGGCAGTGTGGACGTGAGAATCGAGGGGAAAGGCGTCGTGCGCCACCTCGACGTCACGCTCCACAACGGCAACTCATTCAATACCACGTTCATGTCGAATGGGCATAACGGGACGGGCTTCGCATATGCGGACGACTTCAAGGGCGCGTGCATCATCTGTCAGAAGGATGCGGACAGCCATGCGGTGATTGAGCGGCAAGAGACAGAGGAAGGCCAAAGCCTCGCCATCGCCAACAAGATTCTCAAGGACCTCAAGGCGCGGGAGTCCGAGTGGGCCCAGGTCCATCAGGAAATCATGACGAAGGAAGCCCAACTCAAGCGCCTTCTCGAGGGCACGAATCCACCGCCCAGACAGGCGACCCTGGATGAGCGAAGGGCAAAAATCCAGGAACTCGAGGCGAAGCGCAAGGGACTTGAGGACCATCGACGCGCGGACTCCACCGGATACATGTTTGGAATCATGGTGTGCCTCAACGGCGAGAGATTCGCCGCGGTGTCGGGTGGTGAGGTGCCTCCTGGCTTCATGGCCATCGCCGAGACTCACGGTTGCACAGTCATTGGGGAGGCTGCCACGCTGGAGGACTTCTTGGCCATCAATCCAAGGTGCGCGGCGGGAGACGCCGAGGCGATTCACAAGCTGAGAGAGCGGTGGAGAGACACGAAGAAAAACGTCGCGGCCAAAGAACCAGATTACAACAACCAGCCTGGAACTTGCGCAGGCGCCAAACTCATCGGCAAGAGCGGTCACGTCGCGAATTCAATGACCGAGATGTTCTTCGCCTTTCCCAGAGCAAGGAAGTTGGCCTACCCGGTATTCTATCGCGGCCCCTCCGAATACTCCCCACCTAAGGATAGAGCTGTGGGACCTGACGGCAAGGGGGCGGGGACTTGGAAGCCTCCAAGTGTCGCGGCAGTCGTCGCTGCCCTCAAGGAGGGTAGAGATGGCGAGTCCGATGGGGAACGCGTTGATATGCGACGCAAGTCGGAGGAGACCGTGCCTTCCTGCCGGTCGTGTCAAGACACGCTTTTCATGGCCCGGTGTGACCTCGAGGTGCAGACGTGCGGATGACCTGGTCAAATCTTCTCGAGGCCCCCCCTCCCTTGTCGATGCTGGGCTTGCTCGCGTTCATGGAGCGATGGAAGCCCGGTAGCACCCAGGGCTTCGAACCGGCCACGGCAGACCAGATCGCCACCTTAGCCAAGCCACACGGAGGACTCAACGCGCTGCCTCGCGTGTATCGCGACTTCCTGGAGACGATGGGCGCATCGACTGGCAGCCTGCGGTTGACGTATTACGGCACGACTTCAATTTCGGCGCTGCTGGAGGACCGCGAGGACCTGCAACGGGAGCGGCCTGATGCTCGCCGGTATCTCAGGTTCACCATGGGCGAGGATGATGAATATAATACTACCGGGAGGCGCGACACGGACGATTTCTTCGAACTTACCCGCCCAACACCCGACGGACGTGACGCGGCAATCATCCGCATTCACGAAGAGGACCTGGTGCGCGGCAAGGGTGAGGTAGAGCAACCCTTCCCGACCTTCTCCGACTGGCTACGAACGATCATTGTATTCAGGGTCGGCTTTGGAGCTGAACCGAAGGAGCAGACGCGGTATTATGACCTTGAGTCGAAACCCGAGGTTCCGGCAAAGGCATACGACTTCCTCACGCGCCTGGGATTCTCACTCACCGAACTCGGGGCTTCGTCGGCGGTGATTCCTCTTGAGCATTCGGAGTATGGCGCGATTGCCCTTATCGATGCGCCTACAGCATCAATCCCAAGTACGGGACTGAGGTTGCGTGCGCGTGACAAAGCACAGCAGCGGATTCTGGAGGAAGTCATCAGCGACCACGAGGATGAGTTGAGCGGTGGTTGACGAGGGCCGCCCTTCACAGTGTCTGGCGGAAGAACTGTGCTTTCGCCTGCCAGTCGTGTCAGGACACGCTTTTCATGGCCCGGTGTGACCATGAGGTGCGGACGTGCGGATAACCTGGTCAAAGCTTGTCGAGGCTCCCCCTCCCTTGTCGATGCCGGGCTTGCTCCGTCGGCGTGCCCTGTCCCCTGTGCGGACGGTCGCCCCTTGGCCACTGCTGGCGTGGGGGGGCATTACCGTCATGTTCGACGCCATCCCTCTCCAGGCTGCGAGTTCCGCAGGGGTTTCATCCCCTGGCCTGGTTGCGTGAGAGCACGGGGTGGTGCTCCCATTCAGCGCTATGCAACGACACGGCCAGCCGACGCGGGAGTCCGTGGATGCGCGTCTGGTCTGTCCGACGTGCGCGCATGTCGTCCTGGTGGGCCCCGAGGAGCGCTGCGCGGAGTGTGGAGGCTCCTTGACGGAAGTCCTGCGCGCGGCCCGAGGAGTACCGCCGCCCTTGCCGCCGCGTGCGCTCACGCGGGCGCAGCGTCAGGCCGTGTGGCGTCCGGCGAGCAGCTCGCGGCACGCGCTGGGCACCTTCCTGCTCACGGTGGCCGTGTTGATGGTGCCGGTGGCGGTGGCCTACCTGCGGCCCCTGGGTGTGCCGGCCGTCATCCTCGGTGGGCTCGGGATGGTGCTGCGGCGCACGGCCTGGCCCCGGGCGCTCCGGCGCGAGCAGCGTCAGCGATTGCGCGCGCTGCGCTGGGGTCTGCCCGCGGCGGCGGAGCTCACCCGTGTGGAGCGAGACTTCGTCCCGTCCGTGAAGGCGGGCAGCGTGGCGCGGCTCGCGTATGTCTTCACCGTGCACGGTGAGCTGCTGCACGGTGACATGCCGTCCCCACACGCCCTGGATGTCCAGCGTCGCCCCGGCGAACGCATCTGGGTCGTCTATCTTCCCGAGGACCCTCGAGTGAGCGCGCTCTGGCCGCCCGGCCCTTGAGGGCCACGGAGTCCTCGAAGAGCGGGCCCGCGCGCGGCCGTCCGCCGAGAAGGGAACCGAACCTCCGTGAACGGGGTCATCTGAACAGGGCGTTGGCCCACGCATTGCTCAAGGTCGACGGCAACGGGCTCCGCTGTCGGAGCTCCCTGGCAACATCCACTCCTGGCGCCGTCCCACCGTGGTCCCCGGGCCACGGGGTGCGGCTCCGCCACCGCACGCCATGTCCACTCCCATGTCCTTGCTGTCCGTGTCGCGTCGCCATGGCCTGCTGCCCGCGGTGCTGTGCACCGTCCTCGCGGCGTGCCTGCTGGCCATCCGCCTCGACTGGAGCGAGCGCGCCAGCTTCGCCTTCCTCGCGTGGAACCTGTTCCTGGCCTGGGCCCCCTACACCCTCGCGCTGTTCGCTCGGGTGCTCATGGTGCGGGGCCACGGACGCGGCTGGGTGCTGGCGCCGCTCGCCGCCGGCTGGCTCGCGCTGTTCCCCAACGCGCCCTACCTCCTCACCGACTTCATCCACCTGCACCAGCGGCCCGTCGTCCCGCTGTGGTTCGACGCGGCCCTGCTCGCCCTGTTCGCCGCCACCGGGTGGATGCTGGGCCTCTTGTCCCTGGAGATATGGAAGCAGTGGCTGGAGGAGCGCTGGGGCCGGTTTGGCGCCTGGGCCTTCGTCGGCGTCACCTCGCTCCTGTGCGGCTATGGCATCTACCTGGGCCGGGTGGAGCGGTGGAACAGCTGGCACGTGCTCACGGACCCCGGAAGCCTCTTCGCGTCCATCGGCGCCCACCTGCGCGAGCCCCTGGCCTTCCCATACCTGACGGGCCTCACCGTCACCTTCTCCCTGCTGCTGCCCTTGTCCTACGTCGCCTTCGAGGCCTTCGTCACCCGCCTGCGCCGCCAGCGCGCCGTGAGCTGAAGTCCGCCCCTGAAACGACGACACCGCCCGCGCCCGGTGCTTCCGGACGGGGCGGTGTGGCCGTGGAAAGAGGCCCTGGTTGGGGTGTCAGCCGCCGTGCAGGCGCGCGCGATTGCGCGGCCCGCCCCGATGCTTGATGGCCATCTCGCTGGGCGCCTTCTTGCGCCCGTTCAGCGACGTGCGCCGCCGCTGCTGGCTCTTGGGCTCATGTGACTCCGCCGCGGGGCCGAGCGTCACTCGCGACAGGTTCTTCGTGCGGCGCAGCGCGGCCGCCTCATCTCGAGGGAGTGTCTTCCGCCCGTGGCTGGCCTGGACGTTGGGCTGCGCTTCGTCCGCCGAGGCCACCCGTCGCTTGTTCTTCATTCCCGCCATTTTGGTCCGAACCGCCATGATGCCCTCCTTCCCTGGTGAGGTAAGGACGGAGCCACGGCGTTTCCAACCCCCTCCAGGGACGGAAGCAGGGGCTGTGCTCCGTGCTTGGAAGCCGCCCAGCCGCTCCGTCGTCCCCCCGAGGGAGAGGGCCCGGCCACGGGGTCGACCCGGAGCCTGGAACCCGCTGCCCTCGGCGGAAGACTTCAAACCGCCTGCTTCACGTCGACGAGCGCTTGCCACGCCGGGGCGGGCGGGTGCTGGTCGTCGTCTCGGGCGGAAACAGCCAGCCCTCCTCGCCGTGCGAGACGCTGGTCGTCTGCGTGGACTCGCTGGCCTCGGTCTCCAGGTGCAGCCCCCGGCAGCCCCGGCACCAGGACTGGGGACGGCGCTCACCGCGCATGATGCGGTAGCCGAAGTCCTGCTCCGTGGGGCCCACGTGGTCGCAGCGCGGGCACTGCTTGAGCGACGTGACGCCAATCTCCTTGGCCTTCTCGCGGCCATGCGCCACCACCAGCGCCAGCGCCGCGGCGAAGCCCACCCGTTTCTCCGTGGCGACATGGAAGCTGCGGGCGCGCCTGCGCCCTCCACGGCCGAGCACGGGCTTGAGGTCCATCCCTCCGAGCAGGTTCCGCTGCTCGAGCACGCGCGTTGAAGAGCTGTTCTGGTTCGAGTGGCTCACCCCCCAACTCTTAGCTGGGGGGTCTGACACGGCCTTTCAGAGGGGAAATGCCTGCCCGCCCCTCGTTCAGGGGTACTGAACGAAAATCCAGTGATTCCGCGCACCTGGGTTGTCTGCCTGAGCAGGCAGGCAGGCCCGGGCGCGCCTGGCTACTCGGCGTCCGCCATGCCGCCGCCGCTGTCGGTGGCGGGGAAGACGGGGGTGCCGCCGGGGAGGCTCGGGTCGTGCGGCAGGCTGCCGCGCGGGCTGCGCAGGTACACGAAGGGCGTGGCGAACAGGAAGTTGGACACGCGTGACGTGTAGATGTCCGCGTAGCGCTCCACCTGGCGGGCCAGGTGGCTCTTGTCGTTGCCCGCGCGGGTGAGCAGGCCCCAGATGGGATTGGACAGCTCGGTGGCGGCCCGGGCCATGGGGCCCAGCTCCGCGTCCAGGGCCTCCAGGGACTCACGCAGCTCGCCCAGCCGGCTCACCAGCTCCGTCTCCGGGGGGGCCTCCGTCCGGGGCCCGTAGTCCGCTCGGCGCCGCTGGAGCTCCAGCCTCAGTTGGCAGCTCTCCCACTCCAGCTTCTCCTTGAGCACCATGCGCTCGGCGAGCCGGACCTCGGTGGCGCGGAAGCCGGCGATGGCGCGCACCTCGTCCTCCAGCTCGCGGAGGATGAGCGCCGTGCGCCAGCGCAGCGCGCTCTTGGACACGTGCACGTCGCCGAACATGTGGTCGCCGACGTAGAGAATCTCGTCGCCGCTCATGCCCAGGTGGCGCTCCAATTCCAGGGCGCTGCCGCCGAAGTACGGCGTGCCCGCCTTGAAGGGGCCGGCGGAGTGCGGACGAAGCAGCGCCTCGCCCTGGGTCTCCACGACTTCGAAGAGCGCGGAGCGGGTGGTGAAGAACTCCGGCTTGCGCGCGGACACAATCACCACGTCGAACAACTGCCGCCACGTCATGCCCGCGGGCAGGTGCTTGTCGAAGGCGAAGTGCATCATGGGCTCGGTGTAGGCCCACTCGCTGTTGGTGATGAGCAGGAGCTTCTTGCCCGCGTTCTTCTGGTCCAGGAGCGCCAGCGGCGTCTCCGGGTCATCCAGCACGTAGCGCTCCGGGTCGGCGATGATTTCCGCCTTGAGCTGACCCTGCATGTGCGTGGCGTCCAGGTTCTTCCGCACGTGCTCGTAGAGGTCCGCGTAGCCCATGGGCCCCGGTAGCTGCCCCGCGTCCAGCCGGTCCACCAACTGCGAATAGAGACACGCCTCCGACAGCGAGAAGAGCGTGTTGAGGAACACCCACCGGCGCTCGTGCAGGTCGATGACGGTGTGGGAGTACTCGTCGCGCTGGGAGATGAAGTCCATGGAGCGCGTGCCGTGCAGGGCCTTCTTCACGAAGCCAAAGCGATTGGCCTTGAGCAGGTTGCCCTTCTCCGTGTCGATGATGAGGCCCCGGATGGCGAGCGCCGGGTCGAACTGGAGGTCACCCACGGGCCAGCCCTGCGCCACGAGCCTGTCTCGGATGTGCTCGTACGCGCGGCGTTCCCACGCTTCTACGCGGTAGTGGATGAGCGTGTAGTCCATGTCGTAGCCCACGGCCTTGATGGCGCGCAGGTTGAGGGTGCGGTTGCAGAACAGGCCCCGCTCGGGCGGGGGACCGGAAGGTTGCGGGCGCATAGGAGTCCTGGCTTGCCCCGTCCCGCGCCAAAAGTCGATGCCTGTCTTCGGCCTCGTCGCCTGCCGCGCACAAGCTCCGCGCCCCTGCCGTCCCGTCCATGGCCAGGCCCTCTTTCGGGGGCCGGGCCCATGCCCCGACGGGGTGAGGGCTTCAGTACACCAGCCGCAGATGGGGGAGCAGGGGACGACTCCCCTGTCGCTCGGCGCCGAGCGACCTGTCCAGGTCCAGGTGGATGACGGCCCGGCCATTGCGCTCCAGCGCGGCGCCTTCCAGCTTCAGGCGCAACGGGGCACTCCGGGCATCGACGAAGCCCGCGGAGCCGTCGGAGCCCTCGAAGGCGCCGAAGTCATCCAGCGTCACGGTGGCCTCCAGCGCGCCACGGGCCTGCTCGGGCATGAGCCAGAAGTACGCCACCAGGTGCGCATGGGTGGCTTTGGCCACGTCCATCCGCTGTGAGGACGTCAGCAGCTCCGTGCGCAGCGGCACTCCTCCCAGGGTCACCTGCACGGCGTTCGCGGTCAGGTAGGTGGTGGAGAAGCGATTCGAGGTTCCCTGGAGGCGCAGCTCGTAGCGCCGAGGTTCCGGGGCGCTGTCTCCACACGCGGAAAGGCCAACACCCCACAGCAACATGACGAGCGGGAGGATTCTGGAAACGGTCTTCTTCATGGAGAGCTCCTGGGCTGGAGCTGCTCCAGCGCATGGGATGGCGTCGCGCGGCTCCGAAGGGAGAAGGGCAGCGCGACATCGAGTCCCCGGCCATTGGCTGCGCCGAGGTGTCGTTCGAGACGTGACAGGGTCTGGGTGCGGCCGAGCGTGGTGGAGGCGTCGAGCAGCAGGCGCTGAAGCTCTGGCGTGCCACCGAACAGCCGTTGGTTGCAGACCCCGGTGAGCGTCTGTCTGGCCAGGGCGTGCCGGGTGGCCTGCTCCTCGGAGCGGTGCTCACCGCCCAGGGTGAAGGCGGGTGACGACCAGAGCAGCCGCAGCGCGTCCTCTTTCGTCACGACGGCCGGAAGGAGTCCCAGCTTCACGGGGCCCGGGGCCAGACAGCGCTCCAGCGCGGCCTCGTGAGTCATGAAATAGCCCGCGGGGCGGACGGCGGGCGTCGCGCCCTCCGTGGGAGGGAACGCGCAGGACGCCATGTCTCCAGCGGCCAGCGACGTGGTGCTGCCCAGGAGCGTCGCGCCGCCGTTGACCAGGTCCACCTCGAACAAGGCGTCGAGCGTCGGGTCCGACGTGTAGCAGTAGAGCAGGTACGTCCCATCCTGCTGGAAGGCACAGGAGCAGGGCTGAATCCCCACGTTGCCCAGGACGGGACCAAAAACGGTGAGGACGCCGGTATAGGGGTCGAACACGCTCATCCGGGCCAGGAAGCTCTGGTAGCCGTAGATTTTGTTGTCCAGCGGGTTGGTGGCCCAGGCGGTGGGCGTCGTGGTGGGGAGGGTCCCCTGGCCCAGGATTTCGAGGGTGCTGGTATTCAGGCGCAGCCAGTGGCTCCCCAGGAATGAGCCAATGACATAGCTGCCATCCTCCATGATGGTGCCGACAATCCATTCCTGGCCAGCCAGCTCCGGCAGGCCTCCCAGGTCCTCGATGTTTCCCGCCCGGTCGACGCGGACCACATGGGGAATGGGGTCGCCGGACAGGTTGCGATTGCTGATGGCATACAGATAGCCGTCGATGTGGCTGAGCCCCATGGCGTCGTAGCCGAACTCGGTGGTGCTGGAGACCGGGGTCGTCGCGAGGGTGACCGGGTCCAGGGTCATCAAATCCGTGTTCGTCCCCGCGCTGGAGGACACGTAGATGGTGTCATCACAGACGAAGGTGTCGGCCGGCACGCACTGGACGCGCGCGGCGCACGTCGCCATGCCCTGGTCCCAGCCAACCTGGAGGGTGTCCGTGAACTCCACCGATTCCGACGGAGGCACCTGTCCGATGCGCGCGCAGTCCTCCAGGCTCTCCACGGTGACGGTGAACTCGTACGTCAGGGAGTCATTGACGGGAATCGTCACCGGGGGCGGAGGCGTGAAGGACCAACCCAGGGGCTCCAGCAAAGGGTCCGTCGCCTGTTGGAGGGTGGACGGGAGCGTGGGATGGATGTTCCTCACCACCTGTCTGAAGGTGAGCGTGGCGGGGTACTCGCGGATGACGAGGTCAGACTGCTCGTTGACGCTGACCTCACAGTCGAGGTCATGCGCGGTCGCGAGTGATGGAACCAGAAGTGATAACAGCAACCACTGTTTTTTCATTCGCATGGAGCGCGGCCCGTTCAATCCACATGCCCAGTGTGGAACCGGACCCGACGCTTGTCCGGGAGGATGACGAGGTGTGGGTGCCCCCGCTGGGAAGACGAGCCAGCCAGGCAGGGCTCATCCCTGTGTGCAGGTGATGCGCGGATGGAGGACAGCTGTCAGGGAAACATTTCCCCACGGTGTCGACCGTTCATTCTCAGTCTAGGGTGGCGGGGACCCATGTCCCCTCCGTGAAGCACCGCGTGTTTCCGGTCCTCGACGGAACGATGGAAACCCATGGGGGGATGCGCAGGTTGCGGCGTGAGGCCGCTCGTGACGCACATGGCCTCTTGGGGGGAATGCCATGGACGGAGCTTCGCTGCGGGGAACGCCGGGCCGCGGGTATCGATGGGAGCCTTTGGCCCGCTCCTGGCTGGCGGTGACGTTGTGTGCCCTCTTTGTCTCGGTGGGCTGCAAGTCCACGCAGCACGTCGCCCCGGAGCCTTCGACCCTTGCGCGGGGCGGCTCGGGGCTCTCCGGACAAGGGGACCCGTTGCCTTCGTGGAACGAGGGGCCCACGAAGGCGGCGCTGCTCGACTTCGTGGAGCGTGTCACCCGTGAGGGCGGGCCCGACTTCGTTCCCGCCGAGGCGCGCATCGCGACCTTCGACAATGACGGCACGCTGTGGACCGAGCAGCCCCTCGCCGTGGAGCTGGCCTTCGTCATCGACCGCGTGAAGGCGCTCGCGCCCCAGCATCCCGAGTGGAGGCACCAACAGCCCTTCCAGGGCGTGCTCGAAGGCGACCTCAAGGCGGTGGCCGCGAGCGGTGAGCGCGGGCTGATGGAGCTGCTGGCGGCGACGCACTCGGGTGTCACCACGGAGGCGTTCGACGCCACCGTGAAGGATTGGATTACCACGGCGAAACACCCGAGGTTCAACCGGCCCTACACGGACCTCGTCTATCAGCCGATGCTGGAGTTGCTCGCGCTGCTGCGGGCCCATGGCTTCAAGACCTTCATCGTGTCGGGCGGCGACGTGGGCTTCATGCGCGCCTGGGCCGAGCGCGTGTATGGGATTCCCCCCGAGCAGGTCATCGGCAGTCGGGCGAAGCTTCGCTACGAGGTCCGGGATGGCGCGCCGGCGCTGCTGTTGTTGCCGGAGCTCGACTTGATGAACGACAAGGCCGGCAAGCCGGTGGGCATCCAGCAGGTCGTCGGTCGGCGTCCGCTCGCGGCCTTCGGCAACTCGGATGGGGACTTCGAGATGCTCGAGTGGACGACGTCGGGCAAGGGGCCGCGCTTCGGGCTCTTCGTCCACCACACCGACGCGGAGCGGGAGTGGGCGTATGACCGGAACGCTCACATCGGGAAACTCTCGCGGGGACTGGACGAGGCGCCTCGGCGCGGCTGGTACCTGGTGGACATGAAGAAGGACTGGAAGGTCATCTATCCCTTCGAGCAGTAGCGGCAGGGCCGCCGGGCAGGCGTGCGGGCCGGATTTCCGCAAGGGCTGCGGACGTCCTCGAGGGGCGCGCAAGCCTTGCGGGTGGGGGACGACGGGAGGCTCTGGAGTGACGTGGCATGCTTTCTGAAGTGCCCGACCTCCACTCTTCCGCTGGGAAGGACGGTCGCGGTGGACGCGACGGATGCGCCCGGCGTGGGGTGGCGGGAGTGAAGCATGGACAGTCTGGCTCGTGAGGCGCGGGACGCCCTGGTGCAACGTGGCGAACGCCTGAGGTCTCGGGCCCGACCCCCGCCGAGTGTTCCGGAACCTGGCACGCTGCTCTCCGAAGCGGAGCGACAGGAGTTGCTCGACATCGACGCGGCGCTCCAGCGAATCGCCGGGGGCCAGTTCGGCCGCTGCGAGCGGTGTGGGGGTGCCATGGGGAGACATCGCCTGCGCGCGATTCCCGAGGCGCGCTACTGCATGACGTGCGCGGCGTTGGGGCGCTGAATGCGGGAGGCCGTGCGCAGTTTCGCGCGGTGACGGGTTGATGCGGCACCAGGGCCGGCGCTCCACGCGCGAGACGTGGAGTGAGTCGCATCGCGAGGAATGTTCCCATGAAGAAGACGGGTGGTTTCAGGGCGGCCTGGCTGCTGTTCGCCGCCGTGGTGTCACAGGCCTGTGGTGGAGCGGAGCCAGTCGAACCTGGAGTCGTTGAGCCTCCCGCGCGAGAGGTAGGGGTGCTGGAGCGAGGGGCGGAGTCGGACGACATCCTCGAGCGGCTGCGAGCGATGCCCGACGTGGTGGTGGCGAGCGAGAAGGTCTCGCCCTTTCCGAATACGCGCTTCTTCACCCTCTGGTTCGCCCAGCCCGTGGACCACCGGGCTCAGGACGGCGAGTGGTTCTGGCTGCGCGCCACGTTGCTGCACCGCTCGTTCGATGCGCCCACGGTGGTGCATGGCACGGGCTACGCCATTCGCACGACTCCCGGTCAGTCCGAGCCGACGATGTTGCTGGATGCGAACCAGTTGTCGGTGGAGCAGCGCTTCTTCAGTCCCTCGCGGCCCGAGTCGGCTGACTGGACGAAGCTCGACATCGAGCAGACCGCGGGCGACTACCACCGCATCATCCAGGCCTTCAAGCCGATGTACCCCAGGCGCTGGCTGACGACGGGCGCGAGCAAGGGCGGCATGTCCGCCGTGTACCACCGCTACTTCTACCCGGACGACGTGGACGCCACCGTGGCGTACGTGGCCCCAAGCCTCCATGGACTGAAGGACAAGCGCTTCGTGCGCTTCCTCGACCAGGTGGGCAGTGAGGCCTGCCGGGCGCGACTGCGGGACTTCCAGCAGGACGCGTTGCGCCGCCGTGAGGAGCTGCTGCGGGTGCTGGAGTCGTATGGAATGGAGTTCAATCTGCTGGGCATGGACCGCGCGCTGGAGTTCGCCATCGTCGAGTCGTCGTTCTACTTCTGGATGTACGAGCGTGAGTCTCGCTGCGACACCGTCCCGCTGCCCGGGGCTCCGGCGAAAGAGCTGATCGACTTCGTCGGCAACGTCACCCACATGGACGTCAGCTATGCGGACTCGGGCGTGCTCTACTACGCGCCCTACTACTACCAGAGCGCGACGGAGCTGGGCTGGAACCGCTTCCCCACGAAGCACCTGCGCGGCCTGTTGAGTTATCCGCGCCAGGACGTGCCCGCCACGTACCTGTCATTCCCCGTGCAGGTGCCCTTCTCCCAGGGACTCATGCGCGACGTGGAGCGCTGGGTTCGTCAGCAGGGTGAGCGGATGTTGTTCATCTATGGGGAGACCGACCCTTGGTCCGCCGGGGCGTTCGAGGTGCGCGAGCGCAATGACTCGTTCCGATTCACCGCGCCGAACACCAACCATGAAGACGCGTTCATTGGCTACCTGTCCGCGCCCGAGCGCGCCCAGGCCCTGTCCAGGCTCTACGCGTGGATGGATGCGAAGCCGCTTCCGGAGGAAGTCTCCGCCCTGACGTCGACGAGGCTGGAGGAGGTGGCTCCGCTGGTGGATGGACGGCCGCCGCTGTAGTCGGGGGCTCGCGGGACGTGTCCTGAACGTCCCCCACAGGGCCCCAGTGGTGGGGCCCTGTTCGTTGCTCTTCACGGCCTCCGTGGCCCTGGTCGGTGGAATCGTCGGCCACGAGGCCTCCTTCCAGCCGCGTCTCATCGCCGAGAGGAAGGTTTGTCGTGGCGATGCGAAGCGAGAGTCATCTCGCGCAGCCGGGTGCCCACCCGGACGATGGAGTCAATCACCGGCACCAGCTCCAGGCCGAGCGAGGACAGGGCGTACTCCACGGAGGGCGGCGAGGTGGGGAGGACCTCGCGTGTCACCGCGCCCTTCGCCGTCAGCTCCCGCAGCCGCGTGGTGAGCACCTTGGGTGAGATGCCGGGGATGTCGTGGAGCAGCTCCCCGAAGCGCCGGGGGCCACCGGAGAGCTGCCAGACGACGCTGGTGGTCCACGCTCCGCCCAGCAACGACATGCAGGCATGAATGGGACAGCCCGGGGGCGGGGGTGGGGCCTTGCTCTTCCTCAGCTTCAGGGACATGGGCGGTTACCGCGAGGTGAGTGGAGTTACCAGGAGGTGAGTGGAAAGTGCGCTTACCTTAGTCGCGTTGCTATCCAAAGGTAACCAGGCCCGTTAGGGATGTGCCGTCGTTCCCACTCACTCCGAGGAAGCCAATGAAGCTCTATTTCGCCCCGGGCGCCTGCTCGCTGTCTCCCCACATCGTCGCGCACGAGGCGGGGCTCGAGCTCCAGCTCGAGAAGGTCGACACCCAGACGAAGGTCCTCCAGTCGGGCGGCGACTTCTGGAAGATCAACCCGAAGGGCTATGTGCCCGCGTTGGAGCTGGAGCCGGGCGAGGTCCTCACGGAGGGCCCCGCGCTCGTGCTGTACCTGGCGGACCTGCGGCCCGAGGCGGGGTTGGTGCCCGCGGAGGGCAGCCGTGAGCGCTACCGCGTGCAGGAGATGCTCGGCTACATCAACTCCGAGTTGCACAAGACGTACGCTCCGCTCTTCCAGCCGACGACGCCGGACGTGACGCGCGAGGAGCGCACGGTGTACCTGTTCAAACGCTACAAGCTCATCGAGGAGCGCCTGGCCACGCGCGCCTATCTCTTCGGTGACACCTTCGGCATCGCGGATGCCTACCTCTACACCGTCACCCGCTGGGCGAAGTACGTGAAGGTGGACCTGTCCGGCTTCCCAAATCTCATGGCGTTCATGGAGCGCGTCTCCGCGCGTCCGGCGGTGCGCAAGGCGCTCGCGGCCGAGGGGCTCCCGGTCTGACGTCCTCTGGCCCCGGCGACGCTCAACGGGCCTGATGTGCGGGGCAGCGGAGAGGGTGGGCGGTCGTGGGCTCCAGGACCGCCTCGTCGAGGAGGCGCGTGGCCGTCTCATCCATCCCTCAACACCCACCATATCCCTTCACACCGGTTGCACATCCAATCCAGCGAGAAGTCCCGAGCAACTCGTCGATCAGGTAATCCACCCCACCAAGCAGTGGCGTCTCTCCCTTCGAGATGAACTCAGCATAACAAACAGGATTCACCACCCCTACCTCTGGAGCTGTCAATACGACTCCCGCAAACCCGATGACACCATGAGGACAAGTAAAGAAACTCGCAGTGTCGCCTCCGTAGACCTCCGCGGTACGGACATGCTCGGCGAGAATCGTCCTGAGACGTCCAACCTGCTCCCCAGTCAATTGGGAATCCCTCCTCCCTACGACCTCCACGTGCTCCATTCCCCCATACACAACGCATCCATCGTCATAGACATGAACATCATAAACGGGACACAGCCCATCACATCCCGTACGCCGCATTCCGACGATCAAGCCCTTGTGTTCCGTCGCCCTCTCCGTGACGGATGACGGAGGCGTGTGCAGGTGACTCGACCGGCACCCGACACAGGCCATCCACACGCTCAGGACCACCCAGAGGAAGCTGCTCCCGTCCCATCTAGCCGACGTCATGGATGTGGCCTCTTGAGATACGGCAGTTTGTGTTTCTCGAAACAGCGCCTCTTCCACTGCAGGGCAGTATCATGGGTGAGCTCACGCGCTCAGGCCCTGTCCAGACTCTACTCGTGGATGGATGTGAAGCCGCCTCCGGAGGGAGCCTCCGCTCTGACGTCGACGGGAATCTGGTGAAATCTCGCGGGTCATGCGAATGGCGACCCTCGTCAACCACCGCTCAACTCCTGCTGATGGTCCTGGATGATTTCATCAAGGAGCGTTTGCTGGGCCTTATCACGTGCGCGCACTTCTACGCCCGCTCTTGGGATCAATGTCGAAGGCGCCCTGATAAGGGCGACCGCGCCGCGCTCCGCGTGTTCAAGAGGAATGATTGACGACGAGGCCCCGAGTTCCGTTGGAGCGAATCCCAAACGTGCGAAGAACTCGTAGGTCCTGGCCGGAGCCTCGGGATTCGGCCCAAGGTTATAGGTCTGCGTTTGTTTCCGAGGAGCGGCCTCCAAGCTGACCCTGGCCACGATGACCGCTCGTAGCAAGTCGGAGAAAGTCGGGAAGGGCTGCTCGGCCGCGACCTTGCTGCTCACTAAATCCTCTTCGTGAATGCGGAGGATGGCCGTGTCACGCCCGTCCGGTGTTGGGCGGGAGAGATCAAAGAAGTCGTCCGGGTGACGGCCGTTGTAGTCGTCCTCACCCATGGCGAATTTGAGGTAGCGGCGAGAATCGGGCCGCTCGCGTTGATAATCTTCAAGGTCCTCTAGCAGGGCCGAGATTGAGGTTGTCCCCCACATCAACCGCATTTCGCCGGTCGATGCACCCATGGTTGCGAGGAACTCGCGATACAGGCCAGGCAGCGCGTCGAGTCCTCCATGTGGCTGGGCAAGCGCGGTCATCTGGTCGGTCGTTGCTGGTTCGAAGCCATGAGTGCTCCCGGGCTTCCATCGCTCCATGAACGCGAGTAGGCCCGTCATCGACAAGGCAGGAGGGGACCTGAGAATCGTTGACCAGGTCATGCGCAACTCTGCTTCTTGAAGTCGCACCGGGCCATGAACAGCGTGTCCTGACACGACTGGCAGGAAAGGACAGTGACCTCCTTTTTGCGCTTCATGTCACGGCGCTCTTCGACATACTCGCCGCCCTTGTCTTCCATGATGTCGGCGGCGCTCGGAGGCGTCCAGGGCCCCTCGGACGGCGCGAAGCCGATGGGGCCGCGATAGGGCACATTGAATTTCACCTGCTTCTTCTCACTGGAGAAGGAGAAGTAAATCTCGGTCATCGAATGCGCGACATGACCGCTCGCTCCGATGAGTTTGGCGCCTGCACAGGTTCCAGGGACATTGTTGTATCCACTCTCACCTCTGATGACGTAGTTCCTGGTGTCGTCCCACTGTTTGGCCACCTTGTCGATGGCTTGGGTGTCTCCCGCGGCACACCTTGGGTTGATGGTCATGAGGTCCTCCAGTGTGGAGGCCCGCTCAATGACCGTGCAACCGTGAGCCTCGGCGATGGCCGTGAAGCCGGGAGGCACCTCGTTACCCGATACCGCGGCGAATTTCTTGCCGGTGAGGCACACCATGACTCCGAACATGTACCCGCCAGACCTGCTGCGACGATGAGTCTCAAGCCCCTCACGTGTCCGATCAAGGGTCTTGATATACGCCATCCGCTCATCCAAGGTCGTCTGTTTGGGTGGGGGTGATTGACGCCCGAGGCGCTCAAGTTCGGCGACCTTCGTTGTGATTTCCTGGTGGACCTTGGCCCACTCGGTCTCGCGGACCTTGAGGTCCTTGAGAATCTTGTTGGCGACGTCGAGGCTTCCTTCTGGACGCTCAAGCACCGCATGGCTGTCCGCGTCCTTCTGGCAGATGATGCACAGCCCCTCGAAGTCGTCCCCGTACGCGAATCCCGTCCCACCATGTCCATTTGATATGAACGTGGTATTGAAGGAGTTGCCGTTGTGAAGGGTGACGTCGAGGTAGCGCACGACGCCCTTTCCCTCGATTTTCACGTCCACGCTGCCGCTTCCCCAAGCCATCTTCCCCTTGAGCTTGGAGGAGATGATGCCGCCCGCCGTGCCCGGCTCATCGCCCGAGCTGATGCTCAACTCGGAGTCGGTCAGTGCCACCGGGTGGCCATTGATGGTGACGCTCGTGCTTCCATGGATGAGCGTGGAGTCTTGAGCGGAGTTGACGAAGGGGGTGGGCACAGGGCCTCCCGGCGTCGGCACCTTGCAGACGTCGGGTGCGGCCGAGGTGTGCGTGTTACCGCTTCCCTTGTGCAGGATGGCGCGGCCGTTGGCGAAGACCTTGCTCATGCTTCCTCCTTGGCGTTTCGAATCATATCCATGACGCAGGCGCGAATGCGCCCACTGTCGGCACTGCCGTCGACGAGCGCCCTG
Organism: Myxococcus sp. CA033; assembly: GCF_013336625.1. Lineage (NCBI taxonomy): Bacteria > Pseudomonadati > Myxococcota > Myxococcia > Myxococcales > Myxococcaceae > Myxococcus > Myxococcus sp. CA033. The sequence goes on along the minus strand of NZ_JABUMU010000031.1, from coordinate 113,528 downwards.
AGCGCGTTGGTCTGACGCCTGTCAAGGACCGGAGAGGGTGTGAGCCATTCACATCCGAGGGAAGTTCACGGGTCCGATGATGACGGCCCGTGAATCGTTCCCGTCGCGCAGTTCGAGTGTGTAGGTGCCTTGCAGTTCGTCCGGGCTGGCCTCTGTCTCCAGGATGAGCAACACCTCGATGTCGCCAGCGGTCAGGGGCTTCGACTGCCAGGCCCGCAGCTCATGGGAGCGGCGACCCAGGGTGTCCCTGAGCGTGGCTCGGCTCGCGGTCCACGGGAGATGATGGCCGGCTGAAGCCAGCACGAGTGCCACCGCGACGCGGGAGATGCTCCTGAAGACCTGTGCCTCGGTTTCACGAGACAGAATGGACCGGGCCGTTGAGAGGTCCTGACCGAGTGTGTTTCCGAGAATGCCCTGCTCGTTCAGAAGCCCTGTGGCGAAAAGTCCTGTCAGGCCCGTTGGACCCTGCTCAGCTCGAAGCCTCGCGTTCTCCTCGCGCAGCCTCAGAAGCTCGCCCTCGAGCTGGGCGGTCTCGGTCCGGTTGTTGCGCGCTCTTGGTGGATCGCTCACGACCTCCACCTGGGCATCGAAGTGCCCCGGGGCCACGACGAGGAGAAAGTTCGCTTCCCTGGGAGTGGAGCCGTCCTCGAAGCGCAGGGTCAGACGCAGCCGCGTGCCTTCCTGGAGTTTGTCCGAGGGCAGGAGCATGAGGGTGTCCTCGCCCATCACCACCCGGTGAAAACGCTCCCGTCCCTCCAGCGTGACGGCGTCTCGTGCGAGAGAGGTGTCGAACAGGAGCGCGGTGGTGCCCCCGGGACGAATGAAGATCTCGGCAGGTGCTGGGCCCTGTCGTGTCCCCAGGTCGATGCGACGGACCTCCGAGGAAGACGATGACGTGTGAGACTGCGCCAGTGCGGGCCCGCTCCGCATGCTCATGGCGACGAGGCACATCATGAGCGGCAGGAGGCGTCGTGGACGGCTCGTGCTAATTCTTCTCGTCACCGGTCTCCTGGAAGCGACCCACGGCGCGCACGGCGAACTTGTTGGCCACGACGCCATGGTCATCGTCGCTGCCTGCCTTGGCGGGAATGCCATACACCCCCCTCTGATTGGGGTCGACATATGACATGCAGACAGGGTAGCTCTTGCCCTCGATTCGTGCCTCGACGACTCGGCCATAGACCCGGGTGGGGGTGACGTAGATGTTCGTGATGAGTTCCGCTCCTCGGCGGAGCGCTCCGAACGTCCGGTCCAGATGGGTCGAGATTCGAGACTCGCGGAGGGTGATGTCCGCATGGGCAAGTCCGGTGTGGTCCCTCTCCCCGATGGACGCGGAGACCTGAACGCCGATTCGGATGTTGAGCCGGGCCATGGCCTCCCGCGCTCCAGGAGGGCAGTCCTCGGCGGCAGGCACTGGCTGGTGTTTCACCACAGATGGCGAGCCGGCGCATGCGAGCCCCGTGCAAGCCAGGGCTACCTTGGACAGACGGGGCAGGGAGGGGGAGCGCTGCTTCACGGGAGCAGGGGGCGACGCGGACAGGGCGGGGGCCTTCTTCACGGGAGTGGGGTCCTGGAGTGACGGCGCCACGGGGGCGACGGTCGCGGGGGTGGGCTCCGCCATGGGCGAGATCGCGACTCCGCCACTGTGCGGCGACTCACGCGCGCTGGCCAGTTTCTGACCAGTGGGGGAGGTCATTTCATGGGTGACCTGTGGAGTTGTCTGTCTCCACCCGCCCATGAAACGGCTCCCAAACACGCCCAGGGCCACCACTCCCACCAGCGTCAACAGCAGGCGTCGATAGGGATGGGGATGCAGCCGCCGCGCCTGGCCCTCCACCGTGGCGTGTCTGGGCGAGGTCCATGGCGCGGGACTCGGTGGTGGCCGCAGGGTGCCCAGCACCGTGGCCCACAGTTGTTGCAACCGGGCCCGAGCCTTCGATGGAGGCTTGCGCAGATGTGAAGCCCACTCCGGACGGCGCACGCGGCGCAGCGCTTGCGACGGCTCGCCGTCCACCGCGACGAGCGGAGCCTCCGCCCAGTCGAAGAGGGGCTCATCCCAGGACTCGCCGGGTGTGCCTTCCAGGGTGGCGACCAGCGTCGATGCCAGCTCCGCGCCACTCTGGAAGCGGCGCGCGGGGTCCTTGTCCAGCATCCGCTGGAGGAGGGTGTCGAGCATGGGCGGCGCGCGGGGATTCACCGTGGAGGGCGCGGGCGGCTCCTGCGAGGTGATGGCGGCGCACAGCACGTCCGCCGGCCAGTCGGGGAGGAAGGGGTAGTGCCCCGTGGCGGCGCGGTACAGACAGACCCCCAACGCATAGAGGTCATCGGTGGCCACGGAGGTGTAGCGGGCATCCGGATGACGCCAGTGGCGCTGGTGGAAGCGGATGGCCTCCGGGCTGCGCAGGTAGAGCGTCCCCGGGGGCAGGGGACCCGTGGTCAACGTGGGCGCACCCGTGTACACGCCCGCGCCCAGGTCGATGAGCACGGGGTCTCCCTCGGGGGTCCGCAAGAGGATGTGCTCTGGCTTGAGGTCCCGGTGCAGCACGTCCCCCGCGTGCAGCGTGTCCAGCGCCAGGGCCACGCGACGGAGCGTCTCCAGGAGCTGTCGGAAGGTGGGGTTGTGGTGGTCCGCCCAGACGTGGAGCGGAGGCCCGGGCACCCAGTCCATGACGAAGTAGAAGTGGCCGGTGACGATGTCCGGCCAGCGGCCACAGGCATGGACCGCCACCACGTTCGGATGCACCGCGCGGTCCAGCAAGAGGGTGAGCTCGCGCAACGCACGGCCCTCGGACGCGTCGCGGGCCAGCTTGAGGGCGAAGTAGCGCCCCGGCGCGTCGGTGGGCTCCACGCGATAGACGACGCCATAGCCCCCCAAGCCCAGCCGCTCGATGACGCGCCATCCGCCCGTGATGACGAGGCCCGGAGGAAGGGCGTCCGGATTCATCGATGGGGTCCGCGTGCTCATGGTCGTCAGAGGTCTCCTGGAAGCCGCTGAACCTAGCAGGTCGAACCCTCCTCGTGTGACCCGCCATGGTGGGTGACCGGCGGACAACTCCCTGGGCAGGGCTCGACGTGCCCGCGCGACATGGGGCGGAAGCCTCCTGGAGCCCGGCACCAGGCGCTCGCCGACCCGCGGGCTCGCTCCCCTCCGGCCCTGGCGTCCCCGACCTCGGCCGGAGGGCCCCCAGGGGGCGTTGTTCTCCACTGGTCGCCCGGCCGCCCCTCACCCGGGGAGGCGGAAAGAAGCCGTGCGCCGAGCCGTGTCTAAGGGTATAGACAAGCCCTTCATGTGTCCCATGGTGAAGACCGAAGACCTCATCGACGCCCAGGGCGTGGCCGGGCTGCTCCAGCTGCGCCACTCCAACAGCGTCAGCACCTATCTGCGCCGCTACCCGGACATGCCCCGGCCCATCCTGGACCTGGGCACGGGACGTCCCCGGTTGTGGCTGCGTCCCCAGGTGATGCGCTGGCTGCGCGCCCGCAAGTCCGACACGGTCCACACCGGAGTTGAGTGATGACCACCGCCAGTCCCCGTACCCCTCCCGCCGTGCTGCCCGGTCCCAATGACGTCTGCTGGTGCGGCAGCGGCACCAAGTACAAGAAGTGTCACCGTGGCGCCGACGCCGTGGAGGCCCGCAAGAAGGGCCCCGAGGTGGCGCGCAATGGCATCCGGCCGGGCATCATCAGCCCCCGCCGCGATGTGCCCCTGAACATCCCTCGTCCGGACTACGCCGTGTCCGGGCGGCCGCTGCGTCGAGGCGGCGGGGACTCCGACATCAAGACGCCGGACGTCATCGCGCGCATGCGCCGCGCCTGCAAGGCCGCCGCGGAGGTGCTCCAGGAGGTGGCCAGCCACGTCCGCCCGGGCATCACCACCGACGAGCTGGATGCCATCACCCACGAGGCATACATCCGCCGGGGCGGCTATCCGAGCACGCTCAACTACCACGGCTTCCCCAAGTCGCTGTGCACCTCCGTCAACGAGGTCATCTGCCACGGCATCCCCGACAGCCGCGCGCTGGAGGACGGGGACATCGTCAACCTGGACATCACCATCTTCCTGGATGGGGTGCATGGGGACTGCTCGGCCACGTACTTCGTGGGCACTCCGCAGCCGGAGAGCGAGCGGCTGGTGCGCGTCACGCGCGAGTGCCTGGAGCTGGGCATCGCCGCCGTGAAGCCCGGCCGCCCCATCAGCGACATCGGCCGCGCGATTGAGACGCACGCCACGAAGAACGGCGTGAGCGTGGTGCGCGCCTACTGTGGCCACGGCATCGGCGAGACGTTCCACACGGCCCTCCAGATTCCGCACTACTACGAGCCGGAGGCCGACACCGTCATCCAGACGGGCATGATTTTCACCGTCGAGCCGATGATCAACCAGGGCGGCTGGGGCCACCGCACGTGGGACGACGGGTGGACCGCCGTCACCGCCGACGGCACCCGCAGCGCGCAGTTCGAGCACACGCTGCTCGTCACCGAGCAGGGCGCCGAAATCCTCACGGTGCCCTGAGCCGTCCTCCGCCGCACGAGGCCCCCTGCACGCCAGGGGGCCTCCTCGGGCACCTACGGTGTTCCCGCGTCGCCCCGCGGTCCGAGCCCGCCGTGTGAAGGCAGACAGTCTCCGGCTCGCGGACTTCCCGACACGAGGGCTTCATCCCTGTCGCGGAGTCGACGCCCCCGTCAAATGGCCTCCCAGCCTCGTCCGGACGGTGCGGTATCACCTGCGCCTGGCCGGGGCTCGACGTGTCTGGCTTTCGCGACGCGGAGCGCTCCGACGAGGGACTGTCCACGCGGTTGTGTCGCCGGAGGCGCGCCATGGCACTCGATATCGCTGTCGACCCCCAGTCGCTCAAGAGCGTCCAGGATGTCATCCAGACGCTGGAGGGGACCTTCCAGGTGGACTTCATCCCGGGCGTCCTGAAGAAGCTGGAGGAGAAGCTGCTCGTGGAGCGCGCGGCGTTCCGGGTGAATGAGTCGGCGCAGCGGTACGAGCTGGACCTCTACTTCGGACTGAAGGCCCCCGAGGTGGAGGACTCGCGGGAGCCTTTCTTGAAGGTGGGGATGAGCATCACCATCCAGCCGGAGGTCGTCTCCCGGGGGCGCAGGCCCGCGCGGTATGACGGCACGCTGGAGGTCCCGCTCTCCGGCGAGGCCGTCACCCACATGCCGTTCGCGCTCTATCTGAAGAGGAGCCTCCGATAGCGCTCCCGCTGTTTGAATAGCAACAGCAATCAGCCTGCCAGGGTGATTGTGAGTTTGATGCCACGCGGCAACAGTGCGCGTGGGCCCATCGTGGTGTGACTTCGCGTCATTCAGAGGGCCCATGAATCCCTTCAGTCCTGAAAGGAATCGTTCCCATGAAGAACTGGGTGACGTTGTGCCTTGTCTGCATCGCTTCCGGAGCCTTCGCCGCGGACAAGACTCCGCCGGCCAAGACGCCTCCTCCCTCCACCACGAAGCCGGCGCCGGAGTCCAAGGCCGCCGAGCCCAGGACGCTCACCATCGAGGAGGACAAGGCCGCGAAGCAGGAGCCGAAGAACAAGAAGGTGGACACCAAGGCCACCGAGACCGCCAGCAAGCCGCTGCTGTAGCCCTGACTCGAAACCCCACGGAGGGCAAACCCCATGAAGAAGATGATGGCGGGATTGTGTCTTGTCTGGCTGTGTCTGTCCCAGGGAACGGCGCAGGGTGCCGAGGACTGCATCAAGACGATGAATCAGGGCTCCGCCACGGTGAAGCTCGGATTGTATGAGCAGAGCTGTATGTCGATGTCCTGGACCGGAGGGGTGATTACGTCGGACGTCACCTACAACTGCTGTGGTCCCAGCGCGACCATTCGCATCAACGGGACGGACTGGAATCGGCTGCTCGCCGAGGGCAAGCTGGATGGCTTCCGCTACCAGAAGGCCGATACCAGCAGCAATGGCTCGACCACGCTCTACTTCCGGAAGGTCGTCGGGAAGGAACTCACGAACATCGCTCCCGAAGACTTCTTCAAGTAGCGGACGTGTGCCCACGGGTGGGGCGGCTCGCCCGCCCGTGGGACTTGCCGAGCGAGGCGTCGTGGACACCCACTTCCTGCACGGAATCAATCCCTTCCTGTTCCGCTTCTCGGAGACGCTCTCCCTTCGCTGGACGGGGGCGGCGTACCTCGTGGGCTTCCTGCTCGCGTTCGCGGTGCTCCGGCGTCAGGCGGCGCGAGGTGAAGGCCCTGTCGCGAAGCAGGAGGTGTCGGGCTTCGTGCTCTACGCCAGCCTCTTCGGGGTCATTCTGGGCGGACGGCTGGGGTACGTGCTGCTGCACCAGTGGGATGATTTCTCCCGCGACGGCTCCGTCTTCTTCCAGTTCCGACAGGGGGGCGCATCGGTGCTGGGGGCGGTGCTGGGAGTTGTCGCCTTTTCGGTGTACTTCGCGCGCCAGCAGCGACGCCCGTGGCTCCAGGTGACGGATGCGCTGGCGGTGCTCGCGCCGCTGGGGTTCTTGCTGGCGTACCTGGCGGTGTTCATGGAAGGCGCGCCGCTGGGGCAGGTGACCTCCGTGCCCTGGGCCGTGCGCTTTCCCGCCGAGGTGGGGATGCCGGGTTTCCAGCCCGTGGTGACGCCGTCGTTCGACGTGTCCACCCTGGCCTATGCCCCGGGGCATGAGGTGGCGGCGCTGGCGCGCGCGGATGCGACCTTCCTCGCGGAGCTGCACCGCATCCTCCCCGCGCGGCACCCCGTGTTGCTCTATCAGGCCCTGCTGGAGGGACTGCTGTTGGGCGGTGTCCTGCTGGCGGTGCGTGCGCTGTGGCGCTCGCGGCCCGTGGGGCTGCTGAGCGGGCTGTTCTTCGCGCTGCATGGAAGCCTGGCCCTGGTCGGTCTCCTGTTCCGCGAGGCCCAGCCGAACCTGTCCTTCGCCGCGCAGCTCGAGCAGGGGGTGCTCCCACCCGTGCTGATGCTGGGGGTGGGGGCGGCCTTCCTCCTGAGTGTGCTGGGCCAGCGTCCGGACGCGGTGGGTGTGCCCGCGCCCGTGAAGCTGGAGGGGTGAGGCTCACGAGGGACAGGGAGGCGGGTGCGCGCCCTTCGTCAGGCGGAAGCGCGCCGGCCTCAGGGCCTGCACCACGATGTGGCCTGCCTGCTCCAGGCGCAGCGTGGCGCCGGGCTCCAGCACGTAGTCCGTCGGGTCCGCGTCGAGCGTGAGCCAGAGCCGACCCTCGGTGCAGGTGAGCGTCAGGCCCTCGGTTCCTCGCACGCGCCGACTCCAGAGCGCGCCCTGGAACAGTCCGAAGCAGCCCGACTCCGCTTCCGGGTGTGCTTCCGGCTTCAAGTGACTCCACAGCGTGCTCCACCAGCTCCGCCGCGTCAGAGCGAACATCGACTCCATGGCTCCATGACCTCCTTGCGCGTCGCAACATGCGCCCTGTCGCGGGAACAGAACAGATGCAGCCGATTGTCATTGTGACCAGTACAGTCCCGGGGTGGGAAACTGTACCGGTCCGACATGCGGTCAGGTGTATCTGGGCAGCGGGCGTCGGGCCCGGTACCGATACAGGTCCCGGGACGGCATCTCGACGGAGGTGGCATGGGCGCGCTGGCACACAAACCGAAGCTGTACGAGCAGGTGGCCGAGCGACTGGAGGAGGCCATCGCCGCGGGGACGCTGCGAGCGGGGGACCGGCTTCCCTCGGTGCGCCAGCTCAGCCTGCGTGAGCGGGTGAGTGTCTCCACGGTGCTCCAGGCGTATCTGCACCTGGAGTCGGTGGGGCTCATCGAGACGCGGCCGCAGTCGGGCCACTACGTGCGTCGCCGCGAGCGCCCGCGTCTCGCCGAGCCGCAGGTGTCCCGGCCCGCGACGAGCGCCACGCCCGTCACCATCAGCGGGCTGGTGTCCCGCGTGTACCAGGCGATGAGGGACCCTCGCATCGTGCAGCTCGGTGGGGCGTGGCCCGCGCCGGAGCTGTTGCCCACGCGCAGGTTGTACCGGGAGCTGAACGCGCTCACGCGCGAGGCCGGTGACGTGGGGGTGCTGTACGACGCGCCGCCGGGGTGCCCGGAACTTCGGCAGCAGCTGGCGCGGCGCTCGCTCGACTGGGGTGGGGCGCTGGCACCCGAGGACTTCATCATCACCTGTGGCGCGGCGGAGGCGATTCACCTGTGCCTGCTCGCCGTGGCGCGCACGGGGGACACCATCGCGATTGAGTCTCCCGCGTACTACGGCACGTTGCAGGCCATCGAGTCGCTGGGGCTGAAGGCGCTGGAGATTCCGTGCTCGCCGCGACATGGGATGGAGCTGGATGCGTTGGAGGCGGCGCTGGAGCGGCGGCGCGTGGCGGCGGTGCTGGTGGTGCCGAGCTTCAGCAATCCGGTGGGCAGTTGCATGCCGGAGGCGCGGCGGCGTCGGTTGGTGGCGATGCTGGAGGCGCGGGGCGTTCCGCTCATCGAGGATGACTTGTATGGCGACCTGCACTTCGACGCGGAGCGCCCGCGCACGTGCAAGTCCTTCGACACGTCAGGGAACGTGCTGCTGTGTGGCTCGTTCTCGAAGACGCTCGCGCCGGGGTTCCGCGTCGGGTACGTGGCGCCGGGGCGGTTCCGCGAGCGGGTGGAGTTGCTGAAGTTCTCGCACACGATTGCCACGGCGTCGTTGCCTCCGCTCGCGATTGCGCGGTTCCTGGAAGAGGGCGGGTATGACCGGCACCTGCGCTCGCTGCGCCGCCATCTCATGTCCCAGGTGGAGAGCATGGCTGGGGGCGTGGCGGAGTATTTCCCGGAGGGGACGCGGGTGGCTCGGCCGTCGGGGGGCTCGTTGTTGTGGGTGGAGCTGCCGCCCAAGGTGGACTCACTGGCGTTGCATGAGCGCGCCATCGAGGCGGGCATCAGCATCGCGCCCGGGCCCATCTTCTCCGCGCGGCCGGACTCATATCGGAATTTCATCCGACTGAGCTGTGGTCAGCCGTGGACGCCGCGAGTCGAAGCGGCGGTGTCCACGCTGGGGAGCTTGGCGCGCAGCCTCGCGTGACGGGGCTTCAGCGAATGAAGAGGAGGCCCAGGCCCTGGCGGGAGGCCTTGTCCAGGGCGTGCGTGGCCGCGTCGAGCGCGCGCGCCGGGTCGCCGCGTCGCGCGAGGGACAGCTTGCGCTGAAACCAGGCGCGCAGGCGGGCGGAGCGGAGGAGGGGCTTGTAGTCGGGGGCACCGGCCAGGTGCTCGCGCAGGCCCTCGTGAAGCTGGCGGACCTCGGAGCCCGTCCAGAAGCCGAGGGCCGGGTACACGCGCTTGAAGCCACGGCCCATGGGGCCATCCTTTCCGGGCATACGGCCCGAGACGGTGAAGCGCCAGAGTCGCTGGATGGGCTCCGGACAGGATGTGCCGACGACGGCCTCCGCCGCCTGGAGGTCGTACTCGCTGGGATGGAGCTGCGTGGCCAGCTCCAGGGGCTCCCCTCGTGTGTCCTCGTCCAGGTGGACGAGTTCGTCGGCGAGCACGTCGAGCAGGTCCCAGACTCCGTCCTCGAGTCGCTCGGGAAGCCGGGTCACGGTGTCCGCGCCGTGCCGGGACAGGTGGTCCATCAGCTCCAGGAGCAGGACGTCGTCATCGTCCTCCTCGGGGTCCTCCAGGCCCTCGGCCACCGTGGCGCGCATGGCCGCGAGTCGCGTGGGAGTCAGCACACCGGCGAGTCCCTCGGGGGGAGTCAGGAAGAAGGAGACAGGGGCACGCATGGCCTCTGTGTACACCGCCTCACGGCGGGTCGCGCGGGGTTCAGTGGGAGGAGAGGGGCGCGGTGGCTGGGTCAATCCGCTTCAAGCGACGGTTCAAGCAGCGCGCGGACGAAGTGAAGACCGTCTGGGTGGACGCCGGCAAGGAGTACCAGAAGTTCCGTCGCAATCAGCAGCTACCGGCCGCATACCCTCCAGGACGCTGTGCTGCTCCTAAAGCGCTTCTGCTCGTGCTGGAGGACGAGGCCTTCCCTGCCGGCATCACCGAGCAGTGGTTCCATCCCGAAGGCAGACCGACCCGAGGGAAGATCAAGTTCCGGGACCGGGCGAGCGGTACGGTGGTCGCAGGTCCATTCGCGCATGGGAAGACGGTTCCGCCGTGCGGCACCTGTTGTGTCCTCCTCCCCATGATGATCTGCCCGGAAGTCCAGGAGAGGCAATGCCGACACACGAAGGAGTAGAGCCCCAACTGGAGAGCCTGCTGCTGCGGACCGTCCCTGGGCTCGCGGAGCAGTGGCGGGGCGCCAGTCCTTCCACGATTGAGAAGGTCGAGCGGATTGCCGGCCGTCCCCTGCCTCCGTTCTATCGCTGGTTCCTGGGTCACATGGGACAGAGCATGGGACCCCTGGCCTATCCCACCCTGGATTTCTCGGCCGAGCGCGTGCTGGCGTGCTACGCCCAGGCGCTGGTCAAGCCTGATCCCCGCTTTCTGCTCATCGCCTACGAGTCCGATGAGATGATGCCGCTGCATCTCTTCTACGACTTCAAGGCGCCTGTACGAAACGATGCCATGGTCACGTCGCGTCAAGCTCGCGGCAAGGAACTGACCGACGCATTCGAGACGCTGAGGGAGATGCTCGCGTGGGGAGCGCTCTCCTTGTTTCGCATCGACAGGGCACCGCACACCTGCAGCGGCAGCCTCAAGGGCGACACCCCAGACTTCTTGATGAACCTCGACCCCGTGATGAGCAGTCTTGGATTCGACCAACCAATTCCCACGGGCCCGTTCTGCAGGCTGTATGAGCGGCCTGACGCGGTCATGGTGTGCATGGGCACGCCGAGAGCAGGAACCGGGAACCGGCGGGCTTTCGACCTTGGCGGCAACAACCCCGGAAGCCTGCGGAGGATTCTGGGGGAGCTCGCATCAGCGCGCGTCGTGGAGATTCAGATGAAGAAACAGGCTTGAGGATTCCGCCTGGGTCGTGCCCGCGGAGGGTTGCTCCGCGGGCCGTCAGGTCTCCATCCGACTCACGGAGTTCAGCAGTTCAGGTTGATGCGGATGAAGTCCACCATGGACTCGTTCTGCATGCGGAACTGCAGCATGTCGCCCACCGAGGTGATGGGGAGCGGCATGCACAGGAAGGCGGTGTTGCCCGGGTTCCACGTCGGGGTCAGCGCGGGCGTCACGGCCGTGTTGGCGATGATGGGGAAGCTGTAGGTGCCAAAGTCCGTGTCGTGCACGGTGATGGTGTCGTTCTGAGGGGTCGTCGGAAGCGCCCGGGAATAGGCGCAGAGCGTCAGCGTGCAGAACGGTGTCTGGGTGAAACAGCTCCGAAGTCCGTGCCGCAGCGTGGCCACGGTATGACGGTTGGAGGTGGCGTCATCCAGCGTCTTGAGCTGGCTGGCCGGGATGCCGTTGGCCGCGAGGTAGGTGACGAACTCGGGCATCGCCGTGGGGGCGTAGGGCAACGGGTCCGGTCCTCCGCCGAAGTTGTCGGCCGTCCCGAAGGTGACGGACATGTTCGGGGTGCAGACGGTCTGCTCGGCCTCACCCAGGGCGTCGTCACCGAGGGTGGGCTCCTCGGCGGAACCACAGGCGGTCAGGGCGAAAGGCAGCAGTCCCAGGGCAAGCAGCGCGGAAGCGGAACGGGGCATGGAGGTCCTCCGGGTCGAGTGGGTACGGCGGTTGTGAAGCCGTGCAGGGCCGTCGGAGTGTCATATCCCGCACGGCCTGCGAGTGAAGCCTGCAATAACGCCAGGCGCGAGTCCACGACGTGGTGCATGGGCTGCTCTTCGGCTGCTCCATGCGGCAGGATGCCGACGTCGTCGCCATGTCCAAGGATTCCCGATGAAGCGTCTTCCCGTACGTCTCGCGCTGCTCCCTCTTCTGGCCACGCTGCTCGCGGGCGGTACCCAGGCGGCCGACCTGAAGGTGACGACGCTCACGGTCATCCCCAAGCCGGATGCGGAGCACCCCTATCCGCAGGACGTCATCCAGATGCCGTTCATCACCCACGACAAGCCGGAGGTGGCCTCCAATATCAATGACCGCCTGTTCATCGCCCGGTTCAAGGCGCTGGCGCCAGCCAAGGCGGAACCTCGACTGCCCGCTCAGGAACTCGACCTGGCGGGCCTGGCCGGTCAGGAGTTCGGAGTGAAGCGCAACGATGCGCGGCTGCTCACGATTGGATTCAAGGCCGAAGTCTGCGGCGCCTACTGCGAGACGGACCATGTCGCCTTCAGCTTCGACACACGGACCGGCCGCCTGCTCAATCCGCAGGAGTTGTTCACCCGTGCCGGAGTGCAGGCGCTGAGCAAACGCATGCAGAAAGAAAAACAGCGCGTCTACCGGGCGCAGATGGTGAAGCATGAGAAGGAGCTGAAGGCGTCACGCAAGCAGAAAGCTGATAGCGAGAAGCTTGACGACCTGGAGTCGCGCATCGCCCTCAATCGCGAGTGTCTGGCCAGCAATGCGCAGGATGCAGAGGAAGCGTCCGCCAGGACCTCCTTCGATGAGCGCTGGGAGTTCAAAGCGGAGGCAGCCGTTCTGACGGCGGAGCGCTGCAGCAACCACGCCTCGCGCGCGCTCGACGACGTAGGCGGTGTCAGCCTGTCACTGCCGTACGCCACCCTGCGTCCGCATCTGACGGCCTATGGCAAGAGCGTGCTGCTGGGTGAAGGCCAGGCGTTGTCAGGCGATGTCTTGGGTCAGGTGCTGCGCGGTCGTGTCGGCAAGCAGCCGATTGTCATGGTGCTGGAGAAGCAGTCCGCCGACTCGGTGTCCGGCGTGTACTTCTACGAGAAATATCGCAAGCGGATTGAGCTGAACGGCCAGGAAGAAGGCGGGAAGCTCGACCTGCAGGAGCAGGATGCGGACGGGACCCCGGTGGCGCAGCTGCGACTGGAGGTTGGCAACAACCACCTGCGAGGTGAATGGCTGGGGAAACAGTCCTCGCAGGTGGAGCTTCGCGCACCCTGAGTCGTGTGGAGTGGGGGACTCACGGGGGCGTGCGCCAGTCGAGGGCCGAGGGCCGGGGGCGCCGGGGACTGGCCAGCAGCCACTCCGGAATGTCCGGGGCAGTCAGGTGCTGGACTTGCATTCCCAATGAGCCTGCCAGCCGAAGGAGTGCGACTCCCTCGATGAAGACGTGAGCCTCCGTCCGGAGCATCTCTGGATCCGCGCGCGGGTTCCCACGCTCGCGCGCGAGTTCCCGCGAGCGCTCGTGCAGCAGGTCTGCCCAGGCCGTCTCGAGCTTTTGCTCGTCTCCGGTGAGCAGGGCCTCGCACAGCTTGAGTCGAGCGGGAGCTTGAGACCGGGCCAGCGCCTGCTCCAGCAGCCGGCCCAGGGTGAAGCGGATGTTCCTGTAATCATCTTCCAGGTCCGATGACATGCTCACCCCAGGGTGGATATTGGCTCAGAGCATGACGGGAGCGCCCAGTTCGAGCACATCCAGTCCCGTGACTCCCGCGGCAGTGAGCTTGTCGAGCAGATCCTCCCGGATGATGAAGGCCCGGGGGTATTCCTTGATGCGGAACAAGGAGCGCTGCTCGGGAATCTTGTCCTCGCGCAGGAGCAGGCGGCGGATGACGAGGAACTGCTCCGGCGAGAAGCTGGAGCGGTCGTACTCCGAGCGCTCGAGGTCCACGCAATCCACGGTTCCCAGCACGTGCGCGATGGAGTAGGGCGCGTCGACCACGCGGTCCTTCTTGTCGATGATGGAGATGGGAAGCCACTCGATATCGACCGGCGCGGTTTCCAGGAGCTTGCGCGCCTTCTCCGAGATGATGAGGCGCGAGAACTTGTTGGGGATGAAATCCGTGAGTTTCATCCCCCTGTGTTTCTTGGAGAGTGGATAGGAAGCCTGCTTGGGGAACTTGTCCCCCATGGGCTCGCCGTCTCCCAGTCGCCAGGCCTGGGCCACGCCCCGGGTCTCCTGCTCGAGGTAACCCAGTTCGTCGCGCGGAGGGACCCGCAGAATCTTGTAGTTCACTTGATGCGCCCCTGCTGTCGTCGAAGAACTCCTGGAAGAGCATGTCGTTGGCAATCAGGTGATGCCAATTGTGCTTGTATGGGTGATGGCCGCCCTCGCCATTGTCGTAGAGGGGGACGAAGTTGCCATGGTGGCCAATGTCCCAGATGTGAGGATCCACCGGCTGGTTGGCTTGTTGCTGCTTCGGAGTGATGAAGGCCCGGGTCGTCCCATCATGTCCCGGAGTATATGCAAAGCGGGAGTCGGCGAAGGGGGACGACGGAGAATCAATTCGCCCGCGGGAAAAGGACGCTCTGCCCGCTGTGATGATTGACTGGAAGCGAACGATGGGTGGTTGCCCGAACCTCACGAGCAGGTGCTCGCGAGGAAGGAGTTCTCCGCGCTTCGCAGTGCTGAATACGGCGGGCTGCCTGGAAGTCCTACCAGCGGGAGCTTGTTGAGCTGGGATTGGCGACGTGGGAGGCGGCGCGTGACGGCATTCGCCACCTGCGCATCTTTGATGGCTCCGCCTCCAGCGATGAAGGACTCCGAGGCGGAGGCCCCGCGCGAAGAGCGCCTTCTCGCGAGGTCCCCCGAGATGAGCCGCCCGGCTCAGAGGCTGGGATAGTCGATGTAGCCCTTGGCGCCGCCGCCGTAGAGCGTCGTCTTGTCGAGCCGGGCCAGGGGCGCGTTCTCACGCAACCGGCGCACGAGGTCCGGGTTGGAGATGTACAGGCGGCCGAAGGAGACGAGGTCCGCGCCCGCTTCGACGGCCTTGCTCGCGAGCTCCCCGTCGTAGCTGTTGTTGACCATCCACGCCGCCTTTCCGCCCGCGTCGCGATACGCCTTTTTCAGCGCTGCGTAGTCGAATGGACGGTCCGCCAGCTCACGCGCTCCCCCGGTGGCCCCCTCGATGATGTGGACGTAGGCGAGGCCGAGCTTCGCCAGCTCACGCACGACGGACTCGAAGAGCGGCTGCGGGTTGGCGTCGAACGCGTCGTTGGCGGTGGTGACGGGGGACAGGCGGATGCCCGTGCGTCCGGCCCCCACGGCGTCAATCACCGCGCGCGTGACCTCCAGCATCAGGCGGGCCCGGTTCTCGATGCTTCCGCCGTAGTCGTCCGTGCGCTGGTTGGAGCCCGTCTTGAGGAACTGGTCGAGCAGGTAGCCGTTGGCGCCATGAATCTCCACCCCATCGAAGCCCGCGACCTCCACGGCGTCGCGCGCGGCGCGCGCGTAATCACGAACGATGCCGGGGAGCTCCGCCACCTCCAGCGCGCGAGGAACGGAGGTCGGCTCGAACGTGGGGACTCCGTTCCTGAACAACACGGTCCGGGTGTTGGCGACGACGGCCGAGGGAGCCACGGGCGCTGCGTTGCCCGGCTGAAGCTCCGTGTGGGATACGCGCCCCACATGCCAGAGCTGGGTGACGATGCGGCCCCCGGCCTCGTGCACGGCGTGGGTGACTTTCTTCCACGCGGCGAGCTGCTCGGGGGCGTACAGGCCGGGCACGTCGGCGTAGCCCTGCGCCTGGTGGCTGATGGCGGTCGCCTCGCTGATGAGCAGCCCGGCGGAGGCGCGCTGGGCGTAGTAGGTGGCGGCGAGGTCCGGAGGGATGGCGCCGGGCGAGCGGTTGCGCGTCAGCGGCGCCATGACGATTCGGTTGGCGAGCCGCAGGTCGCCCACGGTGATGGGGTCGAAGAGAGTAGGCATGTTCGTGTCGTGAGGGGAGGAGGGGAGGCGCAGCGTAACGGCCTGCGTTTCCCGTCACCACACGAACCCCAACCTGGAGGTCTCCATTGACCTGGCGGTTGGATGCAACCGAGACACACGTGTCAGCCAGTCCCGAGACGTTTTTCACGCCCGTGAGGCCGTGAGAGACATTCGGGGTCTTGTTCTTTGTCCTCACGGGTGCTTGGTTCCCGAGCTGTTTTGAAAAGGGGGACTCACTCATGAATCGTGGCACGAGACGGATGTCTGGCATCGCGGCGTGGTGCGGGTTGCTGTGCGCGCTGTGGATGGGGGGATGCACAGGAAGTGCTCCGGAGGAGACGACACCCGAGCCCGCCTCCGCGCGCGCCGCGGAAGGCTTCTCTCGTCAGGGAACGGTGCTGGCGGGGCGCAACCACTCCCTGGCCCTGCGCTCGGATGGGACGGTGTGGTCCTGGGGTGGCAATACCTTCGGACAACTGGGCAATGGCACGACGCGCTCGCGTCCGTTCCCCGTGCGGGTGTGGCGCTTGTTCGACATCCGGGCGCTCGGCGCGGGTGAGCTGCATTCGCTGGCGCTGAAGTCGGATGGGACGGTGTGGGCGTGGGGCAACAACATGAGTGGACAGCTCGGGGATGGGAGTATGACTTCGCGGCACGTGCCCGTGCCCGTGCCTGGACTGACGAACGGCGTGGCCATCGCCGCGGGCTTCTCCCACTCCCTGGTCCTGAAGTCGGATGGAACGGTGTGGGCGTGGGGCAACAACGCGACAGGACAGCTGGGGGATGGGACGACGACGCGAAGGACGTCGCCCGTGCAGGTGCAGGGCCTGTCCGGGGTGATGGCCATCTCCGCGGGCAATGTCCATTCACTGGCGCTGACCGCGGATGGGCGCGTCTGGTCCTGGGGCGGCAACGCGGACGGACAGCTGGGAACCGGAGACCTCACGGGCCGCACCCTGCCCGCGGCGCTCCCGGGCCTGACGGGCCTGACGTCGGTATCGGGCGGAGGCTCGCACACGGTGGCGCTGAGAGTGGACGGCACGGTGTGGACCTGGGGCAAGAACGACGAAGGACAGCTCGGCCTGGGGTCGACTGGCGTGAGCCTCGTCCCCACGCAGGTTCCGGCGCTGAGCGGTGTCGAGGCGGTGGTGGGCGGCGGGCAGCACACCGTGGCGCTGAAGGGCGATGGGACGGTGTGGGCGTGGGGCAGCAACGCGAGGTCGCAGCTGGGTGATGGGACGATGCTCCAGCGGCTGTCGCCCGTGCAGGTGCCAGGCCTCACGCAGGTCCGGGGCGTGTCGGCGGGCGGCGGACAGCACTCGGTGGCGGTGAAGGCGAGCGGCGAAGTCTGGGCCTGGGGTTCGAACAGCGACGGGCAGGTGGGCGACGGGACGTATCTGATGAAGTCGGTGCCCATCGCGACGCGCGCGTGGCTGGAGCGAGTCGAGGCCTCGGGGGGGCAGAGTCATTCCCTGGCGTTGAAGGCGGACGGCACTGTCTGGTCCTGGGGCAGCAATCTGTATGGGCAGATGGGTGATGGGTCGACCGAGTCGCGCTGGGGGCCCATCAAGGTCACGCTCCCGGGGCTGCCCCTGGTGGGCTCGGTCGCCGCCGGAGGAGTGCATTCGGTGGTCCTCAGGGAAGACGGCACGGTGTGGTCCTGGGGTTACAACGGCTACGGCTCCGTCGGAGATGGGACGACGACCTGGCGAAAGCTCCCGGTCCAGGTCCCAGGCCCTCTGGTGGCCGTGGCCGTGGCCACCGGCATCCGTCATTCCCTGGCGTTGAAGGCGGACGGCACGGTGTGGTCCTGGGGTGCGAACTCCGCCGGACAGTTGGGCGATGGGACGGCACTCAACCGGACCCTGCCCACCTATGTCCCGGGGCTGTTGGGCATCGTTTCAATCGCCGCGGGTGAGGCGCATTCGTTGGCCGTGAAGTCCGACGGCACGGTCTGGACGTGGGGCTATAACAGCACGCTCCCGATGGAGCTGGACCCCGAGGAGCCGATTGGACCGGGTCTGGTGGCCCCGACGCAGGTGCAGGGGCTCGCGGACGTGGTGGCCGTGGGGGGCGGCAACAGCCACTCCGTGGCGCTGAAGGCGGATGGAACGGTCTGGGCCTGGGGCAACAACGATTCCGGGCAGCTGGGGGATGGCACCTTCGTGTCGCGGATGGCGCCGGCCCAGGTGGTGGGGCTGTCGGGGGTGGTCGCCGTGTCCGCGAATGGGGCGTTCTCCTCGGCGCTGAAGGCGGACGGGACGGTGTGGACGTGGGGCGGGAACTCGCTCGGGCAACTGGGCGGGGGCGTCTCCGCGTCGCGGCCGCTGCCCGCGCAGGTTCCGGGGGTGTCCAATGTCCGGTCCCTGATGGCGGGCGGGACGCATGCCCTGGTGATGAAGGACGACGGGACGCTGTGGTCCTGGGGGCACAACTATTACGGCCAGATTGGTGATGGGGTGACCGACAGGAAGGCGAGCCCTGTTCCCTCGTTGGTGCTTCGCTCGCGTGGGGTGGCCGCGGCCACTCAGGTCTCGATGGGATTGACTCCGGACGGCAAGGTCCAGACCTGGGGCGTGAACACGTGGGGGCAGTTGGGGGACGGAAGCAGATTCACCCGGCCGGAGCCCATCGAGGTGCCTGGGCTGACGGGGATGGTGGCTGTCTCCATGGCGTATTCCCATGCGCTGGCGTTGAAGTCAGACGGAACGGCGTGGGCCTGGGGGTCGAACTCGAGTGGAACCTTGGGAGACGGGACGCGGACCCAGCGCTTCAATCCCGTGCAGGTGATGCCCTCGACCCGGTTTCTGTCCATCTCCACGGGGTCCGCGCACAGCATGGCCCTGGCGGAAGATGGGACGGTGTGGGCCTGGGGGGGCAATGGATATGGAGAGCTGGGGGACGGGACGCAGACCCTGCGCTCCCAGCCGGTCCAGGTGCAGGGGCTGACGCAGGTGACTGCCATCGCGGCGGGGAACTCTTTTTCGGTGGCCTTGAGGGCGAACGGGACGGTGTGGACCTGGGGCGCCAACAGTCAGGGGCAGTTGGGGATCAACTCCACGGTGCCGCGTTCGCTGCCCGTCCAGGTGCCGGGGCTCACGGGCATCACCGCCGTGTCGGCGGGAAATAGCCATGTCCTGGCCTTGAAGTCCGACGGGACGGTGTGGGGGTGGGGCTCCAACTCCTACGGAGAGGTGGGGGAGGGCACCACGGTCGGCAAGCTCATCCCCGTCCAGACGAAGGTGCTGACTGGAGTGTTGTCCATCGCGGCGGGTGTGAATCACAACCTCGCCATCACGGTGGGAGGACTGGTCTGGTCCTGGGGACGCAATGAGCAGGGACAGCTGGGAGATGGCGTCCCGTCCACGTCGAAGCTCCTGCCCGCGCGAGTGAGCGCGCTCGGTACCGCCGTGGCGGTCGCCGCCGGAGGAGACCATTCCCACGCCATCCTCGCGGACCGGAGCCTCTGGTCCTGGGGCGGTAGCGCCAATGGACAGCTTGGCACCGGATTGTCACTCATCCGGGCCGCTCCCGTGCAGGTCTGGTGAGTCTTCACGCCGCGTCGCGCGTCATTGCAAGACGCGCGGCGCGGTGGTGCGGCTGGTGTGGCTCGCCGACTTGCTCTGGTCCCGATTGAAGCCTTGCTTGATTTCGCCTGGAGGGGACCTGGCTGCATTGCCCGTGGCGCGATGCCTTGCAAGGGAAGGTCGGAGGTCGTCTCGCTACTCCCGCAACACAGTGAGGCCCGCGTCGGTCAGGACGTAGAGCATGGCGGGTGCCACGGTGGGGTCGTACACGAGCTGGAGCACCTGCTTTCCATTCACGGAGTCCACGCGGGTGAGCGTCTCGCCGTCCTCTTCGATGCGCCACAGGCCCTCGTCATCGGTGCCCACGTAGACGATGCCCTCGTCGGTGGCCGCCAGCGCCGTCACGTTGTCGGAGGGCAGGGCGGTGATGCGCGTGTAGTTCGCACTGGAGCGGTCCGTCTGCTCCATGCGCCACAGGCCGAAGTCGCGACTGCCCACCCAGGTGGCACCCGCCTTCGTGCGAGCAACGGCGCGCCAGTGGTCGAACTCCTCCAGGCTGTTGAGCTGAGAGTTGTGTCCCTTGTAGCTCCAGGGCACCGGGCCCTCCCAGGTGCGCTCCTTGTCGAAGTCCTCCAGCACGCCATTGGGCTCGAGGATGCCCACCAGCCAGTCATTGGCCACCAGCACTTCACCGTCGGGGCCAAGTCCGAGCCCCCAGTTGAAGCCCGCCTGGAGCGACTGGGACACGCTGCCGTCCTCGCGCGGTGTCTCGCGATACCAGGCCGCGTGACGGTGGCTGTTGTAAGTGAGGCCGCGAATCAGCGTCACGCCGTGGTTGGTGCCGATGTAGACATCTCCCCGGTCCCTCCCGCGCATCACCCGCTGACAGGTGAGGACCGAGCGGTCCTCGTCGTAGTGGAAGTCATTGGTGTTGCGGAGGCCGAGCTGCTGCTTGCCGCCGGATACGCCCGCGCTGCGCCACAGGTGCTCCTCCAACTCCACCTTGCCGTCGGACCCCAGGCGCACCGCGTCCAGGTCACCCTTCTGGTACTCCGCGAAGCGCTCCGCGGAGTAGTGAGGCTCTCCCTCCAGGGGAATGTATGCGTGGGGCTTTTCCGGCACCTCGGGCTGAAGCTCGTAGGTGTGGTAGCCCACGTAGGCGCGCCCCGCCTCGCCACCGCAGATGACGGTGGCGCCGAGCGCCTTCTTGTCCCGACCGAAGCCCTCCGCTGCCTGTCCGACGCCGCGCGTCCACGTGGGGGCCGTGTCGCCGGGACGCAGCACGCCAATCTCCGCGCCCTTCAGCAGCCAGATGTTGTGCCCTTCGTCGACGCCGATGCTCTGGACACCGGCGCCAATGCCAAACGACGCCGCGTAGTCCTTCACCGCGTCCGTGGGCCAGGGGCCCGGGCCATCAGGCGAATCGATGTCGTCCGCGTCGGAGGAGTCACCGCATGCGCCGAGGAACACCGCCATGCCCACTGCCGTCGCCCATCGCCACCCACCGCGCATCCACCCTCCCAGGGCATCTCGCTGCCGCCAGATGCACAGCAAGGCGTATGCCCGACGGGGGTGGGAAAATGACTTCCCACCGTGGGGAATCCAGGAGGAGCCGGCGCAGTGCTGAGCGTGGCCGGACTGAAAGATGACAACCCGATGGTGAGCCGCTGTCGCCCGGGCTCGCACCTGATGGAACGATGTTTCCTCTCAGGTCGGCGCGGGGTCCACCTCGGCCCGCGGGGTGGAGAGCCTCGAGCCGTCAGGTCAGCGCCTCAGTCCGCGGACATCGCCACGCCGGGCGACACCTTCGAGGCCCGGCGCGCGGGCAGCCAACTGGCCAGCGCCACCACGGTGAGCAGGAGCACCGGCACCGCCAGGAAGGTCAGCGGGTCCGTCGCGCTCACGTCGTACAGCATGCCCTCCAGCACCTGGGACATCGCCAGCGCCAGCAGCAATCCCACACCCAGGCCCACCGCGCACATCCGCAGCGCCTGCTTCATCACCAGCCGCACCACGTCCGCCGGCATCGCTCCCAGCGCCAGCCGGATGCCCAGCTCCCGCCTGCGCTGCGCCACGCTGTACGCCATCAACCCGTAGATACCCAGCGACGCCAGCGCCACCGCCGACACCGCGAAGGCCAGGAGCAACACCCGCTGGAAGTTCCGGTCCGCCACCGAGCGCTCCAGGTTCGCCTCCAGCGTCGTGGGCTTGCGCATCGACAACTGCGAGTCGAGCTGCGCCATCTCCGCCTTCACCGCCGCCGCCACGCTCTCCATCGGCAGGCGGCTGCGCACCATCAGCGTCGTCCCCGGCCACGGCGTCTGCCCCAGCGGCGCGTAGAGCTCCGGCTCCGCCGGACTGTCCAGCGCCCGCCCTCGCACGTCTCCCACCACCCCCACCACCTCGCGCTCCACCTTGTCGCCGTAACCAATCATGACCCGCTTGCCGAGCACCTCCTCCCCAGGGAAGAAGCGCCGCGCGAAGGACTCGTTCACCACCACCACCGGCGGCGACGTCAACGTGTCCTGAGTCGTGAAGTCCCGGCCCCGCTTCAGCTGAATCCCCAGCGTCGCGAAGGCCCCGTCGCTCATCGCCCGGTAGCTCGTGTCCTGCTGCTCGCCCGGTGCCGTGGGCCGACCCGGGATGTCCATCGTCAGGCTGATGCCTCCGCCCGTCACCACGCCCGGCGTCACATGCGCCGCCGCCTCCACGCCCGCCTGCGCGCGCACCCGCTCCAGCAAGCGCGCGTAGAAGGTCGCCATCGTCTCGCCCGTGTAGCGCGCCGCCGGGAGGTTGTACCGCATCAGCGTCACGTTCTCGGACCGATAGCCCGGGTCCACCGCCGCCAGTCGCTGCGCGCTGCGCACCAACAACCCCGCCCCCACCAGCAACACCAACGCGAGCGCCACCTGCGTGGACACCAGCACGGCGCGCCAGCGCAACGCGGACTTGCTGGCGCTCGTGCCACGTGTGCTCTGGAGCAGACCGCCGAGGCTCGCCTTCACCGCCGTGCCCAGCGGCGCCAACCCGCACAACAACGCCACCGCGAGCACCAACCCCGCCGTATACACGAGCGCCAGTCCGTCCACGCTCACCGTCTGCACCTGCTGCACGGACTCGGGCAGGAGCGCGCTCAGCGCATCCGTGCCCCAGGTTCCCAACAGCAATCCCAACACTCCGCCCGTGACGGCCAGCAACGAGCCCTCCGCCAACAACTGCCGCGCCAACGCGAGCCGACCCGCTCCCAGCGCCGTGCGCACCGCGAACTCCTGCTGCCGAGCCAGCGCGCGCGCCAGCAGCAACTGCGCCACGTTGACGCAGGCGATGAGCAGCAACAACGACACCGCACCCAGAAGCAGCAGCGCGGGACGGCGCGTGTCCTGGGACAGCCGCGCCTGCAAGCCCATCACCGTCGCGCTCGTGCGCTGGTTGGAGTCCGGATACGCCTGCGTCAGCGCCGCCATCACCGAGCGAGCCTCCGCGTTCGCCTGCTCCACCGTCGCTCCGGGCGCCAGCCGCGCCATGCCCACGAGCAGGTGCGTGCCTCGGCTGTCCCAGTTGTCACGGATGAAGTCCTGCGAGGCCAGCGAGGCCCAGAGCCCCAGCGGCTCGCTGGCGCCCTCCCTCGGAAAGTCGAACCCCTGCGGCATCACCCCGACGACCTGGTAGGCGTTTCCCTCCATCTCCACCATGCGCTCCAGGACGCGCGGGTCCGCCCCGAAGCGGCGCTTCCACAGCCCGTGCGAAATCACCACCGCGCGTGCGCCGTTGGGCAGGAACTCCTCGTCGATGAGCACCCGACCGAGCAGGGGCTTCACCCCCGCCACGCGGAAGAAGTCCTCCGACACCGCCGCGGCCTCCACCCGCTCGGGCTCCAGGTTCGGACCGGTGAGCGTGACGCCATTGACGTCGAAGGCCACGAAGCCGTCGAAGGACTTCACCTTCTGCCGCAGGTCCTCCGCGTCGAGCCGCGACAGGCCCGTGTTCCGGTCCGTCCGCTGCGTATCCTGCCCCCACACCGACAGCAGCTTGTCCGCTCCAGGGAGGGGAAGCGGGCGCAGCAGGAGCGCGCTCACCACGCTGAAGAGCATGGTGTTCGCGCCGATGCCGAGCGCCAGCGCCAGCACCGTCGCCAGCGTGAAGCCGGGGCTGCGACGCAGTGAGCGGGCGCCGTGGCGCAGGTCCTGGATGAAAGAGGGCATGCCCCACCTCAAAGCCATTCGCGTGCCAACCCGACGCCCCGACTCAAGGGCGCGAAGTGACGACGTGCGTCGTCAGGGGAGCCTCATCCACTGTGCGCTTGTGGGACGGCCGCGTTCGGAGGTGGCACGTCCGCCTCCAGGGAAAACGGCCTAGACGCGCAGG
Organism: Myxococcus sp. CA033; assembly: GCF_013336625.1. Lineage (NCBI taxonomy): Bacteria > Pseudomonadati > Myxococcota > Myxococcia > Myxococcales > Myxococcaceae > Myxococcus > Myxococcus sp. CA033. The sequence goes on along the minus strand of NZ_JABUMU010000031.1, from coordinate 90,039 downwards.
GGTGGTTCGATGAGCGCGGGCGGCGTGGCCTTCGAGTCATCCGGCTCGTACGCGGGCGCATGGGGACCGGCGTGGACCTGCTTCCACTTGCGAGGCACCCGCTCGATTCCCACCGGGTACACCAGGAGGTGCCCCGCTTCGTTGATGTGCAGGCGCAGGAAGTTCTTCCAGTCCGGCAGCGCCAGCGAGATGAACGCCTCGTTCGAGTGCGCCCCGAAGACGTTGACGCTCAGCCACAGGTAGAGCCCCATGACGAAGGGGCCGACCAGGAAGCCGCCCAGGAACGTCAGCCCCGAGGACATCAGGAACTTGCCCGCCAGGTGTGCCCAGCCCGCCGTGCAGTTGAGTCCGTCGGGCGTCAGCTCCGGACAGATGCCCAGCCCGCTCACCGCGATGTACGTCCCACCCCAGGCCACGAAGAAGGCCGCGAGGATGTGCCCCAGTCCGTGCAGCGTGCCCGCCAACCACCGCCACTTCCCGAACGCCGCGTCGGCCAGCCCGATGAGCCCGCCGATGGTGCCCAGCCCCAGCACCATCGTCCAGGGACGGCTCACCATGCTGTTGGCCACCGCCATCACGACGTCGCCGAGCTGAGCCACGCCCAGCGAGCCCACCTCCGCGTACGCCGCCAGCGCGAGCAGCAGGTACAGCGCCCCGGTCATCAAGCCGAACAGCGGGCTGTAGCGGATGAGGAACAGATTCTTTCGCGCGAGCTTCCGCGAGGTGCGCTCGTCCGGGAAGCTCTTCTCCAGCTTGTACCCGTCGCGCAGCACGTGCGCCTTGGGCGCGTGCGTGGGGTGCAGGAACGCGCCGCCTCCGCCCGCCGTGATTTTCTGCCGGCCCGCGGCATCCTCGTGGCGCCGGTAGTGGTGCAGGTCTCCGGCGAGGAAGACGCTGATGCGCCGGCCGAGCACCTTCTCCTGGAGGTACTCCAGGTTGTTCTCCAGGTAGCTGCCCTTGCGTCGCTGCGTGGCCGCGAGAATCCACGCCGGCTCCGCGTTGCAGAGGATGACGCGGTCCTCCGGGCCCATGCTCTCCGCCACCTGCCGGAAGTACTCCACCTGCGGCACGTCGATGTCGCTGTTGAGCTGCACGTCCGTGCCGATGAGCCACCAGCGGTGCGGCAGCTTCAGCGCGAAGTAGCTGCGGCTCTGCCGCGTGCGCCGTCCGGCAATCCACCGGTTCGCGCAGAACAGCCGCATGAAGGAAGACAGGCCGTCGTACCAGTCGTGGTTGCCCGGGATGACGAACAGGTCCGGATTGGGTGCGACCGAGCGACGCATGGCCGCTTCGTACGGCTGTATCAGCCGCTCCTCGTAGGTCTCACGGCTGGCGCCGGGGTAGACGCCGTCGCCGCCAGAGACGAGCACGCGTCCACGCTTCGTGTCGTATTCGCCCGCCCTGGGTTGTCCTCGCACGGTCAGCTTCAGCTCCGGCAGGGCCAGCAGTCGCGCCACCGTGTACGTGGAGTCCCAGCCGTCTCCCGTGTCCGCGACGTAGTCGAGCCAGAAGTCGCCGTCGGGCAGCGTCTCCTGCGAGTAGTCGAAGTAGGGCTCCTGCGGACGCACCACCGCTTCGATGAGGCGATGGTCCGCGCGCGCGCCGAACACGGCCGCCACGAGCGCATCCAGGCCCGTGCGCAACAGCTGGGCCGGGTGCAGCCAACGCACCATGCCCGCGTGTCGCCGAGGCTTCGTCGCCGTGCCGCTGTCGGAGATGAGCGCGGCTTCGTTTCTCGACTCCACCAGGTGAGGACGCTCACCCGTCGTCACCTTCGCGGACTGTGTCGCGGGTGCCTCGCCGTCCTTGCGCGCCGCCGCCCCATCCCGCTCACTTGCCATGGGGGATGTTCTCCCTCGGGCCCTGGGTGAAGCGCTGCTCGGGTCCGGGGCCGGCGTAGACCTGCACGGCCTTGAAGGGCGCGCCTGGAGAGACGACGCGTGCCGAGTGCTTCGCTCCCGCGGGGATGTAGACCGCGTCGCCCTTGCTCACGCGCATCGTCTGCCCCGACACCGTCATGTCCGCGGCGCCTTCCTCGATGTAGAGAATCTCGACGCTCGTGTCGTGCGTGTGTTCGGGGACCTCGCCTCCGGGCTGGAGCTCCAGCAGCGTCAGCGAGGCGGCGGTGGCGCCCGTGCCCTCGTTGAGGAACAGCGTCGCGCGGCCCTTGCCTCCGGCGATGATGTGACGCGGGGCCTCGGCGGTGGTGACGCGGTGTCGCACGGGCTTCGCGCCCGGCGCGGCGGTGGGGCTCGAGGACTGAGCGCTTCGCGTGTCGGCGGGTGGCGTGGGCTTCGCGCCTGGCGCGGCGGTGGGGCTCGAGGCGTGAGCGCTTCGCGTGTCGGCGGGCGGCGTGGGCTTCGCGCCCGGCGCGGCGGTGGCTCGCGATGTGTCGACAGTCGGACGGGGCGAACTCACACCGGGCGATGTCTGGGGCGCGGGCTCGCCGGCCCAGGTTGGAGTGGCGATACCGAGCCCCATGAGGGCCAGCGCGGAGATCTGGAGTCGTGGACTCATCGTGTTGCTGGATTATCACGGCCACGGCCCCTGACTGGAGGGCAGGCAGGCGGTGTTCTTCGTTCCCTCATGGCCTCGACTGGGGCACCCTGCCCGACATGGCGGACCTCACCTCCCAGGACTTCCCCGTTGCCGTCCCCTTCACCCTGCACTGGAGTGAGATGGACGCGTTCGGCCACGCCAACAATGCTCGGACCTTCACGTGGTTCGAGTCCGCCCGCATCTCCTACCTGGTGCGCATCGGAATGACGGGCCCGTCGGGCACGGGAGAGACCCGGGCCCCGGGCGGCGTGGGCCCCATCCTCAAGGCCACCCAGGCCGAATACGTGCGCCCCGTCGTCTTCCCGGCGCGCCTCGTGGCCTGCGCGCGCGTCTCCCGCATCGGCACGACGTCCGTCACGCTGGAGCACGCCGTGTTCGGCGAGGAGGACGGTGTGCTCTACACGAAGGGCACCGCCGTCATCGTCACCCTGAATTACGTCACCAACGACACCGTGCCCGTGCCCTCGCACCTGCGCGCCGCCATCGAGGCCGTGGAGGGACGGTCGTTCGGGACATGAGACCTCCGGAGCGACTCACTCCAAGACGGGACTTGTGCTCACGGAGCCCGTGCGCATGAGTGACTCCGTGCTCGGGTTCTACGAGGGGCTGGCGGAGGAGTACCACCTGCTCTTCGTCAACTGGGCGCAGTCGGTGGAGCGGCAGGGCGCCGCGCTGGATGCGCTGCTGCGCCGCTGTGGAGAGCCTCCCCCTCGGCGCGTGCTGGACTGCGCGTGCGGCATCGGCACCCAGGCCCTGGGGCTCGCGGGCCGAGGCTACGTCGTCCATGCCACGGACTTGAGCCCCGCAGCCGTGGCTCGCGCCGAGCGCGAAGCGCGCGCCATGGGCATCACGCTGACCACGGGCGTCGCGGACATGCGGCATCTGGACACGCAGGTGTCAGGCACCTTCCACCTGGTGCTCGCCTTCGACAACGCCGTGCCGCACCTGCTCACCGACGAGGACCTGGATGCCGCGGCGCACGCGATGGCCTCCAAGCTGAAGCCGGGCGGCATGCTGGCGCTGAGCGTGCGCGACTACGACTTGTTGATGGCGCAGCAGCCGCGCTTCACCTCGGAGCGCGTGCTGGATGCCCCCGAGGGGCGCCGGATTCTGTTTCAGGTCTGGGACTGGGCCGCCGACGGCCGCACGTACAAGGTGCACCAGTTCATCCTCCGTCCCGAGGGCGCGGGCTGGCAGGCGACGGAGCACACCGGCGTCTACCGGGCCCTCCAGCGCGTGGAGGTGGAGCGCGCGCTGACCCGGGCGGGGTTGATGGATACACGCTGGTACTCGCCCGAGGAGACCGGCTTCCACCAGCCCATCCTCACCGCGCGCAGGCCGTGAGGTTCAGCCTCCGCCGCGCTTCACGTCCGCCGGAGCATTGGGGTGGCGCGTGAGCAACATGCGCAACTGAGGCTGGCGGCGCACCGCCTCCTGTTTCAACAGGTGCGCGATGAGGGGCGGTGGCGCCGCGCTCCAGCGGGCGATGTTCTGGATGAGCATCGGTGAGCGATACGTGCGCCCGCACAAGAGAGACGCCGTCTTGCCGTCCACGGACATGCCGATGAGCGACGCGAGTGCTCGGCCTTCCGTGTTGAGGATGAGCTCCACCTTCTCCTCGGCGGGGCCGGTGGTGAAGCGTTGACGGAGGACCTCGCGTGAAGAGCGCCGCGTTCCCTCTGGTACGTCGCGGTCGATGGTCACCTTGTACAGCTCCATCAGTCGCCGCGAGCTCCACAGGCGCCGGAAGAGTCCCGAGGGCAGCTGCGGATTGCGCACCAGCCACCGGCGCACGCCCGTGTCCCCCATGAAGGCCGCGCGGCCACAGAGCGCCTCCAGTCCCACGGGGTTGCGGTGGTTGCGCGCGATGAGCCGCGCATGCGCGAGCCCCACACGAGAGTTCTCCAGCACCGCCTTGACGACGGAAGGCAGCGGGTCGAAGCACAGCGCGGACAGCTCCGGGTCCTCACACGCGCGAGCCAGCGCCACGCGTTGATCCTCCGTTTGCGGATGCAACCGCGTCTCGAAGAGCTGGCGGAAGTTGCCCAGCGCGACTTCAGGCACGTCCTCCGTGTCCTCTTCCGGAGCCTCGCCGTCATGGGCTCCGGACTCCGAGGAGTCGGGCTCCTCCGCCTCCTGGGGCAGCAGGTCGAGCATCGGCAGCTCCTCGTCGTCCGGCGACGAGGCTTCCGTGGCGGGTGCGGCGAGCGGCTCGTAGCCCGGGCTCACCGTGGAGGGCGAGGCGGTGCGCGGTGCGGGCGCCGAGCCGCCGGAGGAGGCCGTGACAACAGGGCCTCCCGCAGAGGCTCCACCTGGGGGCATCGTGGTCAGGGGCCTCGAGGTGCCGGGGAGGGGCGGCGTGGGGCTCGCGGTGGGACTCCTCGCGGCGGCGGGCGCTGGTTGCTGCGCGGCGGGGAGCAGCGCGCCTTGCGAAACCAGTCGCGTGAGGATGCCCTGGAGTCGTTCGGGCGGCAGACCGGTGAGGGCGGGCAGATTCCGCGCGGCGGTCGCTCCATCCAGCCGCGAGAGCACGAAGCCTTCTTCCGCGCTGAGCACCAGGGAGCGCAGGTCCACCTGGGGGTTCGGCTTGGGAATCCAATCCGTCATCAGCTCCGAGTCTCCCACGACCCGTGTACGAGGTGGAGAGGGCCCGTCTCGCGATGCATGACGAGCGGAAAACTGTGGAGCGACGGCATGCGCCAGGGGCGACGAGGGGGGCGAGAAGCCGTCCCAAGAGGCCGCGAGCCCTCATACCAGAGGTACTGGTTTTCCTGCTTTTTCTAGTGCTGTCCCTGGCGCTAGAACTTCAGGAGAACGCCCGGACGTCCACGGCGGCACCCTCTGGTGGGCGGGGCACCAGGAGCACGACATGTCGAGATTCGCGGGAGTGCTGTTCGTCGCCGTCATCGCCATCTGTCCGTTGCGGGCACGGGCCCAGCAATGTCCCGAGGTGGCGGGGGCCACCATGTCCACCACGCTGGCGCTCTTCAAGACGATTCAAGAGGACCGGGCGAAGGTGTGCGCCGTCGTCGGTGAGAAGCCGCTCCCGGAGCGCTTCCTCAAGGAGGCGTCGGCCTGCTTCGACAAGCACCTGATGCCGTGTGCCCAGTCGACGGTGAAGGGGTTCCTGCCGCTCCTCGACAAGTGCATCCAGGGCCAGAACCTCTTCAGCGACACGGGCATGTGCTCGCGCTGGGACGCGGCGATGACGTGCATGGATACGGAGATCCGCGACAGGAGCAGCTCCGCCACGATGGCGATGATGAAGCACCTGGGCCTGGTCCAGAGCAAGACCCAGAAGTTCGAGGCGTGCTTCCGCGCCGCCGCGAAGAAGGTGAAGAAGTAGCCCCGGGCTCGGAGTCCGGTCGTCCCCGGCGGGGGAGGGGGCCCACCTGTCGGGAAATGCGCACCAGGGGGCCGCTTGCCCGCTCGCTGGCCATGCCCTCGGGGGCCGTCGAGGGCCCTGATTTCACGCTCCGACCTGGAGCGGGTTGACGGGATGCCCCTGCCTGGACACAACTTCACTCCATGCCCAAGCCCCTCCAGACCTATGGCGAGTTCTGGCCGTTCTACTTGCGCGAGCACTCACTGCCCGTGACTCGACGGTTCCACTTCGTGGGCACCAGTCTGGGACTGGCCACGGGCGTGGCGGCCATCGTCACCGGACGCGGGGCCCTGGTGCCGGCCGCCCTGGTCGCCGCCTACGGCTTCGCGTGGTTCAGCCACTTCTTCATCGAGCGCAACAAGCCCGCGAGCTTCAAGTACCCGCTCTGGTCCTTCATCTCCGACTTCCGGATGGCGGGGCTGATGGCGGTGGGGCAGCTCGACGCCCACATGGAGCGGGCCTTCGCCAACGGCGAGCAGGGGACGGGGGCCAACAGCCTCACGCCCGCGCAGCAGGCGCAGCCCCAGGCTCCCGCGCAGCAGGCGCGCTGAGTCATTCGCAGGGCCCTTGGGATGGGACTGGCGCGGTGGCCTGGAGGTCGCCGCCCGCCCGTTTCGTGGACCGAGCGCCGGGTAGGCCGCCGCCCCGCACACGAAGCGCGGGCGCCCCACCCGAGTTGCGCTAGATTGGCCGCACCGCTTCAACGCCCCCCTACCAAAGAGTCGCATCGACCCATGGGACGCATTTTCGAGACGCGCAAGGCCACGATGATGGCCCGCTGGAACAAGATGGCGAAGGTGTTCACGCGGATCAGCAAGGACATCGCCATCTCGGTGAAGTCCGGTGGGCCCAATCCGGACACGAACTCCACGCTGCGCCGGGTCCTCCAGAATGCCCGTGCGGCCAACATGCCGAAGGACAAGGTCGAGGCCGCCATCAAGCGCGCCAGCGGCCAGACGGCGACGCAGTACGAAATCGTCCTCTACGAGGGCTACGCGCCCCACGGCATCGCGCTGCTGGTGGAGACCGCCACGGACAACGTCGTGCGCACCGTGGCCAACGTGCGCATGCGCTTCAACAAGTACTCCGGGAACATGGGCAACGCGGGCAGCGTCGCGTTCATGTTCAAGCGGATGGGCGTCTTCCGCCTCAACCCGGAGGGGCTCAACCAGGACGAGCTGGAGCTGGAGCTCATCGACCACGGCCTCCAGGAGTTGGGCGAGGGCACGGGTGAGAAGGGCGAGAAGCAGCTCATCATCCGGTGCGACTTCTCCGACTTCGGCAAGCTGCAGACGGCGATTGAAGCCAAGGGCCTGACGCCCATCTCGGCGGACTCCGAGTACATCGCGGAGAACCTCATCGAGCTGCCCGAGGACAAGGCCAACGAGGTCCTCGAGTTGGTGGACTCGCTGGAGCAGGACGACGACGTGCAGCGCGTCTTCCACAACCTGGGTTGAGTGGTCCGTGGGCCCGGGAGGGAGTGGGCGCTCGTCACGAGCGTCCCCGTCTCCGGGCCTGTGTTGGGCCTGCTCCAGCAGTTCGTCCCAACTTCTGGAGGCGCCCGTGCTTGTTCCTCGGAACCCACATTGGAAACGGGCGCTCCTGCTCCTGGCCACAGCCTCGCTCCTGGCTTGTGCTGGGAGTGCACACCAGGCGGCGTCCAAGGACTTGCGGTTCGATACGGAGACCGCCGCGCGCATTCGCCATGCTTCCGCGGTGGCGAGACAGGGAGCGCGCGTGCTCGCTCCCACGGCCACGCACGCATCATCCTCCATCCTTGCTGGGCTGGTCCCGTTCCTGGTGACGCTGCTAGGAAATGACAACGCAGTGGACGAACTCGAGGAGCAACTTGTCGAATGTGCTCATCAGGCCGAGCGCCTGGTGAACCTGGAGTTCTTTGGTCATCGGGCTCCGACAAGGCAGGAGTGTGGTGAGGAAGTGGAAGTGGATGGCTGCGGCGAACGCATCACCCGGGCCATGCTCCTGGGGCAACGCAAGCATGCGCTGGCGCTTCGATGTGCGAAGCAGGTGCTGGAGCAGCGCTGGCCCGCGCCATTCAGCATCGAGCAGAGATATCGCTTCTATCCCCATGCCCGGCTGCTGGAGACCGTCAGCAAGGAGGAGGAGGCTCGGCTTGTCTCACAAGGGTGTACTCGCGAGCTGTGGCGCACCATCAAGCCGGACCTCGTCCTGCATTCCGACTCGAACCTGCTGCGGTCCGCGCTCACGTTGGACTTCAAGTTCCCTTGTCCCGACACGAATGAACCCCGATGGACACTCTATGGGGAGAAGAGCGCCTATGCCGGCTCCAACCAGGGACGCATCTACCAGGAAGCTCTGCAGGGAGAGGCGGTCATGGTCTCGCCTCGATGGGGTATGACTCGATGAGGGAAGCGCTTCCGGTCATCCGTGTGACGAATGCGAGCGGGGACCTGGTGGTTCGCGAGGGGCTCGTCCTCTGCTTCTTCATGCGCCATTCTCATCGGGACGTGGCCGCCGGGGTGTGGCGCGCGCTGGAGCACTATCGGCGAGCGATTCCTCCCCAGGCCTTGGGTTGGTATGGCGCGGATGATGGGGACACCCTGCCGCTGGATGAGGCGGGCTGGAAGCACATCCGCGAGCAGATGGTCGAGCGTGCCTGGGGAATCGAATGGCTCGTCGAACTGTCCGAGTTCGAAAGCGGTGCAGGGGGCTACCACTTCGAGTACGACGGCCGGAAGCTCGATGCGCCGCTCTTCGACCAGGATGACGGCGCCACGAGCGGCATCTGTTTCTCGTTCCCCACCGAGTACCTCCTGTCACATGGCCCAGGTCACTTCCGTGCCCTGGCCCTCGACATCGCGCGTGAGCTGCCATTCAGCTTTGGCTATGCCAGCCTCGCGCTCAACTGCCGCCCGGGAGCCTGGTTCTCCGTGCGGAGGCAGCTCCTGGACACCCTGAGTCGCTATCTCGGGCTGGACATCCATCACATGGGAGAGACGAGCAGGCACATTGGCACCAAGGCTCGTGGCGCCTACTGGCTGACGTTTCTGGGCGAGCCGTTGCTCGCGCAGCTCGGAGGGCTTGAGTCCCTCCAGCAGCGGCTCGGAATGCCAGAGCTGTCCTTCCAGAGGATGGCGTCCGAACGCGTGCTGCTGACCTTGGGCGAGTGGCCTGATGCCATCGATACGGAGACTCAGTCCGTCCCGGTCCAGTACCGGGAGCTGGCGCGTGTTCTCGAACCCTTCCTCGGCGAAGAGAAATCCAGTTGGCCCCCGTTCGATACGGCGATGTGGCACCGCTGGCTTCGCAGACTGTGCCCCTGACTCGCTCATCGTCGGGCCTTGGCGTGGCCGCTCACTTCACGTCGTAGACCTTGTGCAGCGGGGCTCCGTCGCGGTGCAGGTCCACCTCCAGCCGGCGGGCGGTCTTCAAGAGCGCGTACGTCTCCAGCGCCTTCTCTGGCGTGTCGAGTGAGATTCCATTGACGCGCTGGATGACGTCGCCGTTCTGGAAGCCAAGCTTGTCGTAGAGCGAGCCCTCGCGAATGGAGAAGAGCTTGAAGCCCTGCGCCTTGCCATCCTTGAAGGCGGGGACGATGCGGGCCTGCATCGCCATCTCCGAGTGCCGGGGCTGCAACGTGTCGACGAGCGGGTCCTTGCTGGTGATTTCGTAGGCGTTCTCGCCCACGCTTCGGATGTCCACGCTCGAGTCGGAATCGTCGAGCGGGGGCTTGGTGAAGAGATGGAACGTGCGTGCTGCGACCAGTGCTCCCGCGAGGATGAGCGCGCCAGAGAGGAACCACGCGTACCGCCGGAAAGTCTTGTGCTTCATCGTGTCCTGCCTCCTCCCCCGTGAAGGGTGAAGGAGACAAGAGCAAGCTCGATGCCAGGGACGTGCGCGTGTCTGTCTTCACTCGGGGCCGCGTCGCGCCGGGGCGGGCCCGCGTTGTCTTGCGGGCCTGGCGAAGACCCCTCCTGTCACGCGTCGCGGATTCACGGGTGACAGGGTGTCGTGACAGGTTGTCACGCGACGCGATGGGGACAGAGTGGCGTCGGTTGTACGACAGTTGACCGGGTGCTGCCGTGTCACATGCATCCGGAAGAAGCGCGGCTCGGAGAACCGGGCGCTCGCCATGAGCGAGCCCGTGCTGCTTCGTTGTGAGTATTGGCACCAGGGCTTGCCCCGACACGCGAAGGGAAGACGGCCGGGAGGTCAGCCGCCGTCTTCCCCTCGTCCCGGTGCGGGCCGACTACTTGGTGAAGGTGATGGGGCCGCTGGAGAGCGTGGTGTTGTTCGCTCCGTCGACCGCCCGCACCCGCCACGTGTGGCTGCCCGCCGCGAGGCCCGTCAGCGTCGTCTGCTCGGTCCCCACGCCGTACACCTCGAACTCCCACAGCGAGTACCCATAGCCCGTGGCGCGCTGGATGCCTCGCATGCGCACGTAACGGCCCACGCCGCTCAGGTTGAGCAGGTCATCCTGCGCGCCATTGCCGTTGGCCTCGGTGTACACGGCCCTCCACGTCGTGCCGTCCACGGAGGCCTCGATGGCGTACTGCTTGCCGTACGCCGCCTCCCAGAACAGGTTCACCCGCTTGATGGAATACACGCCGCCCAGATCCACGGTGATGGACTCCGTGTCAGGGCTGGCCACGTCGGTGCGGCTGGACCAGCGCGTGGCGGTGACGTTGCCGTCCACCGCGTCGTTGGGGCTGCCGAACTCCGACGACGTCGCGGAGACGTTCTTCGCCAGCGCCAGGTTCGTCGACGTGCCCACGTAGGCCTTCGGCGTCACGTCCGGCGCGCGGTCCGTGCCGTCCACCACGAGCACGTACCTGGACACGCCCGCGCCCACGTCCGTCGTCTGCTCCCAGATGAACGTCGTCGACGCACCCGGCACCGCCGCGCCCGCCGCGGGCAGCAGCGCCGCGAAGGCCGCCGGAGGCGCCGTGTCGTTCAACGTGAAGGTCGCCGTGGCGGACTGCGTGACACCGCCCGCCCAGTTGTAGGCCCTCACGAACCACGTGTGCGCGCCGTTGCCCAGCGCGGCGTTGATGACGGGCGCGGAGTTCGTGCGCGTCGTCGCGACAGGGAAGGGGCTGCCGTCCAGGAACACCTCGTAGCGTTGGATGCCCGTCTGCGGGTCGCTGCTCGCCGTCCACGTGAAGTTCGGCCGCGTGGTGATGGTGGAGCCCGGTGCCGGCGTCTGCAACGTGAACGCCGTGGGCGGCGTCGCATCCGTCAGCCCGAAGCCCTGGATGCCCGCGCCGTACTGGAACAGCGGGTTGCCATAGATGGGCAGGATGGGCAGGCCCTGGGCAATCCGAGACTTGATGGCCGCCCGCTCGGCGGCGGTGGCACCCAAGTCGAACGGGATGTCCCACTGCTCCAGTTGGTTGTTCTCCACGTCGGTGCCGACCTGGTCCATGCCCCTGGGCAACTGCCACGGCAATTTGCCGCGCGGGAACACGTCGCCGAAGAGGATGTCCGCCACGGCCGGGCCTCCCGAGTCTCCAGGCCGGTACGCCACCAGGAGCGCGTTGGTCTGCGGGACGACGTTCGTCAGCACGTACGGACGCGGCAGGATGAGCACCGTCGTCGTGGGGATGTTGCGCGCGCGGAAGCCGGTGATGAGGCCGTACTGGTTGCCCCACTTGGCATCATGCGCCGGGCCAATCGGGTCTCCGGGCAGGTAGGGCTTCTCCTTGTCCCACTCGGTGCCGTGGGTGAAGTAGCTCTCGCCCACCACGACGATGGCCGCGTTGGGCGTGACTCCCGCCGGAGCGTTGTCCTTGTAGACGGTGATGCCGGCCGCCTCGGCGCGCTGTTTGATGGCCTGGTAGATGGTCAGGTCCCCGAACTCCGTGCCGTGGAAGTCCGAGCGCCACGTCACCATGCAGGGGCCCGCATCCGCGCAAGGCCCCGCCACGACGATGCTCGAGCCCGCGCCCAGTCGCAGCGGCAGCGCGCCGTCGTTCTTCAAGAGCGTCATCGCGTTCTGCGCCGCGCGCCGCACCAGCGCCTTGTGGTCCGCCGTGTGCCACTCGGAGGTGCCCGCGAGGCCCCTGCGGTACGGGTCCTCGAAGATGCCCAGGCGGAACTTCAGGTCCAGAATCCGGCGCACGGAGTCGTTGATGCGCGCGATGGGCACCGCCGTCTCGAAGTCGCCCATCTGCGCGGGATTCGCCCCGCCCATGACGTCCGAGCCCGCCGTCGCCGAGCGCGTCCACGCACCCGACGGCAGCCAGTCCGAGCAGATGACGCCCTGGTACCCGAGATTCACACGCAGGTAGTTGAGGATGCCCACGCTGTCACCGGCGCCGTAGCCTTCCGGGCCCAACAGCCAGCTCCCCGCGTAGCCGGGCATGATGCCGCTGGTGCCCGCCTCCAGCGCCGCGTGCCACGGACGCATGTGGTAGTGGATGGTGGTGCCGTCATAGGTGATTCCGGCCTCGCCGCCCGCGCCCTGGCCGGGCCAGTGCTTGGTGGTCACCCAGATGGAGTGCGGGTTCACCTCGGGACCGCCCTGCAGGCCCGCGATGAGCGCGCGGGTGAGACCCGCCGACAGGTCCGCGTCCTCACCGTTGCCCTCCTGGATGCGCGGATAGAGGACCTTGGTGCCCACCTCCGCCAGCGGCGACAGGGTGCCTCGGCTGCCCACCGCGAGCTGCTCGCGGCGTTGCATGTCACCCAGCTCGTAGACGGTGTCCAAATCCCTGGAGGCGGCCAGCGCCGGCTGCGTGGGCCAGCTCGTCTTGTAGCCGTGGATGGAGTCACCCGCGTCGACGTTCGGGATTCCCAGCCGCGTGCCCGCGGAGGCGCGCTGGAAGCTGACGATGTCCTCCGGACTCAGCGGGCCCATGGTGAAGCCCGCCTCGGGGAAGGTCTTGGCCTCGTAGAACATCTGCAGCGCCTTCTCGCGCGTCGTCATCCGCGCCATCAAGTCGTTGACGCGGGTGGCGATGGGGTTGTGCCAGTCCTCGTACGGGTCGATGACGCCGTTCTTGTTCAAGTCGCGCATGCCGTTGATGAGCGCGACGCCGTCCGCCGCCGTCTCGACGACCGGCAGGTACAGGCTGAACTGGCGCAAGTCCGAGCGACTGGTGGCGCCGCTGGCCTGCGTGGCCACGACGTACCACTTGTATGTCCAGCGGTCCGGCAGGTCCTGCGTCAGCGTGAATGACGTGCCCGTCGTGGTGGTCATCAGCGTGTAGCGGTCCAGCAGGCTGCCGGCGGCCATCCAGTCGTAGTCGACGCGGCTGATGTTCAGATACAGCTTGTAGTTGGCCGCGCCCGCGACGGCGGCCCACTGGAACGTGGGACGGCGCGTGTTCGTCACCATGGCGTTGTTGGCCGGAGCGACGACGGCGAACGCACCCGCGATGGCGGGAGGCGCGGGTGCCTGGTACGGGTCCGGGATGATGGTGCGGTCTCTTCCGTCCGGAGGCCCGCCCGTGGTGAAGATTTCGACCTTCCACTCCGCGCCCTGCACCGCGAGCGAGGTGACGCTCTGCCCGCGCAGCACCGTGCCGGTGGACGTCGTCACCGCCAGCCGGATGTCCGTGTTGGGCGCGGTGGGCGAGAACTGATTCTTGGAGAGCGTAATCGTCGTATTGGGAGCGAAGGTCAGCTCGTAGGTGAAGGGCCCGGGCGGGTTGCGCACCGACGGCGTGGTGTTGCCTTCCTCCGGCGTGGGCGTGACGCTGATGGGCGCGGGCGAGACATTGATTTTCGCGTACGCCAGCTCCGGGAACATCAGCTTGATGGTCTGGTTCGTCGTCTGCGGCGGCGGCTCCTGCGGTCCGTCACCGGGCGCGTAGACCTCGAAGTCCCAGAGGGAGATGCCGTAGCCGGTGCCTCGGGTGATGCCGCGCACGCGTACGTAGCGGGCGGAGCCGGACACGGTGACTTCGCGGCGGCCCGGCGCGCCGTCGGTGATGTTCGTCGCGAGCGGTGACCAGGTGCTGTCATTCGTCGAGCCTTCAATCGCATACGTCGACGGATAGGCGCCCTCCCAGTTCAGCACCACCTTGCCGAGCGTCCTCGCCGAGCCCAGGTCCACGCGAATCCACTGGCCGTCCAGCGGGTCCGAGGACCAGCGCGTCGTCGTGTTGCCGTCCACCGCATAGCCCGGCGTGAGGTGGGCCGCGTTGCCCTCCACCGTCGATGCCGTGGCGGGACGGTTCTTCGCCAGGTCGCCCGTGGTGGCCGTGCCGCTGTAGACGGCGAACTCCCACAGCGAATAGCCGTAGTCCACCGCGCCGCGCACCGTGCCGAGGATGCGCACGTAGCGGCCCGTGCCTGACACCGTCAGGTCATCCGTCCCGCCGTCGCCGTCGGTGATGGTGCGGAGGTCCGTCCAGTTCGCCGCGTCCGGGGACGTCTGCACCTTGTAGCCGATGGCGTACGCCGTCTCCCACGTCAGCACCACGCGGCTGATGGTGGTGCTCGCTCCCAGGTCGACGTAGAGCCACTCGTTCGCGGTGAAGGTGCTGCCCCACCGCGTGCCTCCATCTCCATCCACCGCGTAGTTGCCCGTGAGTCCCGGCTCCGCGGACGACGTCACCGTCGGTCGGTTGAGCGCGAGGTTTCCGGCCTGGGCGCTCGCGTCCGCGCCGAACGCCATCACACCCACTGCTACCGCTGTCGCACACACCCGCGTCAGCAGACTCCTGACACGGTGCGTGGCCTGCACAAAAGGGGTTGGTAATCGCATGGGGACGAAAAGCGGGCCGCTGGAGAAAGTAGGGGAGGGGGTGAGCCAGCGCATACCGAGACGGTTCTGCGTCCGAGCGGTCCTTTCCTTTCAACCCACGATTCTATTTCTTCGGACGGCAAAGAAAGTCAAACGAAGACCCGCTAACGCGGCAAGTCGCGAAAGGTGTGACGGTGCTCCGCGTTGAAGTTTCATCAGGTTACGCGGGTGCCGCGTTGCGTTGTCGACAAGGGCGTCGGGTGCGGGCGCGCGGCGAGTGTTGTCGCGCGCCCACTTCGACCGATGCGGGTTCAGCGCGTCTCGTTCTGCTTCGCCCACGTGGCGACTTCGGGCGTGCGTGACTCCACCCAGGCGCGGAACTCATGGGCCTGGGAGAGGTACACCTCGCCGCCGCCCGCGCCACTGGAGGGCGGGTGTCCGAAGAAGCGCGTGTGCACCTCGCGGGCGAGGGTGCCCACGTCGACGCCGTGGGCCTTCGCGAGCCGCTCGAGGAACTCCTGGAAGTGCGCGCCGTCTATCTTCATGGCGTCGGCGGCCTGCACCAGGCTGTCCAGGTGGGTGGCGCTCTGCCCCAGCGACGGGTGGTCCGCGATGAGCTTCTGCACCTGCTCCGGCGACATGGCCAGGTCCTGGCACAGCCGTTGGTCGAGCAGCTCCGGCCCCAGCGTGATGAGGTTGCGCGCGAGCGTGGCGTCCATGCCGCTGGCCGTGAGCAGCTTCACCTGTTCCTCTCGGGTGCGCTCCTTCTCCGGGTCCAGGTACTTGGCGCCGAGTCCTCCGAGGAACAGGGCCGCGCCGAGCACCTGGAAGCCCGGTGCCCAGCTGAAGAGCGCCGCTCCCGCCATCAACGCGCCGCCCAGGGCCTGGGCTCCAGACGCGCTGGCCTTCCAGCCGTCGCCCTCGCGCAGATACTGGAAGCTCTGCAACGCGTCTCCCGCCGCGCCCAGCACCGCGCCGATGGCGGACGCCTTGCCGAGCGCCGCGACGGTAGAAGCAGCCGTCGCCGTCTTGCCGAGCACGCCAGCGAGGAACACTCCGCCATCCGCGGTGAAGCTGAGGCCGTCGCCGACAATCTTGAGCTTCGCGGCGAGGTCCGCCTGACTCCAGTTGCTGGCGTCTCCGGCGAACGCCGTGCCGACGACGAGCAGCCCCAGCCCGCGCAGCGCCTGTCCCCGAGGAGAGTTCGCGCTGTAGGGCAGGCCCGTCTCCTGTTCCGTCAGGAGGGCGTTCAGGGACTGCGTCGTCTTGCGCACGTCCGCTTCGGAGGTGCCTGGCTTGATGGTCCGCAGCAGGCGGACGTAGGCCTTCATGTCGTCCGGCTTCATGCCGAACACATCCGAGCAGCGCGCGAGCCCGTCGAAGATTTTCTGGGCGGTGCCCGGGGACTTGCCGCCGGCCGCGAGCAGGGCGCCGGTGCCCGCGCTCTTCACGAGCGCGAGGGCGAGCTTCTCGTCGAAGTCCTTGCCGTCCTTCAGCTTGCCCACGACGTCGAGGAAGAGCGGTGCGTCCTCCGCCTTGGCCGCGAGCTGTCCGGCGAGGTAGCTGGCTCCGCCCTGTGTCTCCGCCATGCGGGGCAGCTCGCGAGCGAGCGCGGCGACACGCGGGTCATCCGCGCCTTGAGGCACGCCGTCCGGCGCGGCGGTGGCGAGCAGCTTGCCCAGCCGCTCGAACTCCGCGAGGTCCTTCTGGATGCCGGCCTGCCCGACGTAGGTGGAGATGAAGTCCTTCTGCTGCTGGGGCGTGAGGATGGCGGAGGGGCCGCCGAGCAGCGCGGTGAGCTTCTTCTGGTGCAGCTCCGCCTTCTCCGCGGCCACGGCGAACTCACCGCGCACGCCGTCGATGGCGCTCCACAGCGTGCGGTGAAGCGCCGCCTGGTCCTTGCCGTAGGTGGGCGCGGTGCTGCCCGGCGCAATCACTTCCCTCCGATTCAGCGAGCGCTCGATGTCGAACGCGAGTCGGGTGCCGAGCCCGAAGTTGACGGCGGTGCGCACCGCGCTCGTCATCGACATGTTCACCAGACCCGGAGGCGCATCGCGCGTGAAGGCCTTGCCCACCATTCCCGCGGCGGGGTCCTTCAAGAGTTCCGTGGCGCGCGTCAGGGAGTAGAACGTCTGGTGCTCGATGCGGTTCTCCTGGTCCGCGAGCTTCTTGAGCACCTCCGGATTTTCCAGGTCGGGCTGGCGCAGCGGCGGACGGGGGTGGAGCTGGCGGTTCGTCTCCGGAGACACGCCGGCGAAGAGCTGGCCCATCTTCGCCAGGGACGGCTCGGCGGCGCGGACGAACGCCTCCTGGTAGACGGGGTCCGGGTTGCTGGCGATGAACTGCTCGAACTGACGCGCGCCCTGCTCCAGGCTGTTCTTGAGCGTGCCCTCCAGCGCCTTCGCGTCTTGCGCCGCACGCGTCTTCACGTCCGTGCCGGCGGAGACGCTGACGATGCCCACGCCCGACTTCGGAGTGGTGAGCTCGGGCTCAGGGACAGGGAGTCCCTGGGCAGCCTCGTCGAGCCTGCCCGCGATGGAGGCTCCAACGCTCTTGCCCGCGCTCACGCCTGCGTTGGCGGCTGGACTCGTGGCTCGCGAGGCGCCCTCCAGCGCGGTGAAGGACGGCTGTCCCCGAGTGGGAGAGAAGAAGACGCCGAGCTGCTCGCGCGTCATCGCCACGGGGCCACCGGTATGCAGTGGGTCCGCGACGAGGTACTTGCCGTCGGGTGTCTTGCCGAGGATGGCGTTGAGGTGGCCGATGTCTCCGGAGCCCATGCGCTCGGGGAACTGGTCGCGCCACTTCGCGTTCGTCTGGCCATTCGCGATGACAGGGTTTCCCGCCGCGAGCTGCTGGTCCAGCGCCTCCCAGCCCTGGCCGTAGCGAGAGCCGAGGCCCGCGGCCTTGATGCCATCACCCACCATGGTGCCGCCCGTCAGCTCGCGGTCCCTGTCCAACTGCGGCACGCGCGTGCCGTCGGACGCCTTCACGTGGGCGAACTCGCTCTCGCGACGTGGGCTCATCAGCGCGCGGGCGTAGTCCACCTGTTGCTCCTTGGAGAGCCCCGGGGGCATGTGGCCCGTGTATGCCAGTGACATCGCGAGGCTCGCGGGCCCGCAGTTGGTGCTGCCGCGCGGACCGGTCGGGTTGTACTCGGAGGTGAACTGGGTGATGAACGCGGCTTCGGCGGACATGGCCGGCCGTCGTGCGCCGCCCTGGTTCGTGAGGGCCTGGGTGAGTGCCTCGCGTGTCCCCGCCGCGTACTGGCCGGTGGCCGTCACGTCGTGTTCTGTCTGGAAGCGCTCCAGTGCCGCCGCTGTCTTCGGGCCGTACTGGCCCGGCCCCGTGGCGACCTGCTCCTCGGTGAGATAGCCCAGCGTCACCAGCGCGTCTTGCAGCGCCTTCACCTCGGGGCCGGAGTCGCCGCGCTTCAGGTCCTTCAGCGGAAGCGGGACGGGGGCTTCCTCTTCTTCTTCGGGAGGAGGCGGAGGCGGTGGTGGCTGGAGCCGCTCGCGGTGGACGGCGCCGCCGTCACCGTCCTCGAAGCGGGAGGTCGAGTCGAAGCCTTCCGTGCTGGAAGTGTCTTCCTGCTCGACGACGTGGTTCTGAGACGATGTCTCGTTCCGGGCTGTTTCAGTCGCGCCTTCGGATGAGATGGTTTGAGTCGGACGTGATGAGCCGTCGACACGCATGGTGTGTTGCTCCCCCTCTGATATCCAACGCACCTACGGCTCAGCGGCGGCTCGATTGCGTGGCCGTGTGTCGCTTCGGTGCGCTCGCGGGGGAGAGACAACGTTTCAGTCGCCACCTCGTCCATCCGGGGCGAGGGGCGGGCCCGCACCAGCATGGCCGGGGCCGCGTTGGAGAAGCCCAGACCTGAACCCTTCCTCAAACGCCGGCGCCCCGAATCGCCAGCTCTCGGGCGCAGCTAAGTCTCGGAGCATCTGTCAGCTCTATCTGGTATTTCACGATCTTCAGTCGACGACGGACTCCCGACGAATGGGGGCCATCGCCAGGAGGGCTTCGCATGTCGCCGCGATGGTCGATTCCGCTGCTGCTCGTGATGATGGCCGGATGCAGCGGCACCACGAAGCCCGTGCGCCTGCACACGGGCAACGGCGAGCCCATCGTCTTCACCCCACTCAGCGGCGATGCCGCGCCGGTGGAGTTGGACGAAGACGACTTCGTTGAAGCTGTAGAAGTGCTCGCCCAGAACGTGCGGCCGTCCACTCGTCCCCAGGAAATGGCCCGGCGGTTGTTCGAGGTGGGTTCGCGCAGTGGCTCGTACCTGTACGAGCCACGCGGCCACCGCGTCATCCCGTTGGGACCGGGCGAACACCTGGAGGGCGAACAACCCGCGACAGAGGTGGAGCTGACGCGCGCATACCTGCGCTGGTGCGAGCGCACGAACAAGCCCGGCGATTGCCTGCGCCTCCTCGTGGAGAGCCCCACGGTCACCGGGGATGGCCGTTACGCCCTGGCCATGGCCTTGGCACAGGGCGTCGTGTTGGACGAGATGCTGGACGCCTTCAAGGACATGACCGACCCCCAGGCCATGATGTCGGCGGTTCTTTGGACGTGGACCACGTACTGCATCTTGCTCGTGGTGCCCGAGCCTTTCTCGAAGGGCGTGGCCGCCGTGATGACCGCCTCCCTCATTGCCTACGTGGGGGTCGATACGTTCTGGACCCTCATCGTGGGCTTCAAGCAGTTGGTGGAGGAGGCGGAGCGGGCCACCTCGTTTGACGAACTCCGCGAGGCGGGCGAGCGCTACGGCCAGGTCATGGGCCGCAACGCGGCGCGCGCGTTCGCCATGTTGGCCGTGGCCGCCATTGGAAACACGGCGGCGGGGGTGGGGTCGAAGGTGCCAAGGCTCCCCGGCGCCGCGCAGGCAGCGGTGCAGGCCGAAGCGCAGGTGGGCCTCAGGCTCGCGGCGGTCGCGGACGTGGGAGCGGTGACAGTGAGCGCCGAGACCGTCACCATCGCCCTCGCCCCCGGTGCCGTGGCCATGGCGGCCAAAGACACGGGCGGCGGCGCCTCCGCCAAGGCGCGTCCCATGGGCTACAGGGCCTGGGGCTCGTTCAGTGGCTTCAAGAAGGCCATGGGCCCGGCGGGCAAGAACAAGGAGTGGCACCACATCGTCGAGCAGACCCCGGGCAACGTGAACCGCTTTGGCCCCCAGGCCCTCCACAACACCGAGAACATCATCCCTCTGGACAAGAGCCTGCACGCCGACGTCAGCGCTCTCTACTCGTCGATTCGCCATTCCATCACGCAGTCATATACACAGACCGTGAGGCAGTGGTTGAGCACGCAGCCCTACGCGGCTCAGCGCGAGTTTGGGCTGCTGGCCATGGAGAACGTGAGGAAGGGGCTCTGGTGATGACGTTGGAGAAACTGGTCGAGCAGTTCGCGCTGAACGTGGCGGCGCAGACCGATGCCATCCGGCGAGGAGATGCCAAGACGGGGAACCGCCACGCCAAGCAGTACATCGCGGCGCTTCAGCAGCTCCGTGCGCAGGGCGATGCGGGTCGGGAAGCCCTCACCGTGCTGCTAACGCATCCCCGCACGGACATTCGCGCCATGGCGGCTGGGTTCTTGCTCCGCTACCGGACGGCGGAAGCCAAGGCCGTGTTGGAAGCTGCGGCCAAGGAAGGAGGCGTCGGCGCCCTCGACGCAATCATGACCCTGAGACACTGGGAGAACGGAACCTGGGCACTCGATCCAGAGTAGCCGCATCGGTCGAACAGAAGGGCCACCGAGCCCCCAGGCTGCCCCCCGACGGGAGGCACCCAAAGGTGCCTCCCGGTGACTCCTGTCACGGACTTCGGCTCAGGCGCTGACGCCCACGCCGATGGGGCAGCTCACGCCGGTGCCGCCCAGGCCGCAGTACCCACCAGGATTCTTCTCCAGGTACTGCTGATGGTAGTCCTCGGCGAAGTAGTACTCGGGCGCCGGGATGATTTCGGTGGTGATGGTGTCCAGGCCCTTCGCGGTGAGCGCCTTCTGGTAGGCGTCCCGACTGGCCTCGGCGGTGCGCTTCTGGGACTCGCTGGTGGTGTAGATGCCGGAGCGGTACTGCGTGCCCTCGTCGTTGCCCTGCCGCATGCCCTGCGTCGGGTTGTGGCTCTCCCAGAAGACTCGCAGCAACTGCTCGTAGCTGAGCTTCTTCGGGTCGAACACCACGCGGACCACCTCGTTGTGGCCCGTCATGCCGCTGCACACCTCGCGATAGGTGGGGTTGGGCGTCAGGCCCCCCGCGTAGCCCACGGACGTGCTGTACACGCCGGGCGTCTGCCAGAACTTGCGCTCGGCGCCCCAGAAGCAGCCCAGGCCGAAGATGGCGACCTCGTGGCCCTCCGGAACAGGCCCCTTCAGCGGAGTGCCCAGCACCTCGTGCTTGGGGGGAACGGACATCTCCTCCGTACGGCCCGGCAGCGCCTCCGCCGGGGACGGCATCCGCAGCTTCTTGGTGGAGTTGAAGAACATGCCCTAGGAATAGCCTCCCGCCCGTCTGGTTTCACCCCTAGAAGGAGCAGACGGCCAGACAGGCGGTGTTGGGGCCACAGGCCCTCCTCCGCCAAGGTAGGCCGACCTGCCCCGCTGAAATAGGGTCTCCCACCGAATGCGCCTCCCCATCGCCACGGCCTTGTTGTGTCTCGTCCCCTCCCTCGCGCTCGCCGGTGCGGATTCCCGCTGCCGCGCCAGCCGCTTCTCCGCGCAGGAAATGAAGGGCGCCTCCGCCCAGCAGCGCCATGCCGCGTATGTGCAAACATGTGCGCTCGACGAGGTGGTGGAGCTGACGAAGCAGCTGGTGCGCTTCAAGACGGTCAGCAGCGAGGCGCCTCCCGCGAAGAGCCCCGACATCGCCGCCATGGGCCGCTTCCTCCAGAAGTGGGCCAAGGCCCATGGCATGGCGTACCGCGTCGTGGGCGACAACGACGTGTTCGAGATTGCCTGGGGCGAGGGCGCGCCGACGCTGGGCCTTGTCTTCCACGGTGACGTGGTCCCCGCCCCCGTGCACGAGTGGAAGCGCCCGCCCTTCGAACCCTATGTCCAGGAGGGCCGCCTGTTCGGCCGGGGCGTGGAGGATGACAAGGGGCCGCTCGCGTCGGCGCTGGTGGCGCTCGACCACGCGCGGAGGCTCGGGCTCAAGCCCCAGGGCAAGGTGCTCGTCATCGTCGGCAACGGCGAGGAGAGCGACTGGAACGGCATGGCGAAGTACGCGGCCACCGAGCCCAAGCCCACGCACGTCATCTCCGTGGACTCGGGCTACCCCGTCGTCGCCGCGCAGTCCGGCTTCGTCGCGTGGAACCTCGTCGCGCCCGTGGGGCCGGCTCTGAAGTCCTCCAAGGTCGCGCTGCGGCCGGTGGACGTGAAGGCCGGCGAGTTCCTCACGCAGGTGCCCGGCATGGCCACGCTGAAACTCCTGCCCGGTGAGGAGGGCTCGCTCGCCGTTGCCCTGGAGACCGTCAGGAGCGCCGTCACCGAGGAGCAGCGGGTGCGCCCCGGGCTGAAGGCGGACGTGAAGGAGGAGGGTGGGGCGGTGGTGCTCACCGTCCACGGCAAGGCGGTGCATGCCTCCATCGCCGACGAGGGAAACAACGCGCTGTGGGGCCTGTCCGGTGTCGCGGCGAGGCTGCTCATGGAGGACAACGGCATCGCCGCCATGCTGCACGTCCTGGCCACGCGCTTCGACCGCGACCACCACGGTGAGAAGCTGGGTCTCGTGTACTCGGACGGCGGGCTGATGGGGACGCTCATCGTCTCGCCCACCGTGCTGCGCGTGGCGGATGGCAAGGTGAGCCTGGGCGTCAACATGCGCCGTCCCCAGGGGAAGGATGCGGCGGCGTTCAATGCTTCGCTGGACCACGCCGCGGAGCGCGTGGGCCAGGACTCCGGAGGCCGCGTGAAGGAGGGTGGCGGGCGCTACGTGGGTGACGCGCACGTCGCGGACACGTCCGGGCCGCTCGTCACCACGCTGCTGGACATCTACAAGCGTCACAAGAATGCACCGGACGCGAAGGCGACGTCCGTGCGCGGCGGCACCTACGCGCGGCTGTTCCCCAAGGCGGTGGACTTCGGCCCTGGCTTCCCGGGCGAGGAATACACCGGCCACGCGCCCGACGAGTCCATCTCGCTGGAGAGCCTGGACCTGGGCACGCGCATGCTCGCGGAGGCCATCCACACGCTGGCCCTCACGCCCGCGCCCGTCTCCGCGCAGGAGAAGTAAGGGCTACACCCGCGCGGGTGGGCTCTTCGCGCGGGGCCAGTACACGCGGAAGGTGGTGCCCTCCTCCTCCGAGGAGCGCACCTCCACGCGGCCGCCATGCGCGCGGGCAATCTGGTGGACGATGTAGAGGCCCAATCCCAGGCTGCGCTGCTTCTGATACGTCGAGGCCGACTCGGACGTCGCCACCGGCGTCTTGAACGGGTCGAAGATGCGCGGCAGCAGCTCCGCGGGAATGGGCTCGCCGCGGTTGTGGACCTCCAGCACCACGTCGTGGGCCTCTCCACGCACGCGGGTGTGCACCGGCGTGTCGCCGCCTCCGTGCTGAAGTGCATTGGACACCAGGTTCCCCAGCACCTGCGCCACCCGGTCCGGGTCCCAGTCGCCCGACGTGTCTCCCGACGACTCGAACAGGAGCGGACGCCCCGGGTGGCTCACCTGGAGTTCTTCCAGCGTCGCCTGACACACGTCCGCCAGGTCCATCGGCTGGGGTGAGACGGGGATGCCCTCGCCCAGCTTGCTGCGCGCGAAGTCGAGGATGTCCGTAATCATGCGCCCCATGCGCCCGGCGGACTTGCGGATGCGCTCCACCGCGCGGCGCTCCGGTGCCTCCAGCTCCTCCGCTCGCGCCAACTGGAAGGCCGAGGCGCCAATGGCGTTGAGCGGGTTTCGCAGGTCATGCCCCAGGACGGCGAGGAGCTGTTCCCGGAAGTCCACCGCGCGCTGGAGCGAGGCCTCCGTCTGCTTGTGATGGGTGATGTCCACCAGGACGCAGCCCAGGCCCAGCAGCCCCGAGGCCTGGGGCTCGCGCACCGGATAGAAGGTCACCTGCCACATGCGCTTGCCGCGCGGCGGCATCAGCGAGGTCGGCGTGGCGAACTCGAAGGACTGCAGGGGCTCGCCCGTCTCCAGCACGCGCCGAAGCAAGGGCTCCATCAGGTCCGCCACCGCCTTCGGCTGCATCTCCCGCAGCGTCCGGCCCAGGTGCGCCTCGGGCGGGAAGCCGTTGATGTCCGCCAGCGTCTGGTTGATGCGCAGGTAGCGCAGCTCCGGGTCCAGGAAGGCCATGCCCAGGGGCGAGGCCGCCAGCAGCGCGTCGAGCAGCGCCAGCGAGCGCTGGGCCTCCACCCGCGCATCCCGCTCCATGTCCTGGAGCCGGGCCTGGAGGATGTACGCGGCGGCGCGCTGACACATGGTGCGAAACAGCAACAGGTCCGCGTCGGAGAAGCCAAAAGACGTACGCGAGCCCAGGTATGCCACGCCCAAAAGCCGCGTTCCTTCCACCAGGGGCACGCCGTAGACGGCGCGCAGCCCCACGTCGCGCAGCACCGGCAGCACGACGCGCGAGTCCGTGGAGGCCGAGCGCAGCGTCATGGGCTGGCGTGTCGCGGCGACCTCGCCGACGAAGCCCTCGCCCAGCGCCAGCGAGCTGCCCAGGGCCTTGTCTCCGCCCAGCCCCACCGCGGCGCGCACCACCAGGCGGTCCGCCTCCAACATCAACACCCCCGCCGAGTCCACGGTAAGGGTCGACTCCATCACCACGTTGAGCAGGCGCACGAGGAGCGTGTCCACCGCGGGGCCGTCCAGCGTGGCCTGTGCCATGCGGTCCAGCGCCTGGAGGCTGCGCTGTCGCTCCTCCGCGAAGCGCTGCACCGTCCGCACCACCGTCCGGTCCAGGGCGCCTTCCAGTCGCTCCAACTCCCCGGGTTCGAGGGGCCGGGCCTGGGCCTCCAGCCTCCGGAGGATGCACTTGCGAAGGAGCGCGTACTCGGCCACCACCTCGCCCAAGTCGAAGCCCTGGTCCAGTCTCACCACCGCGTGCTCGTCCGCCAGCGCGGTGTCGGGGCCCTGTTCGCCCTGGTCGAGCGCGTCCGCCAGCGACACGAGCAGCCCCGGCATGTGGTCCAGCAACCAGGAGGGCTTTTCGCGCAAGCCGGCGTGGAGCGCGTGCATCGCATGCTCCCACTCCGACAAGAGGGCCTCTCGATTCGCGCGCAGGAAGTCCGACGCCCTGAGCGGTGTTTCCCGCTCGGGCTCGCCGTGCTCCGTGGAGCGTGTTTCCGGCTCCAGCATCACCGACCTCCTGAGGCCCCGCCCCCTCGCGCCGCCCTGACCTGAATCTGGGCACCTGGGCAGTTGTATGTATGTCCGGCCCCTCCGTTTGGCGGGAGTCGCGCGTGCGAGGGCCACCCCGAACCCTCGTCATCCGAGGAGCCCGCGTGGCGCCCGCCGGAGTCGTCCGTCGCTCCCCGCTGGACGAGGCCTTCGTCCGTCCACCGGCAATCGGTTGACCCCGAAGGACGACGTCGGGGGCTGTCGGAGTGCACGCGCTCGGTTAGGGTGAGTGGCAGATGCGCACCCTCCTGCTGACCCGCTCCGATGTGTCTCGCAATCTCCAGGCGCTCACCCTGCTGGAGGATTTGCGAGAGTCCTTCCGCACCGATGCCCTGGCACGCACCGTGGCTCCCCAGCGCGTGCGCGCGTCGCTGCACGCCGAGGGCACCGTGATGGCGCTCCTCCCCGGCTGTCTGCCCGGCATCCCCGCGTACACGGTGAAGGTGCACGCGAAGTTCCCCTCGAGCACGCCGGCCATCCAGGGTGTGCTGCACCTGAATGACCTGGCCACCGGTGAGCTGCTCGCGGTGATGGACTCCGGACACCTGACGGCGGTGCGCACGGGGGTGATGGGCGCGCTGGCGGCGGACGTGCTGGCGAGGCCGGACGCGAGCCGGGTGGCCATCATCGGCGCGGGCGCGCAGGCGGTGATGCAACTCAAGTCGCTGCGCCTGGTGCGCTCGCTGTCCCACGTGCGGGTCTACGACACGGACCCCACGCGCGCCTTCGCCTTCGCCACGCGGATGTACAAGGAGCTGAACCTGCCGGTGCGGCCCGAGGACTCCGTGGCGGACGCGGTGGCGGACGCGGACATCGTCATCGCCGCGACGTGGAGCCGGCAGCCCTTCCTCCACCCCGGCATGGTGCGACCGGGCACGCACGTCACCACGCTGGGCGCGGACGAGCCGGGCAAGGCGGAGGTCTCCGCGGAGCTGCTGCGACAGGCGCGCTTCATCTGCGACCACCGGGGCCTGTCCGTCACCAGTGGGGCCGTGGGCAACGTGGGGCTGGGCGAGGACGCCATCCACGCGGAGCTGGGCGAGGTGATTGCCGGGCTGAAACCCGGCAGGACGTCTCCACAAGAGGTGACGGTGTTTGGCGCGGTGGGGCTGCCCTTCCAGGACCTGGCGGCCGCGTGGCACGTGTATCAAGCCGCGCGGGGGGATGACGCCATCCAGGGCCTGGACTTCAGCGCATGAGGGTCTGGGACTCGCTCATGTCGCGGTTGGGGCTCACGCGGCCGGAGCTGCGCGCGTGGGCGATGTACGACTGGGCGAACTCCGCCTACGTCACCACCGTCATCGCGGTGGTGTTTCCCATCTACTACGCCTCCGTCGCGTCGAAGGGGCTGGAGCGTGAGGTGGCCATGGGCCGCTTCGCCGCCGTCACCGCCGTGGCGCTGGGCACGGTGGCGGTGTTGTCGCCCGTCCTCGGCGCGCTGAGCGACAGGGCGGGCCGACTCAAGGCGCTCTTGGGCGGCTTCCTCGCCTTGGGGTTGCTGGCCACGGTGGGGTTGGCCGGCGTGGGGCCCGGTGACTGGGCCTGGGCGCTGGTGTGCTTCGGTCTGGGCAACGTGGGGGTGACGGGCAGCATCGTCTTCTCCGACGCGTTGCTGCGGCACATCGCCAGGGACGAGGAGCTGGACCGGGTGTCCACCGCGGGCTACGCGCTGGGCTATCTGGGGGGCGGGCTGCTGTTGGCCGCGCAGCTCGTGTTGCTGGTGAAGCCCGGCTGGTTCGGGCTGCCGGACGCGGCGGCGGCCTCGCGCGTGTCCTTCGTCACGGTGGCGCTGTGGTGGGGCGCGTTCTCGGTGCCGCTGTTCCTGCGCGTCCCCGAGCCTCGGCCTCCGAGCGGCGCGCCCCTGCCCCGGCTGTCGCTCACCGGCGTCTTCTCTCAGCTCGCGGAGACGCTGCGGGCACTGCGGCAGTACCGGCAGGCCCTGCTGCTGTTGGTGGCGTATCTGCTCTACAGCGATGGCATTGGCACCATCATCCGGCTGTCCACGCTGTATGGGACGGAGCTGGGCATTGGCCAGGGTGCGTTGATGGGGGCGCTCCTGATGACGCAGGCGGTGGGCGTGCCCTGCGCGGTGTTGTTCGGCAAGGCGGCGTCGCGGGTGGGCTCGAAGCCGGCGCTGATGTTCGCGCTGGCGGTGTACGTGGTGGTGACGTTCCTGGGCTACTTCATGAGCTCGCCCGTGCACTTCTTCGCGCTGGCGCTGCTGGTGGGCATGGTGCAGGGCGGGAGCCAGGCGCTGAGCCGCTCGCTGTTCGCGCAGATGATTCCGCGTCACCGCGCCGCGGAGATGTTCGGCCTGTTCAGCGTCTTCGAGAAGGTGACGGCGGTGGCGGGCCCGCTGGTGTTCGCGGCCACGGTGGAGCTGACGGGTTCCAGTCGCCTGGCGGTGCTGTCGCTGCTCGGCTTCTTCGGCGCGGGCGCGGCGGTGCTGTGGCGCGTGGACGTGGAGGCAGGCAAGCGCGCCGCGCGCGAGGACGACGCCCGCGCGGGGTGGAATGATGCTCCGCTGACGACCGCCGCTCCCGGGGCCGCCCGCGCGGACTAGCGCTCAGTGTTCGACAGGAGGCACCTCTCGGGGGGCGGAGAAGAGGCTGTCGCGTCCATGGCGCAGCACCACTTCTCCGTGGAGGACCTCTGTCACATCGTCGAAGGACACCGCGAAGTCATGGCGGCGCAGCAGGCCCTTCTCCACGATGAGCTCCTTCTCCGTGATGTCGATGATGCGGCCAATGGTGTGGCCATCATTGCCGCGGACCTTCATTCCCTTCTGAATCTCGGCTCGGCTGAACATGGGAGCTCCCTGGGGGCGTGGGAGAAGCCCCTCGTGGCCAAGCTGGAGAGGGACCTCGCCGGGTGCAACGCCCGCACGGTGAGACGGCCCCTCGGAGGCTTTGCGGGAGACGGCTACCCCCGCGACTCGGCGCCCGGGCGTGCGGGTGATGTTTCAGTCGACAGGGATGTTTCACAGGAGGCAGGCGACCGACGCGGTGAGTCCGGGAATGGGCTGAAGCCTGGTTGCACCCGCGCCCGCGCGTCCCCATCGGTGTGAGGAGGTCTGTCTCCAGGACTGAAACAAGCGAGCCTTCCCGGGAAGGAAGCGTGGATGCGACGCATCGCCGACTATGCCCTCCTGGGTGACTGTCATTCCGCGGCGCTGGTGGGACGGGACGGCTCCATCGACTGGGCCTGCTTCCCACGCTTCGATGCGCCCGCTGTCTTCTGCCGCATCCTGGACGCGCGGCGGGGCGGCAGCTTTGGCGTGTCACCCGAGGGCCCCTTCACCGCCACGCGCGCCTACGTGGAGGACACCAACGTCCTGGCCACCGTCTTCACCACGTCGCGTGGTGTGCTGGAGGTGGTGGACTGCATGCCGGTGTCGCCCGGCGCGTCGGGCGGAACGAGCGTGAGCACTCGTCACGCGCTGCTGCGGCGTGTGCGGTGTCTCGACGGAGAGGTCCGGGTGCGCGCGGTGGTGGCCCCGCGCTTCGAGTATGGCGCCTTCGTCCCTCGCGTGCGGCTGACGTCATCGCGCACCGCGGAGGTCGTTGGCGGCGCGGACGCGCTGTGGATTGCCGCCACGCATCCGCTCATGGCCCATGAGTCCTCCCTGCGCGCCCGCTGGACGCTGCGCGCGGGAGACGAGGCGTGGATTGAAGCCGCGTGGACGCCGTCCTTCGTCGAGCGGGTTCCCACGGACGCGCCGTCCCTCGACGACTTCCGTCGCCGCCTGGAGGACACGCTCACCTTCTGGCGGACGTGGATTGGCCGCTGCGAATACACGGGCGAGCACGCGAGGGCGGTGCGGCGCTCGGCGCTTACGCTGAAGGCCCTGACGTACGCGCCCACCGGGGCGCTCGTGGCCGCGCCCACCACGTCGCTGCCCGAGGAGCTCGGGGGCTCGCGCAACTGGGACTATCGCTTCACCTGGTTGCGGGACGCGTCGCTGACGCTCATCTCGCTCCTGGTGCTGGGCTACCGCGAAGAGGCGGATGCCTTCCGGTACTGGCTGCGGCGCACCAGCGCGGGGCGCGCGGAGGACGTGCAAATCATGTACGGCATCCAGGGCCATCGCCTGATGCCCGAGGTGGAGCTGAGCCACCTATCCGGACACGCGGGCTCGCGCCCGGTGCGCATCGGCAATGGCGCGGTGAAGCAGCTCCAGCTCGACGTCCCCGGAGAGCTGCTGGAGGCGACGTGGCTGTATGCGCGCGCGGGCGGGCCGGTGACGCCGAGCAACTGGGCCTTCCTCTCCGGACTCGTGGAAGAGGTGTGCCGACGCTGGCGACTGCCGGACCAGGGGCTGTGGGAGATGCGGGACGCGCCTCGACACTTCATCCACTCGAAGCTCTTGTGCTGGGTGGCGCTGGACAGGGGGTTGCGACTGGCGCGGGAGCGAGGACTGCCGGTGCCGCTGGTGCGCTGGGCTCGGGAGCGCGAGGCCTTGCGTCGCTACCTGATGGAGTGCGCGGCGGACGGCTGGTTTCCGCAGTCGCGGGGCTCGGACGTGGCGGATGCGTCCACGCTGCTGGTGCCGGCCCTGGGCTTCCTTCCCCTGGCGCATCCGCTGGTGCGCGGCACGGTGCGGCGGGTGCGCGAGCGGCTGGAGTCCGGTGGCCTGCTGTACCGCTACCTCGCGCCGGACGGACTGTCGGGCGGAGAGGGCGCCTTCCTGCTGTGCTCCTTCTGGTTGGTGGATGTGCTGGCCCATGAGGGACGGCGGGAGGACGCGGAGGTGCTGCTGTCGCGGCTCTTGGGACTGGCCAACGACGTGGGGCTGTACGCGGAGGAGGCCGTCCCGCTCACCGGCGAGGCGCTGGGAAACTTCCCCCAGGCCTTCACGCACATGGCGCTGGTGTCTTCCTGCGCGCAGCTCTCCGCGGTCCATGCGCTGGAGCAGCGGCGCCCGCCCGAGCAACCTCGGGACTTCGCGGCCGTGGCCCTGGAGCACCTCCTGGAGTCCCGGGGCAGGCTGGGGCGGCAGGCCGCCGCGGCGTTGCCCTGGCCGCTCGAGCCAGACGCGGTGGCCACCCACTGAAGAGGGCGCTTGTCCGGACGCCCGCATGGCATCCGAGCGGAGAGGTCAGGCCCGTGGTCGCTCGCCGGAGCGTGTCCATCTTCGCCCTGGGGAGGTGCGCATGGTCGTCGGCTTCATGGCATCGCGAACGGGGCGTTGGCTGCGAATCGTGACGGGCTCCTGTCTGGTGCTGGGCGGGTTGCGTACCGGGACGGCCCGGGGCGCCGCGGTGGCCCTGCTGGGCCTGGGACCCCTGGTCGCCGCATCACTGGACCTGGTGTTGCTGGGGCCCCTCTTCGGGCTTCCCATGCGCGGCTCGGACATCCGCCGCGAGCTGGGCGTCACGGGAGAGGCCTCGCTGCTCAACGGCCACCGGCGCGCGTCCTCGCGCTGCGTCTCGATGACGCTCCACTGACGATCGGCCCGCGCGCCGTCACGGTGACGGCGCGTGGGCGCTCAGCTCTCTCCCACCCGGAATGGGATGTTGAGCGTCCCCAACGACTCGCCGCTGTTCGCGTCCACGGGTCGCGCCTGGAGCACGACGCCGTTCTCCCGGCCGGTGACGACCTGGAAGTAGATGAAGCCCTGTACGGTGCCGCCGTCCGCCAGCGTGCCCTCGGGCAGGGACTTCTGGAGCATGTCCCGCGTGGGCAGGGGCTCCTCGCATTGATACGTCGTGTAGGGCCCCGGGTAGTACGGGCCATAATATGGGTAGAAGGGACTGCCCCACGCGCCTCGCGGTCCGTAGCTCCAGTTGCCGGTGCGCCATGCGGGCCCCGCGCCGATGTACACCGCGCCGCGCCCCGAGCCTCCCGTGCCCTCCAGCGTCCCCTCCATCGACGAGGACGACGCCACCGGCTGTCGCAGGGTGAAGGGTGGCAGCGCGGAGTAGCTGAAGCGCGACTCCGTGCCGACGAGCGAGAAGTCCTCGTAGCGGATGCGCAGCGTCCTGCCGCTCTGGTTCTCCAGTCGTACGTAGACGGGCGTGAGGGCGCGCTCCAGGTTGGAGGGGCTGCCCTTCCACGCGGCGCCATCCGCCACCAAGGTCACCCCCGAGGACTCCGCGACGGCGGTGTCCTTGTCTCCCTGGAGGACCTGGGCTTCCATCGAGGGTTTCAGATTCGATTCAGTGACACAGCCTGCCGCCAGCAACATCGCGGCGACGGGCACGAGCGAGCGCATGAGATGCCTCCTTCTGTTCGAAGGTAGGCAGCGGCAAGGCACGCCGAGCACGCGTGAGCGGCGCCACCCCGGCGCGTCGCCAGGGGGCGCGGGGCCTCACTGTTCGGCAGGCGGGGTGACCTCGGCGGCGGCGTGCGGCCAGGCGGGCGAGGTGAGCGCGCTCCAGTCCTGACGCCGCGCCCAGTCCTCGAAGGTGTGCCAGCGCAGGTCCGGATAGCTGTGGCGCAGCGTGAGGATGTCCGCGTGGTAGCCCACCCGGTCCAACCACTCGTACATGGTGGCCAGGTCCTCGCTGCGCTCGCGGATGAAGTCCAGCGGGAGTTGCTCGAAGTGGATGCGATGGCCGCTCACCATCGACAGGAGGCCCGCCGCCTGCTGGCCCGTCACCTCGTCCGACGCCACGTCGATGCGCTGGTCCGCGTGGCGCTCCGCGTCCTCCATCACCCGCGTCGCGAAGGCGGCCAGGTCGTCGGTCGTCACCATCTGCAACCCGCGTGAAGGGGGCAGCCCGAAGGCGAGCACTCCCGCCCTCAGTCCCTCCTCGAACATGGGGCTGGTGAAGTTCTCCATGAAGAACGTGGGCCCCAGGATGGTGAAGGGCAGGCCACTGCGGCGCACGTGCAGCTCCACCCGGTGCTTGCTGTCGAAGTGGGGGATGCCCGTCAGCCGGTCCGCTCCCGCCACCGACGCGTAGACCAGGTGCTTCACCTCGGCGAGCCGCGCGGCGTCCACCTGGTTCATGCCGTGGCGTATCTCCGCCTCGACACCTGATTCGAAGGGCGTGGCCATGGCGTAGAACGCATCCACGCCGCTGGCGGCCCGGGCGAGCGTGTCCACGTCGTCGAAGTCACCCACGGACAGCTCGGCACCCAGGGACTCCAACGCGCGCGCGGAAGGGGAGTCGGGTTGGCGGACGTAGGCCACGACGCGGTGTCCCCGGTGAAGGAGGTAGCGCGCCACGGCGCCGCCCTGCCGACCGGTGGCGCCTGTGACGAGCACGGAAAGGGAGTGAGCCCTGGGCATGTGTGAACCTCGCGACAGACAGGTCTGCTGGATGTCGGGAAGTTGGGGACGATGGGTGTGTCTGGCGAGCGTGGGAAAGGAGCCGCCCATGCCCACGGCCGGGCCCGCCGGGCAGGGGGGCAGGCGGGCCCTGGACGTATCCGCCGTGAAGTCCTCGCCCCGTGTGCCCCTCGCGCGTGCCATGTTCCCGCTCGCCCATGAGCAAGCGAGACAAACCGCAGGACTCCGAGCTGGTCGAGGCCGCCCGCTCCCTGGACGAGGGACTGGAGCGATTCGAGGCCCTGGCCCAACAACTCCAGGACGCGCCCCTCCAAGCGGAGAAACACCTGGAGCGAGCCTCCGCCACCTTGAAGGCCCTGGCCGACATGGACGAGCAGTTGCGGGCCCGGGTCAGCGCCCTGGTGGGCGCCATCTCCCAGGTGCGTGACAGGCAGCAGGCCCAGG
Source organism: Myxococcus sp. CA033 (assembly GCF_013336625.1). Lineage (NCBI taxonomy): Bacteria > Pseudomonadati > Myxococcota > Myxococcia > Myxococcales > Myxococcaceae > Myxococcus > Myxococcus sp. CA033. The sequence goes on along the minus strand of NZ_JABUMU010000031.1, from coordinate 57,395 downwards.
CCGAGGCCGTGCACGTGCGCGCGCAGGAACTCCAGGCGCGCACCGAGACCTTCAAGGACCTGCTGGTGCGCTACGGCGGCCTGGGGCAGAGCGCGGCGGAGCTCAACGTGCGGATGCAGGAGTTCGCCACGCAGCGCCAGAACGCGAAGACGCCGGAGGAGCAGGCCGCGCTGGCCGTGACGTTCCAGTCCCTGCAGGACCGCATGTCCGAGGTGGCGGACGAGGCCCAGTCGTTGAGCCAGGCCGCGGAGCAGAGCGAGTTCAACGACATCGCCCGGCAGGCGGACTCCCTGCGTCAGCAACTGCTGGCCGCGCGCAACAAGATGACGTTGCTCCAGAAGAGCTTCAACGGAGGCTGAGCCGAGGGTGTGGCTCAACTGAGGTACGTGGGGGCGAACTCGTCCGGACTGTCGATGGGACGTCGCCCCGAGAAGCCGTCGTACATGCCATGCCAGTGCGAGACGGCGGACTCGCCGATGCGCCAGCACAGGTACACCGGCTCGTCACCGCGGTGGGCTCGGAAGTCGACGAGCCCCTGCGCGCCTTTGATTTCCAGGCCCATCTCGTGGAAGTGGTGCAGCTCGGTGCGGACCCTCTCCAGCAGGGCGTCGCGCTCCTCGCGCAGCGCCTCCTGATTGGACAGGGCCTTGCCCTCGGGGGTGCCCAGCGTCTCCACGAGCTGTTGCACGCGCTCCACCCACGGGCGGATGTGCTCGAAGGTGCGGCTCAGCAGGGGCACCAGTCGGTTGGCTTCGTCGACGCTGAAGTAGCGCATGGCCGTGGAGCATGCAGGGGTCTGCCACGCCGCCGCCATCGCTCGTTTTCCGGAGCGCGGACAACCGCACGGAGTCGGCGGGCGTGTGGAGACGTGTCGACGCTCAGCCGCGCAGCAGGGAGGTGTGGTTGTCCTGCAGCCAGCGTTGGGCGGTGTCTCGCAGCGGGAAGGTGTCTTCTTGCTGGAGGAATGCGGGCGAGTGGCCTGGGGTGCAGCGTCCCTCGGCGTCGAGGTTGGAGCCGCCCTCTTCGTGGAGGTCGGCGTGCAGCATCGAATGGAAGACGAGGTAGTCCACGACGAAGGCGGGGACGTGGGGGCGGTCCAGGGCGGGGTGGATGCGGATTTCCCGCAGCCGCGCGTCATAGCCGCCCAAGTGGATGGTGCGCCGGCGACCCTTGGAGGGGCGTCGCGCCCAGCCGATGTCCACGCGCACGCGGCCGTCGAACCAGTCCGCGTTGAGGCGTGACTGCACGGCGCGCAGGTCGTAGCAGCGGCCCCGGGTGCGCAGGGCCTTGCCGGGCCGCCGCTCGCGGCGCACGAGTCCCTGGCGTTCGCGGGCGTAGGCTTCCAGCAGTTCACCGGCGCTCGCGTCGGACCGGATGGCATAGCGGGCGATGGCGCGCACGACGTCGTCGGGGGCTTCGAGGAAGAGGTGGTGCACGCGCAGCCGCAGGCCCTGGGCGACGCGGCGGAAGCTGACCAGCGTGGCGCGGTTGTCGGTGAGTCGAAGGTGGACCGGTGCGCCCAGCTCCACGGCCAGGCGGCGCGCGAGGCTCGCGGCCTGGAGCAGCGCTTCTTCGCGCTCGGGCAGGCGGCGCTCGGGGGCGGGCTCGTCGTGCTCGGAGAAGAGCGGGGCGGTGGTCGCCTCGACATCCCCGGCGAAGCGAGGCGCGGTGGCGGGAGCGTTGTGCTTGGAGAAGAGGGGGGCGGTGGTCGCCTCGACATCCTCGGCGAAGCGAGGCGCGGGAGCGGGCTCGTCGCGAACGGGAAGTTCCGCCGCGCGCCGTTGCTCCTCGCGACCTGGTCGCGCGGTGGAGGCTGGCTTCTGCGCGCGGCCGGGCTGAGGCGTCGACGCGGGCCGTTCGGTCCGCACCGTGTCGAACAGCCCGAGCTGTGAGGGGGGAACTCCCATCGCTAACGGAAGGTATGCCTCCGGAGGGGGAGGTTTCCAGAGGAACGCTCGTCCGCCCGGTCACCATCCGACACGCGGGCTCTGAAGGAGGGCTGTCCCATCACGTCTGACGAGCCGTCTCGGGGGCTTGCTGCCACGGTCCCCTAGCCACGGGCGCGGAAGGGGCCCTTCACTTCGTACGTCACCCCGCGCCTGTCCGAGCCGCGCTGGGAGCTGAAGTACAGCCGCTTGCCATCCGGGCTGAACGCCGCGCCCGCCAGCTCCGAACCCGCGTGCCCCATCACCTGGAGGAACGGCGTCACCTTCCGGTCCGGCGTGAGCAGGCACATCTGCAAGTCATCTCCGTCCTCGCAGATGAACAACTCCCTCGCCCGCGACACGGTGACGTTGTCCACGCCGCGCAGGGGCGCGTTCGGATACGTGGCCGCGTCGTACAGCACCTCCAGCCGGCCCGTCAGCGGCGTGAGCGCCCACACGCGGTTGTCGTGCTTCGTGGTGAAGTACACCACGCCGCCGTCGTACCAGCAGCCCTCACCACCCGGGAACGCGGTGGTCTCCCTCCCCGCCGCCTGCATCGCTGCCGGAGCCTGGGGCGACACGGGCACCCACTGCACCTTCACTCCCGTGCGAGGGTCTCCCATCACGCGAGCCGCCTCCAACGTGCCCTCCTCGAGCGAGGGCCACTTCGCCGAGGTGAAGCGGTAGAGCCGCCCCGTGGGCGTGTCCTCCGTGAGGTACAGCCGCCGGCCAATCGGGTCCACCGCCACCGCTTCGTGCGTGAACGCTCCCAACGCGGGCCGCGCGACGCCCTGTCCCGGTCGTGAAGGCTCACACTCCCAGACGAGCCCCCTCGGGTGCTCCTCGCAGGACAGCCAGGTCCCCCAGGGCGTGGGGCCTCCCGCGCAGTTGACGTGGGTGCCGGAGAGGATGCGCCAGGCGCCCGTGACGTTGCCCTTCGCGTCGAAGCGCACCGAGGACACACCGCCATCCGGTGTCGTCTCGCTGTTGCACGCATAAATCCAACCGCCATCCGGCTGGGCGAAGCAGGCGCCCCCATCCGGGGCCATGTGCCACGCGTAATCCGTGCCCGGCACCACGTCCCCACTCCGGGCAATGACGCGGGACGTGAAGCCGCGCGGCAGCCGAAGCCCCTGGGCATCCGGGCTGTCCGCCAGCGGCCCGTAGGGGCCCGCGCCGACGCTCGGTGTGGCTGGCGCGGCGTACACGTTGCGCCAGAAGCCGAGGCTCCCCAGGGCCAGCGTGCTGCCCCCCAGGGCGGAGAATCGCAGGAAGTGACGGCGGTGCATGGCCCGCGTTGTCTCGCAGGTCCCGCCTCAGGGGAAGCGCTTCGGAGTCACGCTCCGGTGGGCACCGCGCCCGTGTCATCCCGCGTGGTGCCTCCCTCCACCCCAGGCAGCCGGGCTCAGCGGCCCGGTTGCAGGTAGCTCACGCGGAAGGACTCCTCCACGGCGCGCTCGGTGATGTGGGCCTCCACCAACTCGTAACCCATCAACGCGAAGATGCGCTCCCGGTAGAAGATGGGGCGCGCGTTGCCGTACCAGTCCGTGCACGATTTCGTGCACGCGTCGTCGCCCGTCTCCACCGAAGCGCCCAGCGAGCCCAGCGTCGTCAGCTCCAACTCCGGGTCCACCCGCACGAAGGACACCTCCGCGGAGCCGTAGCGCAGCGAACTCCAGGCCCCACCCTGGAACCGCAGCGGGAGCCCCATCACCCCGCCCCCCGAGCCGTCCGGCTTGAAGAAGAAGCCATGGCTGCGCGACTCGCCCTGCTCGGCGCCGGGGCGCAGCAGCGTGCCTTTCAGCTCGGGCCCGCCTTCCCCGAGCGCCACGGTGGTGAGGCGCAGGCCCAGCGTGTTCTCACCCACCACCAGCGCGCCGCCCGCGCCCAGCGGCTCCAGTCGCGTCACCGTGTGGCCCAGGGACAAGCGATGGACATCCCAGGGCGCGCGCACGTCCGTCACCCAGACCGCGCGCTCGCCCGCGGTGGTGCTGTCGTCGTATGCCTCGCCCGAGCCCCACAGCACGTGGTTGCCCACGAAGCGATTCTGGAGCGTGCCCTCCTGGGGGCCGGGGAGCGTGGTGAAGTCCTCGGGGCGAAGGCTGGTCAGCTCCAGGGAGAACGCGTCCAGCGGCGCGCGCAGCAGCGCGAAGCGGCCGTCGCCCGGGGTCAGCTCGGGGCCCCACATCGAATCGCCCTTGCCCGTGGCCACGAGCAGCGCATCCAGATGTCCATCCTCGTTCTGCCGGAAGGAGAACTGGTCCACCGGGCCGCCGCGCGCGCGCAGGGCCCCAGGCTCGCCTCCGTCCAACGGCAGCCGGTACACCACGGAGTCACGCGGCGTCTTCGAGTCGGTCCGCTCACCCTCTACCGTCCACGACTCGTAGCCCGGGTTGACCCAGAGATACACCGCGTCGCGAGACACGTAGAAGGTCCGCGCGTGCGGCGCCATCAGCGCGGTCGCGGTGCAGGTGAACCCGGGGGCGTCCAAATCACAGCGCACCACCGTGTGCAGGATGGGCCACAGCGTCGTCTGCACGGGCTTGAAGACGTCGCCGCGCGAGAGGAGGGGCCGCCGTGGCGACGTGTCGTCGCCGCGCAGCCAGCCATGCGTGGACGGAAGCTCCATCTGGTCCACCGAGGCGCTATTCCAACCCAGGCTCAGGTAGTACGGCATGTAGAAGACGAGGGTGCCGTCCACCAGCCGGCTCGCGTAGTTGCGGCTGGAGTAGTAGTCGCCGGAGTGCATGAAGTGCGTGCCCTCGTGGGTGAGCACTCCCGCGTCATCCATGCGGAACAGGCCAATCTCCGTGGAGTACTCGGCGTAGCTGTAGCCGATGACGATGATGCGACGGCCATACACGAGCATCTCGTCGTACCAGGTGCCGCGGCTGAAGCCCGGCGCGTGGGCGTCCACCTGGCTCACCGGCTCCAACGCGCCCTCCGTCTGTCTCACGGTGAAGAGCCGGCCCCGGCGCAGCACCACGAACCAGTCCCCCACGGCCTTGACGATGTCGCCCTCGTCGACGCCAGCCTCCTGGTTGTTGGTGATGGAGGGCTCATCCGTCCCAGGCGCGGGCGGAGGAGAGACCGGGTCGGAGCTGGCGCCGCCACAGCCGACGACGGGGCCTCCGCCCGTGGACAGGGAATCGCGAATCGCCAGGAGCAGCTTCGCGTGTTCGTCGAACGCCTGCTCCGACCCGAAGCGCTCCAGCCGCGTGAAGGTGATGGCCGCGGCTTCCTCACGGGTCATCGGTCGGCGCTTCGCGGGACAGGCCGAGACGACGAGGACGAGCAACAGGCCCGCGAGGAAGTGATGTCTTTGGAGGCGGGGTGGACGCATGGGGTCCAGTCCCAGAGCAAGGCGCATACCAGGGGTATGGGCTCCTTCCTCCGAGGGAAGCCTCCCCCCACGGCTGCCTGGATGGCGAGTAAGCGCGACGCGCGTGTCAGGGGTGAAGCGGGCTCACGACTCGCGGCACAGCCGGTCCACGCGGCCCAGCAGGGTGGGCAGCCGGGAGGGGCCGTGCATGCGCTGGACGAGCTCGGCGGCGGTGGTGGAGCCCAGGCCCACGGCGCTGACGAAGAGGGGCCGCTGGCTCTGGCCGCGCAGCACGGGCAGGGCGACGTCGCTGGAGTGGAAGGCCGTCTTGGCCACGCCGATGACGGGCACCGCGCGGCCGAGCGCCTCGTACAGGTGCGCGCCCAGGCCCGGCTTGTCCTGTCCCAGCCAGACGTAGCCGTCGACGATGATGGCCTCCAGCGGCTCCGGCACCAGGGCGAGCACGCGCAGCAGGTGAGGCAACTCGCGGCGGTAGAACTGGCCGGGCTCATAGGCCGCCGCGGGAGGGCCCCGGTCCACGTGGTGCGCGGCCTCCGAGGCATCGGCCCAGTCGCGAAACACGACGCACGCGGCCACGGTGACGTCATCGCGGTAGTCCACATCCACGCAGGCGAGCATCATCATCTCCTCGGGAGCACGGCCTCCGGCGGACGCGGAGGCGTTCGGTCGGCTGACGTCGCGCGAAAGGGCCTCAGTCGCCCGTGTACGCCGCCAGGTCCACCTGGGCGGCGCGCAGCTCGTTGAGCACCGCGTTCGAAGGCCACGCGATGGTGCGGTAGCGCGGCGGCCACAGCTCCGGCATGAACGAGAGGTATCTGGAGGCGATCCGCGTCACGTCGGGGTAGGCGACCATGAAGAAGTCCTCCTCGCCCGCCTGGATGGCCACCACGTCCGTCACCGGCAGCAGCGTGTCCACGTCCTTGCTCCAACTGGACCAGCTGATGGGCCGGTTGTCCTGCTCGCGGACCAGGACGCCGAAGCTGGCGACGAACACATCCACGTCTTCCGCCGCGTGCTGGGCCTCCAGCAACTGCTTCTGGGTGGCGTACTCGCCCATCGCGAGGCGCAGGTGGCCCCGGCGCACCAACTGCGCGAACTCGTCGTTGCCGGCGAGCCGGTAGGGCACCACGTGCCCGGCGTCGTCCACGGTGTAGAGCGCGGGGGAGATGCCGCGAGTGCTGGCTTCGTGTTCGCGCTCGGCGAGCGTGCACAGTCGCTTGAGCAGGGCCGGGTCCCCGTCACCCGCGATGACGAGCGTGGAGCGCGTGGGGATGATGGCGATGGGGCGGCCATTCACGCGGGGGGTGAAGGACGCGAGGAAGCCCGGGTGCAGCAGGCGAGAGGCCTCATAGGTGTCATTGGAGTCCACGGACCACATCGGGCTCGGATTCTCTTCTTGGAGCTCCACGCCGGACGCGTGGATGCGGTCCAGGTTGGCGAAGGCGGACTTGAAGGCCTTCGCTTCGGAGACGCCCCACTCCTTCAGGTGGTCGTGCTGCACGTACATGGTGGCGTCGGGCAGGTCCAACACCAGCAGCTCGCGCAGGAAGGGGATGGTGCGGCGCTCCACCATGGGGCGCGGGCGGGACTCTCCCGGTGGCGCCATCAGGCCGAACGTCGCCGAGCGCACCACGGGCAGCAGCCTCTTCCGCGCCTCCTTCCACGAGAGCTTGTCCCTGCTCTCCCCGGCGAAGGCCGACAGGAAGCGGCCGATTTGCTGGGCGCGTTCGTCGGGAGACACCTCGCGCGTCTCCGCGAAGAGGTTGTCCAGGTACATCTGGACGGCTTCCCCGTTCTTCAAGAACCGCAGGCCGTAGTCATCCGGCAGCCGCGTCACTTCCGTCACCGTGGGGACGGCCTTCAGCGCCGCCTCCATCTCGCGCCACAGGTACTCGCGCGGGCTCACCGTCTCGGGCGGGCTCGCGGATGACTCCGAGCCCGCCTTCGCCAGACCGAAAAGCTTCTTCCAGAAACCCATGCGGGCTTCCTTACTACAGCACTACAGCCCCAGGTACGTGAGCAGTGCTCCCATATCCGCGTCTGAGAGGGATTCCAGGCTGTACGCGGGCATGTTGCCGCCAATGTGGAAGAACTGGCCGTGTCTCACCTTCTCGATGACGACGAGTGAGTGAGGAATCCCTGGAAAGAGTTCATCGTAGTCATGTGTCACTTCCGGGAGGATGGAGGCCATCTCCGTCAGCCGCCCCTCGCCGGTGTGAAGCGCGCCGTGACACTCCTGACACGCGGCTTGATACACCACCTGTCCGCGCTCCAGGCTGCCGCGAGGGACCTCCTGGATGTCCTTCACCACCGTGTAGGGCAGCGCGGGGGCCTGGGCATCCGGGCTGATGCTCACCAGATACTCATACAGCGCGCGGCTCTGCGGAGAGTCCTCGGGCAGCTTCTGCACGCCGCGCATGAAGCTGACGTAGCAGAAGTTCACCGCGTCCAGCAGGTTCGTCTCGTAGCCGCCCCACCAGTGGGGGCGCGAGGCCACGTTGTAGAGCGTGTAGCCGGAGTCCATCCGCCCGTTCAGCGGCGTGGGCGTCGTCGCGTGGCACGTCGCGCAGGAGAAGTCGTTGAACTGGCTCTCCGAGAAGCGCGCGTCGCGGAACAGCAGCTCTCCGTACTCCGCCGCGTTCACCGGCTTCGCATCGTCACCGCATGCCGACGCGAGGGTGACGAGCGCCACGAAGGGCAGCACCTTCCAGGCCGTGTGGCTCATGGCTGCCCCCGCAGGATGCTCACCGAGTCGGGAAAGATGCCGACCCGCACCGTGTTCACGACAGTGCCCTGCGCCAGATTCACCGAGTGCAGCGTTCCAGGACGCACGTGGTCTCCCTCGCAGACGACCAGCGCGTGGCTCTCGTCCGGAGTCAGCTTCGCCTGGTGTGCGTTGAGACAGCCCGCGGGCGCCAGGTCCACCTCGCGACGGATGAAGCCCGTGGCCGTGTCGATGACGGCCAGGGCCTCCACGCCTTGATACGGCATGTACAGCGTCGCCCCGTCCGCGCTGATGTCACCGAACATCGGCGAGCCCGCGAGGCGAATCGTCCGGGCCGCGTTCATGGCGTGCGTACGCGCCTCGAGCACCTGCACCTCGCGGCTGCTCATCGAGCTGACGAAGACATCTCCCGTGGTGGGCGACATCGTCAGCGCGTAGGGCTGGTGCCGTGGCGCCGTGGCGGTGCCCGCGTTGTTGGCCACCTTCACGCGAGGGGCCTCCGTGGTGGGCGCGGAGAGGTCGACGATGGCCACCTCGTCCGACCAGCAGGCGATGTAAGCCGTGCGCTCGTCGGCGGACAGCCGGATGGCGTGCGGCGCGGGGCACACGTCCACCATGGCTTTGCGAGTCATCGTCTTCGCGTCGATGATGGCCAGCCGCGCGTACATCTCCCGTTCGGTGCCGCCGCGACGCGCCACCTCCGCGATTTTCAGCGTGTCGAAGTGCGTCTGGTACAGCGTGTTCCCGTCCTTGCTGACGATGACGTCGCCGGGGTTGGGGTCCACGCGCACCGAGCCCACCAGCCGGTTGTCGCTCGCGTCCAGCTTCAGGCAGTAGCCATCATCCGCGCCGCTGCCGTGCGCGCCGTGAGGACCGGAGCCTCCGCCCGGCACGTAGTTGGAGATGCCGACGTAGTAGTGGCTCCCGTCCGGCGACACGGCGGTGTGGTGCGGCCCTTCCAGCTCCACCGGGTTGAGTCCCACCGGCACGCGCGCCAGCTCGCGCCAGCCCGGGGTCGTCGCGCCCTCTAGCTCCAGCAGGCTCAGCGTGTCGTCCAGGCTGTTGGTGATGATGACGCGTCCACCGGGCCCGGGAGGCGGCACGCCCGTGCCCGTCACCCACGGCTCCGGATGCGCATACTCGAGGCCTTCGGGCGGCTTCACGCCATCGAAGGGACTCGAGTCGTCGCTGCAGGCCGCGAAGGCGAGCCCCAGCGCGCAGACCCACGCGTGCCTCATGGTGCCTCCTGGATGCGGATGGTGACGGGCTGGGCCAGACGGTAGGGGCCCTCGGTGATGCGGTTCTGGAGCAGGTACGCGCTCACCACCTGGACGGAGAGGTCCTGTCCCGCGCTCGCCTTGAGCGTGTCCCAGGTCGCGGCGTCGAGCTGCCACTCCAGGTTCGACGTGAGCATCTCCACCGGGCACTCGCGGCCGGGCACGGTGACTTGCACCCAGTGGATGTCGCCGGTGAAGGGCGGCAGGTGCGCATGGGCGGTGGGCAGCACCCACTCGCCGACGCGCGCGAGCATGGAGCGGGCCGTGTCGAAGGGGCTCGCGGGGGACACGGGGCGGGGCAGCGCGCTGGCCAGGGACGAGGCCCACGTCCACTTCGGCGGCGCGTCGTTGACCGAGTACGTGGTGCCCGTCGTGGGCAGCGCGAGCTGCGCGGCCTCCGTGCTGTCCGCGGGCTGGTCCTTCGCGTCGACGAGGGAGCGCCACGCCTCGTCGGTGGCGTCACCGCCGTAGAGGGGCTCGCCGCACTTCGACTCAGGCTCCCCGTCGTCGCCACAGGCCGTGGCCGTCAGGGAGAGCAGGGCGACCAGGGAGGAGGTCCAGAGCGGCTTTCGCGAAAGGGGCTTCATGAGGGGACCTGTTCAGTTCTGGCGCCGCCGACCACGGCGCAGCAGGGTGAGGGTGGAGAGCAACAGCAGGACGGGCACCATGTTCCCACCCATGGCCCCGCATCCGCCCGAGCCCTTGGGGGTAGGCAATGGTTTGGGAGTGGAGCCCGCGTCCTCGGGGGTGCCGGCATCCTCGGGAGTGCCCGCGTCCCCGGGAGTGCCCGCGTCCTCGTCGGGCTCCCCGGGGGGCCCTTCCGGGTAGAGCGGCGCGCCGAGCTGCTCCGCGAGCTGCGGCCACTGGCTGGGGCACAAGTCTCTCACGGGGGTGCCCTTCGGGCAGTGGTGCGTGCCCTGGATTTCGTAGAGGCCGAACAGGGGCTGCCAGGTGTCGCCCTCGTCGGTGCTGCGCGCCAGCGCCCAGTCATGCAGCCAGGTGGAGCCGCAGCCGTAGAGCGTCTGCCCGTCGCGCAGCACGCACGCGTTGCCCGTGGGCAGAGAGAGCATCTGCAGCGGGCCGGTGGAGGGGCCCCGGAAGAAGTGGTTGAGGGTGCCCACCCACGCCGTCTTCCCGTCGGCGGACAGCTCCATGTTGATGAAGACGTCGTTGATGGTGGAGACGATGTTCAGCGTCTGGCCCGCGTCGTCGCTGCGCAGCAGGTACGTGGCGCCCTGGGCGGACACGCGCGCCCACAGCACGTCCGCGGACGTCGGGTCCGCCGTCTCCACGAGCAGGTCATACGGCAGCATCAGCTCCGGCAGCGGGTGGGCCACCTCGGTCCAGGTCTCGCCCGCGTCATCGCTGCGAAAGAGCAGCAGCTGGTTCTCCGCGTTCTTGCCGCTCACGTAGAGGCGCTGGGGGTTGGCTGGGGACACGCGCACCGCGTTGAGCACCAGGCCCAGGCGCATGAGCGGCGAGGGGGCCCACGTCTCACCCCCGTCGTAGGAGCGATAGACGCCGTTGGGCCTGCCGTGGCGGGAGGTGACGACGTAGAGGATGCGGTCGTCGGTGGGATGCGCGGCCAGCCCCGCCACCCAGGTCTCCTTGAAGTAGGGGTGGGTGTTCCATACGCAGCCGCCGTCGGGCGAGCGCAGGAGCGCGCTGCCGGTGGCCGCCACGATGTCGCCCGCCTCGCGCCACAGGTAGGCGTTGGGGCTCCATCCGCCGTAGCCCATGGCCGTCGGGCATATCCACCGGAAGGTCTTCCCGCTGTCGCGCGAAATCACCGCGCCGAACGTCGCGCCCAGGAAGAAATCCTCCGGGTGACCTCGGCGGAGGGTGACGTTGGAGGTCTCCGGCAGGCCCGCGTGCGCTCGCGCCGTCCCTCCGACACCCAGGACCCACAGGGTGACGAACAGGCTCCAGCGGCGCATGTGGCGAGTCGTCATGATTCGGGCTCCAAGGGGGTATGGGGGGCGGCCCATCCCGGACGATAACGCCTGGACGGCCGACATATAGCGGCGGGCCTTGGATGGACGGGTGTGGCGCTTCGCCACATGCGCGGAGTCCTGCATCCACCACTTCCACGCCGGGGGTGCGGGGGGCTCGCCTCCTGGCGGCCGGTCTGCTACGGACGCGGGAGACTGAGTCGCAGGGGGGAGCACGACATGGCGGGGGCCGCGAAGGTGTCCGACCTCATTCTGGACGAGGGCGCCAAGGGATGGAGTGTGCCCGTGGGAGGCCCGGGCCGTGCGGTGTGGGAGGCGCTGATGCAGGCAGCGGTGGATGTGGCGGTGCGGGCCTACGAGGACCTGTCGCCGGTGCAACGTGAGCGGGTGCTGGAGGAGTCCGGGAACGTGCCTGCCCAGGCGCGCTCGGCCCTGGTGGACGTGCTGCGGCGCGCCCGGGACTTCGCGGGCGCGGCCCGTCTCCTGGAAGCCCATGGCGCGGACGCGCAGGCCGCGGCGCTGCACGAGCAGGCGGGCGCGTTGATGCTGGCGGCCGAGGCGTGGCTGCGCGCGGGTGAGAAGGCGCGCGCGGCGGCGGCCTTCGAGAGCGCGGGTGCGCTGGAGCGGGCCCTGGAGCTGTACCGCGCGCTCGACGCGCGCGAGTCCATGGCCCAGTGCCTCACCCGACTGCAGCGTCCGCTGGAGGCCGCGGAGCTGTACCACGCGCTGGGCTACGCGCACGCGGAGCTGGAGGCGCTGCGCGGCGTGCCGCCCGAGCATCCTCGGCGGCGCGAGGCGGTGCTGCGCATGTGCGCGCTGCTCGACGAGCAGGGCGAATCCTGGCGCGCCCTGGTGCTGCTGGCGGATGCGCGGCAGGAGTCCGCGGACGCGCGCGCGGACGAGGTGCTCCAGGCGGAGCACCTGCGCCTCTTGCGTCACCTGGGCCTGGGGGACGGCACGTCCTCGTCCCACGAGTCCGCGCCCGTCACGGAGCGGGCGAGCGCCGCGCCCGACGGGTACGAGTACCTCAAGGCCATCCCCATCTTCGGCGAGCTGGCGCTGGAGGACCTGAAGGACTTGTTCCGCATGGCGCAGCAGGTGGCCATCCCCGAGGACACCACGGTGCTGGAGAAGGGCGCGCGGGGCACGGGACTCCTGGTGCTGCTGGAGGGCACGGTGGACGTGTCCAGTGGTCCGGGCCTGGACGCTCGCCGGCTCAACACGCTGGGGCCGGGCGCGTGGCTGGGGGAAATCAGCCTCATCCTGGATGGTCCCACGTCCGCGCACGTGCGCTCACGCTCGGCCGTCCGGGCACTGAGGGTGACTCGCGCGGACTTCCAGCACTACCTGGCCACGCACGAGGCCGCGGCGCTGCGCATCTACCGGCTGTTCACCCACAACCTGGCGGAGCGGGTGCGCGCGCTGAGCGCCTAGGACCCGGGGTGGCGGTAGGATGGCGGGATGGCGGACATGCGTGGCGTGGGGAAGGCGCGGGCCGTGGAGCTCGCGAGCCAGGGGAAGCTGGAGGAGGCGCTGGGGGAATACCAGGGCCTCTTGAAGTCCTCCCCTGACGACGCGGACGTGCGCCAGCGGGTGGCGGAGTTGCTGGAGTGGCTGGGCCGGACGGCCGACGCCGCGGCGGCCCACGAGACGGCGGCGCTGGCATGGGCGAAGGTGGAGGAGCCCCTGCGCGCGGTGGCCGCGTGTGTCGCCCTGTCCCGGCTGGGCGCCTCCGACGCCGCGAAGCTGCGGTGCGCGCGGGCGCTGGCCGAGCGCTTCGCCCATTGTCCGGGGGTTGTCGCGGAGCGCCCCGTGCCGCTGTTCTCCCGGTTGAGCCGCGAGGACTTCGTGGCGCTGGTGGGCGTGCTGGAGGTGCGCGCTTTCTTCCCGGGCCAGTCGGTGGTGGAGGAGGGCGCGGCGGGCGCGTCCATGTTCGCGCTGGTGGAGGGCCGCGCGGAGGTGGTGCGCGCGCTGGAGGACGGTGCGCGCGGCGTGGTGGGCACGGTGGTGCCCGGGGACTTCTTCGGAGAGCTGGCATTGGTGTCCGAAGGGCCCAGGCTGGCCAGCGTGGTGGCCACCGAGCGCGCCGTGCTGCTGGAGCTGACGCGCGCGAGCCTGACGGCGGTGGCCGTGCGTCACCCGGGCGTGGGCGAGGTGCTGGAGGACTTCTACCGACGGCGACTGGTGGACAACCTGCTGCGCAGCAATCCGCTGCTCAGTCGGCTCACGGCGGAGCAGAAGGCGGCGCTCTCCCACGACTTCATGCTGCGCGCGGTGGCGCCCGACGAGGTGCTGCTGGCGCAGGGCCAGCCGGGGGATGCCTTCTACGTGTTGCTGCGGGGCCGGTGCACGCCGTGGCTGGAGCAGCCGGGTGGGCGGCGCATGCCGCTCACGGAGCTGCGAGAGGGGGATGTGTTTGGTGAAATCTCCCTGCTCTTGGACAAGCCGGTGTCCGCGACGGTGCGCGCGGACGTGAAGGGCGTGGTGCTGCGGCTGCCGCGCGCCGCCTTCGAGAAGCACCTGCTCAGCCAGCCCGGCATGAAGGGGCTGCTCATGCGCATGGGCACGGAGCGGCTGCAGAACTCCGCGCGCGTGCTGGCCTCCGGCCGCGTGCTGCACGACGGGGATTTGCGCGTCTGAGCCGGGCCGTGGTGCGTGCCCTGGAAATGACAACGCCCGGGCTCCCATGAGGGAGACCCGGGCGTTTGGGACTTCCGGCTCGCGGTGAGGCGGGCCGGAGGTGTCAGCCGACTACATCGAGTAGCCGAGCGTCAGACCGAACACGTGCGCGGAGCCGTTGTACGTGCCGGAGATGCCCGGCGCGGAGCTCTCGTTGTCGGCCAGGCTGACGAACTGGTAGCCGAAGTCCGCGCGCAGCGAGTTCCAACGGTAACCCGCGCCCACGGAGACGCCGAAGCGGTCCGCGTCCGGGAGGTCCGGGGTCAGCGTGCCGCCAGGACCCGGAGCCGGGTCCAGGATGAGGCCGGCGCGGACCTGGAGAGCGGGCGTCACGCCGTACTCGGCACCCAGGTGGTAGTTCCACTTGGCGCGCCAGCGCTTGGGCAGCGGGTTGTTGATGGCCGGGTTCTCCGGGAACTCGATGGCGAGCTCCTGGAACGAGGACCAGTCCACCCAGTTGGCGTCGAACGCAATCGTCAGGTTCTCCAACGGGGTGACAGCCAGACCCCACGCCACCGTCGCGGGCAGCGTGACGTCACCTTCCACCGGACCGTCCGGCAGACGCGACTGGAACTCCGCGGGCACGTTCTGGAAGTCCGCGTTGCCCTTGAAGGTCAGGTCCGCGGAGCTGCGGTAGTGCAGGCCCATGGTGATGTACTTGGGCAGCAGCACCGCCTGCACGCCCAGGTTGTAGCCCACGCCCCACGACGCGCCGCCCAGGTGCACCTGGCCTTCGCTTTCGACGAAGCCCAGCGCGCGCTTGAGCTCCAGCGTGCCGCGGTAGATGTTCAGACCCGCGCCGACGCGGAACCGCTCGTGGAGCTGGTACGCCGCGGTGGGGTTGATGTTGTAGACGGCCATGGCCGACTCCTGGGCCTTGAAGCGGCCCACGAAGTCATCCACCCAGCGGCTGTTCGCGCCGAACGGCGTGTACACGCCCACGCCGACCGCGAAGCGGTCGAAGGGCTTGTACACGGCGAACAGGTGCGGAGGAGGCGACAGCGTCGTCTTCTGGCCCTGCTCGGTTCCGTTCACCGGGGTGAACTTGATGCCGGGGAGGATGCCGGTGTCGCCAATCTGCACGTCCAGCTTGTTCACACCCAGGATGTTCGCGGCGTTCGAGTAGATGGCGGACGAGTCGTCCAGCCACGCGGCCGCCGCGTTGCCCATGCCCGTGGAGCGGGCGCTCTGGGTGTTGATCTGGAAGCCGGCGGCCTGGGAGGAACCCGCGGCCAGCAGCGCTACGAGGGACAGTGTCTTCTTCATGTGAGTCATTCCCCTGAGTCCTGTCCGTTACGGAGTGGCCGCGTCGCCCGTGTTGAAGAAGTTGACGACCTGGGCCTGAGCCGTGTCGCGCACGGACTTCAGGAACGGGTTGCCCGGGTCAGACGGGTCGGAGATGAGCAGGAACGCGTGGCGCGTCTGCGTGGGCAGCAGGTCGACTGTCGCCATGAAGCTCTGCACGGTGCGGGTGCTGTCGCGGTTGGCCGCGGAGACGAGCCCTTCCGTCACGGGGTTCGGAATCACCTCGTCACCCTTGATGTACTGGATGAACGCCTCGCGCTCGGCGTGAGCCCCCTCCAGGTTCTCCAGCTTCCAGGCGTAGTTGCGAGGAGCGGCCGGGTCCAGGATGGTGCGAGCCAGGACGATGAACTCGTCGAAGGCCGGGGTGCCGGAGACGCGGCCCACGGACTCCAGGAAGCCCAGGAAGCCCTCGCGGCGGGCGACGAACGTCGGGTTGACGGACGTCAGGAGGGTGTCCACCAGGTCACCGCCCGGGACGTTGAGGACGGTGCGGCGCACGCGCGTGTTGACGGACGCGGACAGGGCGCCCTGGAAGCCGCCCAGGCTCTGACCCACGTAGTCCACCGTGGCGGCGTTGAGCGTGGCGCCCGGGACGACGGTGCCCAGCTGCGTGCGCAGGCCGTCGCTGGCCAGCACGCGGGTGAGCTGCGAGAAGTCCACCACGTGGTGGCGGAAGTTGTCGCGCGTGGCGAACAGGTTGGTGAGGTTGAGGAAGTTCCAGCTGGAGACGAGCGGCGGGGACGACGCGGACGCGCGGCGGAAGTCGCCGCCCTCGCACTTGGCCGTCGTCACGCTGCACACGCCCTGGCCGGCAGCCTGGCACGCCAGGTCGCCACCCGCCTGCGGGTTGCAGGCGTTGGGCGACGCGGAGATGCAGCGGCCGTACGTGGGGCTGTTGGCCGTCACGTCACAGGTGGAGCCGGTGGCGCAGGCCTGGTCCGGGGTGGTGATGGAGCCCAGCCCCGACGCGGCGGTGATGCCCGCGCAGCTGGTGCGCTCGCCGTGGAGCACGGTGTCCATGGCGGCCACCGCGTAGCCAGCCTCGTTGAGCTTGTTGACGATGGGGAGCACGGAGGTGCGGTTGCTGCCCAGGCCGTGACCGAAGACGACGACCTTGTAGCCGGTGGCCGGAGGCGCCGAGGCGGGCAGGAACAGCCAGAACGGGATGTGGTCCAGGCGCGTGGGACGCAGGGGGTTGAGCGCGCCGTTGACGTCGTCCAGGAGGATGGGCGACAGGAACGCGCCGACCAGGGCCTTGCCCACGTGCGGGTGCTCCAGGCCGTTGGCGTCCATGGCGCCGGTGAGCTGGGCCGTCTGGTCCACCATGTACAGCGGCGTGGTGGGCACCGGGGTGGGCGCCTGGTTGAGCTGGGCCAGCACGGTGTGGGTGCTCTGCGTGGTGAACGTCCACGCGAGCAGCACGTCCTTGCGTTCAATCTTGAAGTTCGCGGCCAGGCTGTCGAACAGCGGCTTCATGCCCGCGCGGATGGGCTCCAGCGCGGCGGCGGTGCCGTCCGGCACCGCGGCGACCTGGCTCTTGCCGTCGACGAACAGCGGCGACGACAGGCGCATCAGGGCCTGGGGACCGGTGGCGGCGACGAAGTTGCCCTTTTCGTCCTTGGCGCCACGCAGGAGGATGACCGCGTACTGGGTGGCGGGGTCGAGCGGAACCTCGGGGATGATCTGCAGCTGCTGGGGCGCGGGGTCCGCGGCGCTGCCATCGCGCTTCCGGCTGGAGGCGCAGTTGAGGCACACCTTGACCTTGGGCGTGGTTCCGCCCGGAGTCAGCTTGACGAACAGCAGCTCCTTGCCCAGCCGGACGGTGTTCATGTCCAGCTTGGCGTCATTGTCGATGACGCCGCGGGTGGCGCTGTTCTCGGAGATGATGGTCGCCGTCGTGGACCAGCCGTCCAGGGTGTTCAGGCCCTTGATGAGGTCCTGCACCGTGCCGGCGGTGGGGGGCACGGGCAGGCTCAGGTGCGCCGCCGCCGTGGCCGTCTTCGGCGTGCGCAGCAGGTCGTTGGGGAAGGGGATGGTGCTGGTGCTCGGATCGAACGTCGCTTCCGGCTGGTTCAGGATGGAGAAGGTCCACGCCAGGACGATGTCGTCGCGGTTGACGGAGAACTTCGCCGACACCGCGTTGAGGACGTCCTTGTAGCCCAGGCGCAGCTGCTCCAGGCGCTTGGCGCTGTTGAGCTGGTCCGCCAGGCGCTCGGCCGGGTCGGTCTTGATGGACGGCAGCAGCTCCGTGTTGAGGCGGCAGTCCGGGGACGCCAGGTCCTGACCAGGACAGGTGACGAGCGGCTCGCGCGAGCTGGCGAAGGACCAGGTGGCCGAGGCGATGATGGGCTTGTCCTGGTTGGTCCTCACGCCATCCTTGCCACCGATGATGGCCACCGCGTAGCGGCCACCCTTGGGCCAGCCCTGCGGCTGCGGCGGGATGACGGTGATCTGGTTGGTCTCCGGGCGGTAGCCGATGGTCGCCGTGACGGGCTTCGCCAGCTCCGTGCCCTCGTAGAGGTCGATGACCTTGACCGTGTCCGAGTTGACCGTCGCCGGGTTCAGGTCCTTCACCAGCGTGGTGGCGATCGCGGACGTCGGGAAGCCATTGAGCGTGTTGAGGTAGTCCCGGGTGAACTCCTGCTCGGCTGCCGGCGCCTTCGGGTTGATGGGCGCCGCGACGATGTTCGAGCCATCCGGCAACTTGGCGATGGCCAGGTCATTCGGAGACGGCACGACAGCCGGAGACGCCGAGGGGTCGAACTCCGCCACGACGACATCCGCCGCGTTCGGAGGTGGGTCCTGCGCGATGTCTGGATCACACGCTACCGTGCCCAGGGCCAGGGCCCCGAGGAACAACGCCTTTTTCATGGGTACAACCCCCTCCGAGTCCAGGTTTGGACTTCAGGACTAGGTGACAGTCGCGTGGCGTACCACGTCCGTGGGTTGGCCGGAAGCGACGGGACTTGACGCGTCGTGTCACTCATGCATCAGCGTATGCGGGAGTGGCACAGACTGTCTTTGACACACTGCGCTGGAGCCAATCACCGGTACGCTGAGCGGATGAACCGACTGCTGAGTGTGCTGGTGATGTGCATGGCGATGGCGGCGTCCGCGGAGGAGGCCGGGGGCCTGGCGTGGACGGCGCCGGCGGAGTGGGCGGCGCAGGGCGAGCGGCCGATGCGCGCGGCGACGTACAAGCTGCCGGCGGCGAAGGGGGACACGGAGGGCGGGGAGCTGGCGGTCTTCTACTTCGGGCAGGGGCAGGGCGGCGCGGTGGACGCCAACGTGAAGCGGTGGCTGGGCCAGTTCCAGACGGCGGATGGCAAGCCGGTGGACAAGGTCGCGAAGACGAAGGCGGAGAAGCTCAACGGGATGCCGGTGACGACGGTGGACGTGAAGGGCACGTACATGGGCGGCGGGCCGATGATGGGCCCCTCCACGCCGAAGCCCGGCTTCCGTCTGCTGGGCGCGATTGTGGAAGGCCCCGAGGGCGCCCTCTTCTTCAAGCTGACGGGCCCGGAGAAGACGGTGGCGGCCTCGGAGAAGTCCTTCCGCAAGTTGTTGGAGTCGGTGAAGAAGAAGTAGCTAGCGGCTGTCCCGGGCCGTCTTCAGGGCGGCCTTCTTCGCGGGCAGCTCTGGAATCAGCAGCACCTCGATGCGCCGGTTGCGCGCGCGGCCCTGAGGGGTGGCGTTGGCCGACACCGGCCGCGTCTCTCCGTAGCCCGCGGCGATCATCCGGCGCGAGCGCACCCCGCCATGCTCCTCCAGGAAGCGCACCACGTTGACGGCGCGCGCCACGGACAGCTCCCAGTTGGTGGGGAAGGTGGCCTGCAGCTTCTGCGACGGCGGCGAGTCATCCGTGTGGCCCGACACCTGGATGGCCTTGTCATCCACCTTGGCGAGTACGCCGCCCAGCCGCTTGAGGACCTCCTGGCCGCGCTTGCTGATGCTCGCGTCGCCGGAGTCGAAGAGCACCTTGTCCACCAGGTCCACCTGGATGCGGCCCTTGGCTTGGGACAGCTTGATGGCGCCCTCGGCGATCTCCGACTTCATCTTGTCCTGGAGGTCGTCATAGGTGTCCTTGAGCTTGGCCAGCTCCGCCTCCTGCTCCTGCACCGTCTGGGAGAGCTGCTCCTTCTCCGTGCTGAGCTGCTCCTTCTCCGACGACAGCTTCGCGTGCTCCGTCTCCAGCGCGGCGAGCTTCTCCTCCGCCTGCTTGCGCGCGGCCTCCGCGTCACGCGCGCGCGCCGTGGCCTCGTCCGCCGCCTTGCGCGCCTCTTCCGCTTGCGCCTGCGACTGCGCCGAGCCTCGGTGCGCCAGGTACAGCACTCCGCCCGCCAGCAGCACCACCAGCACCGTCACCAGCCAGGGCACCCAGGCCCGCCCTCGCTCCGCTTGCATCAAGACCTCCCAGGGGGATGTATGCGAGCCACCGTAACGACGGCACCCAGGTGCGCCTCAAGGCGCCCCGGGTGCGTGAAGGTGTCTGGAGGTTCAACCTTGCAGCAGGGGCGCAAGCCCCACACCGTGTGTCAGAAAGGGAACCAGGAAGGCCGCACGCTGCGCACGTCGCTGAGCGAGTGAGACAGCTGCGCGCCGAAGTCGTTGAACGCCTGGCCATCCAGCCACATGGATTCAATCTGTTTCTGGCCGAGCCGCACTTCGTGACGTTTGCCATTGGCGGCGGTGGCGACGACGGTGTCTCCGCCGTTGTACGTCACCTGGAATTTCTCGCCCCAGATCTGGACAGGCTCGCTGAACTTCAAGTCCTTGGGCACCTGGGTCACCATGTTGGTGCCGCGCGAGCCGGGGACCTTCATGTCATCCATGAACTCGCGCAGGAAGTCGCGCGTCACTTCGCGCGTCTGCCCATCCAGGATGGGGTCCACCTTGTTGTCGTAGCCGAAGCCCAGGATGCTGTTGCCCTGCTTGGGGTTGTCCAGGTTCCACGTGGGGACGCTGAGCATGAACTGGTTGGCGCCGGGCTTCGCCTTGTCGCGCCAGTCCTGGGCCTCGGTGGCGTTGTCCTTGAGCAGGGCCAGGCCGTTGAAGCCGTTCCACACCACGTCGTCCGTGTCGAGCTGGCCGGTGGGCAAGGGCTTGGGCTGGGCGGTGCCGTTGGACGGGTGCGTGCCGCCGCGCGGCTGGAGCGACGCGCCAATCTGCGGCAGGTCGTTCTTGTTGTAGCCCATGGGCAGGTTGTCCAGCGTGCCACCGTCCACCAGATGCATCTGCCGGCCGGTGACGGGGTCCACCACCTGCACCGGCTCGAAGACGCCGGGGATGGCCATGGAGGCGCGCATGGCGAGCGCCACGGGCGTGTCCGGCGTCGTCTCCTGGCTGAAGACGAAGATGCGGTCCTGCGCGCTCTTGAAGCCGCCGTTGGGGACGGCGCTGTCGTAGGCCTTGGCGGCGACGAGCTGGAGGGGAATCTTGAGGTCGGCGAACGTCACGGGCCGGTCCGTGATTCCGGTCAGCTCGCGCAGCTTCTGGTCGAAGAGGTCATATGCGGCCTGGCCATCCAGCAGGCCGCCGTCGTTCAGGTCCAGGTCGGCGTCATACAGCTTGCCCAGGCGCGGGTCCTTGGCCACGTCCTCCACCTGCTTCGGCGTGGCGCCCGTGGCGGCGAACGCGGCGGCGATGGAGCCCGCGGACGTGCCCGTCAGGCTCACCGGCACCACGCCCATCTCGCGCATCTCCGTCAGCATCGCCGCGTAGCGCTTGCCCTTGCCGCCACCGCCCTCCAGGCTCAGGTGCACGCCCATGGGCTCGCCGCCCTGCACCGGCATGCCCGCCTCGGCGCGGTTCTGGGCGACGGAGGCCGTGTACTCGGCGGCCTTCTTCGCGTCGCCCCCCGCGACGATGTCCAGCGCCGCGGGCGGCTTCGTCACCGGCGTGCCCGTGGGGAAGCGGCTGGCGTGGACCTGTCCGTTGGGCAGCTCCTTCGCCAGGAACTGCGGATCCAACCAGAGCGAGCCCGGGCGCGGCGCGGTGGCCTTCGTGTAGCCCGTCTGCTGCGTCAGCGCCCCTTCCGCCTTCTCCAGCGCGGCCTTCACCTGCGCGTAGCGCGGATGCGTGGAGGGCAGCATGTCCAGCTGCGCCGACAGCGAGCGCACTTGACCCAGCGCGTCACGGAAGCCCTTCGTCTGTTCGACGAGCTGCTTGCCCTGCTTGTCGTCAATCTTGGGGGGCAGGACGCGCTCGAGGACCTTGCGAAGGTCGCCGAGGTCCACGTCCAGCAGCTTGTTCAGCGGAATCTGGAGCGGCTTGCCGGTGAGGGTGATGCCCTCCCAGGGCTTGCCGCCGGTGCCGGCGAGCTGGGGCAGGCCCAGCTTGGACAGGTCCGGCAGCTTCGCCTCGAAGCGGTCCACCACCTGGTTCGCCGCGCGCGCCACGTTCTGCAGGCCCTGGCCCATCCGCTCGAGCAGGTTGGGCTTGGGGGCCTCCGCCTTCTGCGGCTGCACGGGCTCCGGGGTTCGACGCGGTGCGGCAGACGGTGTGGAGGACGGCAGGGACTTGATGCTCATCGCGGTGGCTCCACTTCGGGACGCGTCGAGGGGGTGGCGGGCTGCCTGGAGATTATCGCCCACCAGCCGTCCCAGGTTGTGTGTCGCCTTTCGGAAGTCGTCCGGGCCCGGCAAGGGCCTTGCTTAGGGGTGGATCAGAGGCGCCTGACGCCTGCTTTATGGAGGCCTTCCGTGACGATGTGCCGCAGCCCCGAGTTCGAGATGCTCGTTGCCCATGCCGTGACGCTCTTCCCCGAGGACACCGTCCTCTCGGCGCTTCAGGTGATGCACCGTCACGGGGCGCACGCGCTGCCGGTGGTGGATGGCCGGGACGGAGCGTGGTTGGGCGAGGTGTCCCAGCATGAGCTGCATCGGCTGTCTTCCTTTGCGCCGCTCGCGCGGCTGGCTGAAATTCTGACCGCCAAGGCGCTGGCGAGCACGGAAGAAAAGACCGCCGCGTCCGTGCCCGCCTCGGCGCTGCTGCTGCACACGCCGCCGCCCCGGTGGCTGCATTGAGTCTTCCGCGGGCAGGTGGCCGGAGGGCAGGGGAGGCGAGCCTCCGGGGTGGTACGAACGAGCAGGCGGCCCGTGCCTCTTCCGGCGCTGCTCGCGCGTGCTCGCGCTCCTCTCACACGGCTCGCGAAGTGACTGGGGGCCGTCTGACGGCTAGCACCGGGGGGTGGGCTCAAAAACCACCGCGGAGGCCACAGCCTGTTCCCGGTGGCCCCGGGCCAGCTGGCACTCGATTCCCCGGGGGACGGAGGAGGCTTGGTATGAAGGCAGTGGCGATCATCCTCGCATCGGGCGAGGCCCGGCGGATGGCCCACCCCAAGGCGCTCATCCTGCACGAAGGCGACAAGAGCTTCCTTCAGTCGCTGGCGTCGACCTTTGGCAAGGCGAGCTGTCAGGTGCTGGGTGTGGTGGGGAAGGATGCTGAGGCCGTGCGCGAGCAGCATCCGGGGCTGGACCTGGTGGAGTCCGAGCAGTGGAAGGACAGCCAGATGGCCTCGGTGAAGGTGGGGTTGGACGCGGCGATGGAGGCCGGAGCGGACGTCGTGCTCCTGCATCCGGTGGACATGCCAGCGCTCCGGGCCACCACGGTGAAGTCCTTGCTCAAGTTGATGGGAGAAGCGGAGGAGGCGCTGCGTCCGGAGTTCGAGGGGGCACCTGGCTGGCCGGTGATGTTGTCGCGGGCCGCGGCGGAGCGGCTGCGGGCGGCGGAGGGTGACCAGCTGGAGGTGGTGCTGAAGAACATGAAGGTGCGTCGGGTGCCGTTGAAGGACCCGGGCGTGATTGTGAACATCAACGGGCCGGAGACGTACGAGCGGCTGTTCGGCTCGGAGCCGAAGCTGGCGCCGCCGCCCAAGCGCCGAGGCACCGGCAAGCGGCCGTCCTCGGGGCTCACCACGGTGGCGGATATCGGCGGCGGGGGCGGTTCGGTTCCCATGGCCGCGTCGCCGGACGAGTAAGAACTGGAGGGCCGGGGCTCCCTCAATCGGGCGGCTCCGGCCCGTCGTGTGAGCAGGGCATGACGGGCCGCTCGTGCGTGCGCGCGGCCCGTGGAGAGGTGCCCGGGGACTAGAAGGTCAACCCGAGGCCGAAGTACGGCCCGCCGAAGCCTTCCTCGTGCTCGACGCCGTCCACGTGTCCGGCGTCGTTGAGGTACAGCGCGCGCCAGCCGCCGCGCAGGTTGAAGCCCCCCAGGTGCAGGGCCATGCCCGCCTGCGCATCCACCTGGCGGTGGGGAAAGGGCGTGGCATTCACACGCGCCTCCACGTCCAGCGGTGAGGCGCCGATGCAGGCCTCCACGGACGCGCCGAAGCTGGGACCCACGAAGATGACGCTGGGGGCGTGGGCGCTCGTCAGGCCCGCTTCGACCCGCACGCGCCCGCGGGCGCTGGCCCACAGGGCCGCTGTCACCCGCGCGCTCAAGAGGGTGATGCGGTCCACCTTGTCGGAGCCGTCCTCCGCCCGGAGCGTCAGGCCGGTGATGCGGGTGTCCAACCCCATGCGCCGGCCCTCCATGGCCATGAAGAGGCCCATGGCGCCGCCGCCAGTGAGCCAGTCCGCCTGCGCGCCCAGGCGCACCAGGAGCGGCACGGGCTCATCGCGCCGGCGCTCCGTGCGCGTGGTGGCGTTCAGCCGGGGCGAAGCCGAGGCCCCCGCGGCGCCCACTCCGACGACGGCGGTGCTCACGGGGACGCGGGCCCGTCGCCGCCGCCTGCGGGGAGCGTCGTCCTGGGCGTCGCGCTCCTTGCCAATGGCTGTCGCGGGGTGCTCGCGCGCGGGGCGCCCGTCGTTCGAGCCCTGTCCGACGGGCGTGGCGGGATGCTCACGCGAGCGGCGCTCGTGGCTGGCGTCCGGGCGGTCCGCGCCGCGCTCCGGGCGGGTGGTGCCTCCAGACGATGACGGCGTGGAGCGCTTGCCGAAGCGGGCCTCGGCGGGGGCTCCGCCGAGCAGGAGGGTGGCGGTGAGCGCGGAGCCGAGCACGGCCTTCGATGAGGGCAAGGTCCACTCCTCTTCCTGGCGGGGGACGACGGGGGAGCGACATTCAAGGGCCGCCGGCCCCGCGCGGCCATGGTCCCCCGGGGTGGGCGGGCGTTGGCCAATCGCGCTTGTGTGGCATTGGGCAGCGCGCCGTCCAATGAGTGCGCACGGCACGACACGTGGGAGGAATCGCCATTCACCGGCGGACGCTCGCCGTGCATCCCGGCCGTCCCCGCCCCATCTCCTGGGCTCATCGCGCGGGGGAGCTGGGACTATCTGCCTGTCTGGACCGGGCGGATGCTCACGGTTCGACAGTGGGCGAAGGCCTCGCGGTGTGAACTGTGTCAGCGAGCTACGGAGGCACTAGGGTGGCAATCGTGACCCATGTGGTGATGCAGCCGACCGTGCTCCTGGTGGAAGACGACCCGGACCTGCGGGGCGCGATGGCGGAAGCGCTTCAGGACGAGGGCTACGACGTGGCCATGGCCATCAATGGCCGGGAGGCCCTGCGCGTGCTCGTGTCGCTGGAGGTGCCGTGTCTGGTGTTGGTGGACCTGGAGACGCCTCGGGTGCAGGGCCTGGGGTTGCTGGAGACACTGCAGCGGGACGCGCGCTTCGAGCAGTCGCGGGTGGTGGCCATGGCGGCGGAGCCGGGGCCCCGTCCGGCGAGCGTGGTGGCGCTTTTGCGCAAGCCCGTGCGGCTCAAGGACCTGATGGCCACGGTCCAGGAGCACTGCCCGGGACCGAGGCCGGAGGTGCCTCGACGAATCAGTAGGTGAGGCCCAGGCCGAAGAAGGGGCCGTGGAAGCCGTCGCGGTGGACGACCCCGTCCACGTGGCCCGCGTCGTCCAGCACCATGCCCCGGTAGCCGCCGCGCAGCACCAGCGCGCCCAGGTGCAGCGCCAGCGCGGCGCTCGCGTCCACCTGGCGATAGGGGAAGGGCGTCATCTGCGCGCGCGCCTCGAAGTCGAGCGGTCCCGCGAGGCACGCCTCCAGGGACATGCCCAGGCTGGGGCCCACGAAGGCGATGTCCGGCGCGTTCGCGGTGCTGACACCCGCCTCCACGCGCAGCCGGACGCGCTCCAGGGAGACGAGCGCCCAGGTGAGGTGCGCCTCCACCAGCGTGATGCTGTCCGACGCGTCCGTGCCGTCATCGGCGTCCACGCTGATGCCGGTGATGCGCGCGTCCACGCCGAAGCGCCGGCCCTCCAGGCCGATGAAGAGGTCGCCCGCGCCGCCGCTGTTGACGGGCCCGGCCTGGAAGCCCACGCGGAAGGACAGGGGCGCCGCGTGACGCTCCTGCCGCAGTTCACCGCGGTGCCGGGGCTCGTCCACCACCATCAGCCGGTGGTTGCCGCCGGAGAACACGAAGGCGAGGAAGCCGATGCTGTCCGCGACATCCGACGCGACGTGGCGCGAGTTGTTGCGCCGCCGCCGGGGCCTGTCGTCATCGTCATCGTCGTCGGAGTCCGAGTGGCCCACCGGCGTGGCCTCGTGCGTGTCGTTCTTGTCGTCGTCCTTCTTCGAGTCGCTCTGCGAAGGACGGGAACGCTTGCCGAAGCGCGCCTCGGACGGCGTCGAGCCCAGCAGCAATCCCAGGGCAAGCACGGCGCTCAGGACGGAACGGAAAGAGAACACGGTGGGCTCCTCGGCGGTGGCCGGAACGAGGCAACGCGAGTCAGGACGGCCGGCCGCCTGCTTTATTCATACACCCATGGTGTATGGGATGCCGCCTGCCCCCTGGCCGGGCAGCCCTCGCGAGCCCACCGTGTCGCCGGGCCCGGGAGGTGGAAGCCGACCCCCCGGGCTGGTCGTGACGCGGTGCTACTTCCGGACGCAGAGCTTGGGGTTCTTCACGCAGGCCACGGCCAGGCATTCGCTGGCGGAGCGCGGCTCGCAGCCCTTCTTGCACTTGGGGGGCGAAACGCTGAAGTCGCACTCGCCGCCGCCGCACGTGCTGCGGTCCGTCACGGGCAGCGCGTCGCAGGGGCTGTTCAGGTAGGTGGTGATGGGTTCGGGGTGGAAGACGCCGTCATCGTCGGAGCAGACCTCGAAGTCGCCGTCGCCCTGGACCTTGAAGCCATCGCCCACGGCGCAGCGGGGCGCCTGGGGGCTGGCGCTGCCGAACTCGCAGGGCCCCACGGTGCGGGCCAGGCAGCCGAAGGCGGTGTGGTCGCCGATGGTGGTGTTGGCGCAGATGCGCGAGGCCAGGTGCACATCTCCGGCAATCCAGTCCTTGGCGAAGCAGGCGTGGACGTTCTGGTACGGGTAGCCGGTGAAGTTCGGCTTGGAGAGCTGGGGCAGGTAGGTGTCCATGTTGATGCTCACCTCCACGGACAGGGCCTTCGAGTCGAAGATGTTCCCGAAGAACGCGCCCTCGCGGAAGGTGAAGGCGCCGAAGGATGCGACGGGGTAGCGGCCCTGCGTGGTGCCGGGCCTCACCCACGAGCCCGGCGCTTCCATGCGGTTGAAGGGCGCGGACATGACGCTGTACCTGCCGCCGCGGGGGCAGAAGAACGTGGCGCTGGGGGCGTCGCCGCCGCAGTCGTTCTTCTCGGCCGCGGCCAGGGCGTCTCCGGCCTCGCAGCCCCAGGGCTTCTCACACACGCGCAGCACGCGGTGGCCGGAGATGGCGCCGAGCAGGCCGGTGCACGTGTCCGGCCTCGGCGCGCCGGCGGCCACCGTCACCTCCAGTCCCGGAGTGCAGGCGCCCACGCCCTCGCCCACCCAGCCACACTCGTCACCCAGGCCGGAGCCGCCCTTGTCGCACGGCAGGAACATGGGGTGCCATTGCTTGGTGTCACCGGTGGGGTTGAAGCGCAGGTCGTCCCGGGGGTCCTCGCCGCGCAGGGAGATTTCCACGGTGTGGCCGTAGGCGTTGTTGCGCGACAGCAGGCACGCGCTCACGTAGCCCAGGCACTGGGGGCTGGGCGCCGTGAAATCCCACTCCGGACACAGGGCCGCGCCTCCGCTGAAGGTGTACACGTTGCCCAGGCGGTCCTTCCACTCCACCTTGGAGGTCGGGCCCAGCGCGCACTCGACCAGGTAGTGCATGACGTTGCGCGCGGCCGGGTCCTCGAGCTGGTGCCTGAGGCGCCAGTCACCCGCGAAGGCGCTCGAGGTCAGCGGCTGCGAGATGAGCGCCTCGATGGAGCCCGCGTTGGTGGTGAGCGCGTTGAAGGCCAGGTCGGCGGTGGAAAGCGAGTTGAGGATGCGGATGCCCGGCTCGGCCTCCGCGCGGGAGAGCGGGAGCAGCGCGGCCACGCACACGAGGGCGGCCAGCGCGGAGCGGAGGGGGGCGGGGAGTCGGAGGATGACGGAAGACATGCGGAAGGGACCTCGCGCGAAAAGGAGACTCGGAGTCGCGAGGTAGCACGTGGCGGGCCGACGCTCGCCTCGCAGTATTTCCGTGAGGTTGTGCGCGCGGCTCCAGCGCCCTGTTGCCCCCAGGTCCACAGTGGCGAGGGCAGGTGTGGACCTGGCGGCCACGTCGAAGCGCGCTCCCTGGATCGAGGCACAGGGCTGAGGCGCGAGAGGCCTCGCGGGGGGGAGGCCACGTCGAAGCGCGCTCCCCGGACTGTGGCGCAGGGCCTCGGCGCGAGAGACCTCGCGGGGTGGAGGCCACGTCGGAGCGCGCTCCCGTCAGCGGCGCGCGCTCTTCTTTCCCTTCGCGGAGCCCGAGCGGCGCGGCTCCGAGCGGCCCTGGCTCTGGGGTGCCTCGGGTGGCGCCAGGGAGCAGGCCGCCGCCGCGGTCAGCACCTCCGCCCGCGCGCTCTGGTGTTGCTGCTCCAGCACGCGCAGTCGTCGGGCCATGGCCTCGCGCAGCGCCTGCAGCTCGGCCACGCGGGCCTCGGACTCGGCCGCCTCGCGCTCCAGTTGCGCCCCGCGCTCCGCCAGCGCGGACACCGAGCGAGAGCTCGCCCAGGCCGCCGACCCGCAGAGCACGCACACTCCGGCGAGCAAGCCCCAGGGCAGCCACGCCCGGCGCCACAGCGCCGCCTCGTTTCGCCGCGTCGCTTCCATGCCCGCCCAAGGCTAGCGAGCCACCCGCTGTAGGACTCAAGGCGACGGCCCTGCCACTCGGGATTTACAGGGCGGCCTCAAGTTTACAGGGCCGAAATGATGTCACAGGCTTGATTCGGAACCCGGGCCGGGGCGTCATCCGGCCCCTTTTCCTCCAACTTCGGGAGTCGGTGGGCTGATGGCGATTGCTTGCGTGGTGCTGGACTTCGACGGGACCTTCACGGACGTGGCGACGGAGAGCGCGCCCTTCTTGAAACACTTTCGTGACGGACTGGTCCGCGCACTGGGGCAGGGGGTGGAGCAGGCCTGGGAGGAGGAAGTCGCGGCGCTGCGAGCGGGCGCCGACCTCCTGGGGTGGAACCTGGGTGGCAAGGTGGTGGCACCCGCGACGGCGGACCCGTACCTGACGGCCACGACGGCGGCGCACCGCATCTTCCAGCGGCTCTCCGTGGGCACCGACGAGGCGACGCGCTCGGAGGCCGTGCAGACGATGTATCGCGAGTCCTACGTGCACTCGGCCACGGCCTTCAAGCCGGAGGCGAAGGAGGTGCTGGAGGCGCTGCTCGCCACGGGCCTGCCCGTGACTGTCGTGACGAATGCGCACACGGAGCTGGTGGAGAAGAAGCTGGACACCCTGGCGCCCAAGGGCCGCGAGCGGCTGAAGGTCTCCGGCGACGCGCGCAAGTTCCTGCTGGACCCACCGGACGTGTCCGACGCGCGCTTCGATGCGCTGCCGGAGATGCAGACGCTGGACGGCGTGCTGCGCCGGCCCGTCTACCTGCGCCGGGGCCGCTACTTCGAGGCCCTCAAGCGCATCTGGGACACCACTGGCACGCGGCCCGAGGACACGCTGGTGGCCGGCGACATCTACGAGCTGGACCTGGCGCTGCCGGCCGCCCTGGGCGCGCACGTGCAACTCGTCGCCCGTGACAACGTGTTGCCGTACGAGCTGAAGGCCATCGAGGCGCTGGGCGCTCGCGGTGGCGTGGACAAGAGCCTGCGCGCGCTCCTGCCGCGCCTGCGCTGAAGCATCCACCCGCCGATATGCTCCCGAGAGGCGCGGCGTTGACGAGACTGTCGTCCGCCGCGCCCTTCCATCGGAGCCAGCCATGTCCGTCAGCCGCTCGCTGTCGTCGTGCGTCCTCGCCGCCTGCATGTCCGCCTGCGCGACCTCGGCACAGGTGGCGCTGGAGGCGCACCCCGTCAGCGTCCAGCGTCCGGCGAGGGAGCCCGGCTGCGCGTTCGAGGTCTTCGAGGAGCGCGAGCCCCCGCGCCCCTATGCCGAGCTCGGCACCCTGGCGGTGACGGGCAACGAGTACCTGGGCGCGCAGGGCCGCAAGGCGCTGCTCCAGGAGACCGCCTGTTTGATGGGCGCGGACGCGGTGCTGCTGCCGCGCCCCTTGGAGCGCAAGGTGGCCGGCGGCCAGCGCGTGCGGGAGTACGAGGCCCGCTTCGTCGCCTGGACGGACGTGCCCGCCCGCGTGGCCTCGAGCGACGAGCCGCCACCCCTCCACCAACGCCCCCCACCCACGGCCCAGGAGGGCTACCTCATCATCCCCGTGGACCCCGAGTGGACGGGCGAGTCCGTTGGCACCGTGGAGCGCGAGGTGAAGCCCGCCGACGGCGCGAAGCGGTAGCCGAAGCTCCAGGAGTCCGGGCACACGCCAGAAACACGAAGCCCCGCGTCCCAGGGAAGGGAGCGCGGGGCTCGGTGCGACGGGCCTTGGAGGCCGGAGAGTCTTAGACCTTCGCGCCCGGGGTGGGCTGGAAGACGTCGTTGAACTCCACGATGGCCTTGTTCAGCGAGGCCTTGATGTCGTTGGTGAGCTCGCGCTTGGAGGCGATGTCCTTCGAGATGGTCGGGTACTTGCCGTCCGTGAAGTCCAGGAACTCACGCATCCAGCGCACCACGTCCGCGACGGGAATCTCGCGAATCCAGCCGCGCTTCTTGGGGTCGTCGCGGTTGGTGGCGGCGTAGATCTGCATGACCTGACGCTCGACGGGCAGCGGCTCGTACTGGCCCTGCTTGAGCAGCTCCACCATGCGGGCGCCGCGGGCCAGCGTCTCCTGCGTGGCCTTGTCGAGGTCCGAGCCGAACTGGGAGAAGGCGGCCAGCTCGCGGTACTGCGCGAGCTCCAGCTTCATGGTGCCGGCCACCTGCTTCATGGCCTTGATCTGCGCGGCGGAACCGACGCGGGACACCGACAGACCGACGTTGATGGCCGGGCGGACGCCGGCGAAGAACAGGTCCGTCTCGAGGAAGATCTGACCGTCGGTGATGGAGATGACGTTCGTCGGGATGTAGGCGGACACGTCGCCAGCCTGCGTCTCGATGATGGGGAGCGCCGTGAGCGAGCCCGCGCCCTCTTCGTCGGACAGCTTGGCGGCGCGCTCCAGCAGGCGGCTGTGCACGTAGAACACGTCGCCGGGGTACGCCTCACGACCCGGGGGGCGGCGCAGCAGCAGCGACAGCTGGCGGTACGCCACGGCCTGCTTGGACAGGTCGTCGTAGATGATGAGGGCGTGCATCTTGTTGTCGCGGAAGTACTCGCCGATGGCCACGCCCGCGTACGGCGCGAAGAACTGCATCGGGGCCGGGTCGGAGGCGTTCGCCGCGACCACCGTGGTGAACTCCATGGCGCCGAAGCGGTTGAGCTTCTCCACGACCTGGGCGACCGTCGACTGCTTCTGGCCGATGGCCACGTAGATGCAGTAAACGTTCAGGCCCTTCTGGTTGATGATGGTGTCGATGGCGACGGCCGTCTTGCCCGTCTGGCGGTCACCGATGATGAGCTCGCGCTGACCACGACCCACCGGCACCAGCGCGTCCAGCGCCTTGATGCCCGTCTGCAGGGGCTCGTGCACGCTCTTGCGCTTCACGATGCCGGGCGCCTTCACTTCCAGGCGGCGCGTCTCGGTGGCCTCGATGGGGCCCTTGCCGTCCAGGGGGATGCCGAGCGGGTCCACCACGCGGCCCAGCAGGCCCTTGCCCACCGGCACGGAGGCGATCTGCTGGGTGCGCTTGACGACGTCACCCTCGCGGATGGCCTGGAAGTCACCCATGATGGCGACGCCGACGTTGTCCTCCTCGAGGTTCAGCACGAGGCCCTTCACGCCGTTGGTGAACTCCACCAGCTCACCGGCCTGCACGCCCTCGAGCCCGTAGATGCGCGCGATACCGTCACCCACGGACAGCACGGTGCCCGTCTCCGCGACGGTGACCTTCTTGCCGTAGTCCTTGATCTGCTCCCGGATGATTCTGCTGATCTCGTCGGCGCGGATTTCCATGGGCGTTTTGCGTCCTCGAACAGGGGGCGGGCCGGGTCGGTTCGGGTCCGCCGAAAGCTAGAAGTCGGGGCCCCTTACCACGCACCCCTACCCACTGCAATGCGCACGACATTCGGGGCTCTCGGGGCATTATCAACCCGGTAAGCGACGGTGCCCCGGTGCCCGGCGAGCGAGGGAGCACGACCCCTCCGGGCACGTGTGGCCGTCAGCGGCCGGGAGGCTCGCGGGGCAGCCAGACGACGAAGCGGGTTCCACCCTGGGAGGACTCCACCGTGAGGCGTCCCCCATGGGCCACGGCCACCTGCCGGGCGATGTAGAGCCCCAGGCCCAGGCCCTCCGCGCTGGCGGGGCGGCCCCGTCGGAAGGGCTCGAAGAGGGTGGCGTGCTCCTCCACCGGCACCGTCAGCGAGTCATTGCGGATGGAGAGCGTCACGCCCCCCACCGAACCCACCAGCTTCAACCACACCGGCGTGGTGTCCGTGCTGTGTTGCAGGACGCTGCCCAGCAGCGTGTCCGCTAACTGTGTCAGCCGAGCCTCGTCCCAGTGGCCGCGCAAATCCCCCTGTGTCTCCATCAGCAGGGTGCGGCCGGGGTGGGCCTGTCGCCGCTCGTCCAGCACCCGCTCCACCAGCCGGTCCAGCATCAGCGACTCCGGGCGCACCGGCAGCCCGCCGGCCAGCCGGGCCCGGGTGAAGTCCAGCAGCTCGTGGATCATCCGCTCCATCCGCCGGGCTGCCTGGGCCATGTGGCCCACCAGTCGCTGCTGGGGCTCCTCCATCCCTCCCAGCCGCTGCAGGGCGCCGGTGCCCATCTGGATGGTCTGCAGGGGCGTCCGCAAGTCATTGCCCACCACGCCCAGCAGCTGCTCCCGGAAGTGCTCGGTGCGCTCCGTCCGCTCCTCCGCCGCCTTGCGGCCGCTGATGTCCCAGATGGCGGCCAGTCGCACCTGCCGGCCTTCCCACAGGACGTGCTTGCCCAGCACCTCCAGCGGAATGCGCTGGCCGTCCCGGCGCACGCACATCACCTCGTAGGGCGTCTCCACCCCCCGGGCGACGGCGGACATGACGGCGGGGCGGTATTCGGGGGACACCCATTCGATGAGGTGGTGGCCGATCAAATCCCGGGGCGAGTCGTGACCCAGGAGGTGGGCCAGCGCGCGGTTGGCGTCCAGGACGACGCCGTTCTCATGCAGGAAGTGCCCGTCGCAGGCCACGTCCGCGAGGCTGCGCATGTGCGACTCGCGCTCCCGAAGCCGGGCCTCCTCGTGCGTCCGCGCCGTGTCGTCGCGCATCCACATCACCACGCCCGTGAGCACGCCGGCCTGGTGCGCCGGGGACAGCGCCACGCGCAGGCTGCGCTCTCCACTCGTCGACGACAGCACCCCCGTCACCGGCGCCTCCACCACGCTCTCACCAGAGAGCGCGCGAGACAGCAGGGGGGCCAGGGACACCGCCAGCTTGGGCCACAGGTCGACGAGCGGGCGCCCCAGGTGGGCCCGCATCTCCATGCCGGAAAGCGACGCCAGCGCGCCATTCACCCACACGGTCCGCAGCTCCCTGTCCAACAGGGCGATGCCACAACCCGTCGCGTTCAGTACCGCGCCAAGGAAGGGCCAAGCCTCTTCGGGGGCGACCGCGAAGAGCGGGCCACCGGGGAGGGGGTGAAGCAGGGACTGCGGCATGTTGAGGTCGTCCAGAAAACCCGGGGTTACCCCGCGTTCCCCCGAGTATACCTCTCTCCAGGGGCAACGGGAAATGCCGGTTTGCCCCGGACTGCGGGGTGCAGGGACGACCTGCGGAGTGGGCCGCCGGACGGCGGCCGTACTCTTAGTGCTGCTTCAGCTCGCGGCGCATCTCCTCCAGCTGGGTGCGGAGGCTGCCGTCGTAGAGGATGCTGCCCACCTGGGCGGACACGCCACCGAGGAGGCTGGGGTCCACGCGCGTCTCCAGGATGACGTCGCGCTGGGTGATCTGCTGGAGCGACTGGCGGAGCGCGGCCAGGGTGTCGGCGGGAAGGGAGGCGGCGGTGGTGACGTTGCCGCGCACGCGTCCGGCCCGGGCGTCGGCCATGTCGCGGAAGACGCGGGCGATGTCGGCGACGTAGGGCAGGCGGTTGCGGTCCACCAGCAGCCGCAGGGTGTTGGCCAGCACCGGCTCCAGGTTGGGGACCAGCTTCATGACCCCTTCCACCACCTGCGCTCGCTGCGCGCGGGAGTAGATGGGGTTGTGGAGCACGTCCGTCATCTCCGGGTTCTTCGCGAAGATATCCGCGAAGGAGGAGAGCTGCTCGGCGACGGCATCAATGCGGCCCACCTCCGACGAGACGTCGAGGAGGGCACGGGCGTAGCGGCGGGCAATGGACACGTTCACCATGGCGGTCGCGCCCTTAGCATGGTGCTCCAGGGGCGTCCACCTCCGCGGCCAACGTGCCTGGCCGGACAGGGAAGCGACGCGCGGAGGGCAGGTCTGACGAGAGGGGGCTTGGCGAGGAGGCGGCAAGACCCGTACCGTGGGGTCCCGACCGCCCCCATGCACGACCCCGTCATCGGCATCGACCTGGGTACCACCAACAGCGCCGTCGCCACCGTGGAGGACGGCCGACCGCGCCTGATCCCCTCGCGCGCGGGAGGCCGCCTCACGCCTTCCGTGCTCGGTGTGACGAAGGCCGGCGAGCGCGTCGTGGGGCAGCAAGCCCAAGCGCTCGCGGAGGAGCATCCCGACTCCGTTGTCTGGGCCACGAAGCGCTTCCTTGGCCGGCGCTACACGCCGGAATTGGTGCAACAAGCAAAGGCCCTCGTTCCATATCCACTGGTCGCCGGTCCCTCCGGAGACGTTCGCGTGAAGCTGGCCGGGCGCGTGCTGCCCGTCACCCAGGTCTCCGCGATGATTCTGGGGGAGCTGGCGCTCGACGCGCAGGCGCACTTCGGCCGCACCGTCACCAAGTGTGTCATCACCGTCCCCGCCAACTTCGACGACAACCAGCGCCAGGCCACGCGGGAAGCGGCCTCCATCGCCGGGCTGGATGTGGTGCGGCTGGTGAACGAGCCGACCGCGGCGGCGCTCGCGTACGGCCTGTCGCGCGGCTTCGAGGGCAGCGCGCTGGTGTTTGATTTGGGCGGCGGCACGTTCGATGTCTCCATCCTCGACGTGAAGTCCGGCGTCTTCGAGGTGCGCGCCACCGGCGGCGACCCTCGCCTGGGTGGCGAGGACTTTGATCAACGCATCGTCCAATGGCTGCTCGCGCAGGTGGACGACGAACTCCGCCATGTCGTGTCCCAGGATGCGCAGAGCCTGCGGCGCCTGAAGGTCGCTGCGGAGGCGGCCAAGCGCGAGCTGACCGAGCACGAGGAGGCGACCGTCTCCGTGTCGGGGCTGGGCGACCATTCCACGGGAGGCCGGCGCACGGAGCTGGAGACGGTGCTCACGCGCTCCTTCTTCGAGACGCTGTCGGAGCCGCTGTCGCGCCGCTGCCTGGAGGTGTGTCAGGGCGTGATGCATGAAGCGAAGATGAACCCGCGCTCGGTGGACGTGGTGCTGCTGGTGGGCGGCATGACGCGCGTGCCGCTGGTGCGCCGGCTGGTGGCGGACTTCTTCGGCCGCGCGCCGTCCACGGACGTGCACCCGGACGAGGCCGTGGCGCTGGGCGCGGCGGTGCAGGCGGACGAGCTGTTGCGTCAGTCGGGTCAGGCGCTGCTGTTGGACGTGGCCAGCCAGAGCCTGGGCGTGGGCGTGCTGGGCGGACGCGTGAAGCGGCTCATCGCGAAGAACACGGGCGTGCCCGTCGTCGCGCGCGACATCTTCTTCCCCGGGACGTCCGGCCAGGCCGAGGCGCGCATCCCCGTGTACCAGGGCGAGAGCGAGTTCCAGGACGAGAACCACAAGCTGGGCGAGGTGGTGCTCAAGAACCTGCACGTGGCCGCGCGCGGTGATGTGCCGCTGGAGGTCGTCTTCGAGCTGTCCGGCGAGGCGATTCTGTCCGTGAAGGCCACCGACCTGACCACCGGCAACATGGAGACGGTGCGCCTGGAGGCCCGCGCGGGTCTTCCGCACGGCGAGGCGGAGAAGCTGGGCGCGGAGCAGGCGAACTACGCGAAGTCGCAGGGCGTGGTGGACGCGAAGCGCGCGGAGGAGCTGTTCCGCAAGCTGCTGGAGCGCGGCGAGAAGCTGGCGCGGATGCTCCAGAAGAGCGCGCAGGAGAACCCCAGCCCTGAGGCCGACGCAGCGGTGGGCACGGTGCAGCGGCTGCTCGACGGCGGGCGCTCCGCGCTGGACAGCAAGGACGCGGCGAAGTGCGCCGCCATCGCCCGTCAGCTCACGCAGCTGTTGTCCGGCAAGCAGGAGCCGCGCGCCTGACCATGAATGCGCCCACCTCCACCACGCGCGAGGCCGTGTTCGTGGTGGATGACTCGCGCACGGCTCGCGAGGTGGTGAGGTTGCACCTGGCCCGGCTCGGCTGTGAGCCGGTGACGCTGGATGGCGGCGAGGCGTGTCTGTCGGAGCTCGCGCGCCGCGCGCCCATGCTCATCCTGATGGACCTGCGCATGGAGCGCATGCAGGGCGACGAGGTGTGCCGCGCGGTGAAGGCGCACCCGGCCGGCCGCAACGTGCCCGTCATCATGTTCACCTCCGCCGGCGAGCCGCATGAGGTCATGCACTGCTGGCGCGCGGGCGCGGACGACTTCCTGCCCAAGCCCGTGGCGCTGGAGGCCCTCCAGGCGAAGCTGGTGGCCGTGCGCGGCGCCCGCGAGCGCGCGAAGGAAGGTCCTCCCAAGGGCCGCCGCATGCTGCTCGTGGAGGGCGGGCGCTTCCTGCACACCTTCCTGGGCGGCGCGTTGGAGCAGGAGGGCCTGCACGTCCTCTACGCGCGCGACGCGGTGGACGCGGAGAAGCTCGCGAGCGAGCACGCGGCCCTGCTCGACGGCTTCCTCGTGGATGTCTCCCGAGCGCCGCGCGAGACGCTGGCCCTGGCCACGAAGCTGCGCGAGGCGAACCCGAAGAAGCCGCTGGTGCTCTTGTCGCGCGCGGAGGAGTCCGCGGACGTGCTGGCGCGCGCGCAGGTGCTCGCCGGGGCGCCGCTGTTGGAGAAGCGGCATCTGGGCGCGGATGAACTCCTGGGGCGGGTGCTGTCGCGGCTCGTCCCGGAGCGCGTGCCGCTGCGCGCCGCGGAGCGCGTGCCCTTCTTCACCGTGGTGGAGTTCGCCCCGGTGGGCGGTGGCGCGACGTTGACGGGCTTCAGCCACGACGCCAGCCCCGACGCCCTCTTCGTGCGCACCCTCACCCCCGCGCGCGAGGGCACCCGGCTGACGCTGAAGGTGCTGCTCGCCGGGCAGCGCACGCCCTGCTCGGCCGAGGCCACTGTTGTCTGGTCCAACCCGCCGCGCACCCCGGGCCCCTTCCGTGCTCCGGCCGGCATGGGCCTGCGACTGGAGCGCATGGACCCGGCGCTGACGCAGCAGTTCGTCCGCTTCGTGCCCAGGACCCACGGTTTTTCCCCCTCGGGGACTCCTCGCTCCTCAGGTTTCTGAGAGGCACTGTCTCCCGCAACCCCCTGGAAATCCCGGAGTCCTCTGTCTGCCCGGTGCTGGCATGACGGTGGCAAGAGCGCGCCCGGACCGTTGAGCCATCTGGACGTGGCGGGGCTGGACGAACCAGCTCGCGCGCCGGATGGGGCCAAGACGCGAACAGGGAGGAGCCTCATGCGGCAATGGAAGCGCTACGGGTGGGTGGGACTGGCGGCGGTGGCGGCGGTGGGCTGCGGGGATGACCCGGAGTACCCGAAGGTAGAGAACGAACCGGTGCAGCAGCAGGCCCGGCTGGAGTCCTTCGAGGACTGTGCTCCGCTGGAGCAATACATCGAGGACACTGCGACCCGGAGGATGCGCGCGTCGCTGGAGTCGATGCGGCCTCGCAATGGCGGCTGGCTGTTCGGTGACGGCTCGATGCCGCCCAGGGCGGACGCCCCCACGGAGGGCGACGCCAGCTCGGGAGGCGGCTCGCCGCGCGGGCCGGATGACTACACGGGCACCAACAACCAGGTGGCGGGCGTGCACGAGGCGGACTTCGTGCAGAACGACGGCACGCACATCTTCGTGCTGTCCGGACCCCGGCTGTACCTGCACCGCTCCTGGCCCGCGGAGCAGCTCACCCTGGCCTCGTCGATGGAAATCCAGGGCTGGCCCCGGGAGATGCTCTACGACAAGGAGCGCAAGCTGCTGGTCATCACCTCGCAGGTGGATGACGACCGTCCGGGACGTCCCACGGTGTGGGGCGGCTTGCTCACGGGCGCGCCCGTCATGGACTGCGCGGGCTTCCGGTGCGGCTACATGGGGGGCGACACGCTGAAGGTGACGGTGGTGGACGTGTCCAACCTGTCCTCGCCCCAGGTGAAGCAGCAGGTGTTCCTGCCGGGTTCGTACCTCAGCGCCCGTCGCATGGACGGCGCGGTGCGGCTGGTGCTGTCGGACGACTTCCGCTGGCCGGCGGACGTGCGCTTCTATCCCGAGTACTCGTCGTCGCTGGAGCGCAGCAAGAAGCAGATGAACGAGGCCATCGACGCGCTCCTCGTCAAGAACGAGCAGCTCATCCGGGCGCAGACGCTGGCGGACTGGGTGGCTCCGGGCAAGCACGTGGCCGAGGATGGAACCGTCACGCCGCTGCCCGTGTCGTGCGGGGACTTCTACCGCTCCAACGCGCCCACCGGGCTGGGCTTCGTGACGGTGCTGTCGCTGGACCTGGACGCCGCGGAGGGCGCGGCTCCCCTGGGCCGCACCAGCATCGTGTCGGCGCCCGGCACGGTGTACGCGTCCACGGAGGCACTCTACCTGGCGGCGTCGCACTGGTGGTGGTGGCCGGAGGCGAACCAGTCCGACCACACGTACCTGCACAAGTTCGACCTCAGCGAGCCGAACCGCGCGACGTACGCGGGCAGCGGCACGCTGGAGGGCAGCCTGGTGAACCAGTTCGCCATGGACGAGCACGAGGGCGTGCTGCGCGTGGCCACCACGGTGAGCACCTGGCGCGTCGACCCCACCAACAACGGCAATGACGGCGTGTCCGTCCCCAACTCGATGGAGACCCACAGCCGCGTCGTCACGTTCGGCGCCGAGGGCGGACACCTCCAGGAGCTGGGTCGCAGCGAGGACCTGGCGGCGGGCGAGCGCATCTTCAGCGCGCGCTTCGTGGGCAAGAAGGGCTACGTCGTCACCTTCCGCCAGACGGACCCGCTCTTCACCTTCGACCTGAGTGACCCGGCGCACCCGCGCAAGGTGGGCGAGCTGAAGATTCCGGGCTTCTCCACGTACATCCACCCGCTGGGTGACACGCACCTGCTCACCTTCGGCGAGGACCGAGCCGAGGACGGGACCTGGACCAGCCGCGCGCTGAAGCTGTCGCTGTTCGACGTGACGGATCTGGCCCACCCGAAGGAGGCCTTCACGCATCGGATGGGCGGGACGAGCAGCTACAGCGACGCGCAGGGCGACCACAAGGCGTTCAACTTCTTCCCCGCCAAGGGCCTGCTGGCCCTGCCCTTCACGGACTGGAACTACAACAACGGGTACGACTACTGGACGGGCTTCACGAGCGAGCTGCGCGTGTTCCGCGTGGACACGGCCACGGGCTTCACGCCGGTGGGCGCGCTGTCGATGAAGGACGTGTACCAGCGCTTCAACGAGCCCCAGTGGAGCTGGTACTGGTCGCCCTCCGTGCGCCGCAGCGTCATGGCGGACGACTACGTGTACGCCATCACCGACGCCGGCATCCGCGCGTCGAAGGTGGGCTCGCTCCAGACGCCGGTGGCCACCACGGTGTTCCAGCCGCCCGTGCGCTGAAGGCGCACCCGCATCGACGCGGGCGTGACATGACGTGATGGGTCGGGGCCCTCGGGACAGTGGATGTCCGGGGGCCCCTGTCTTTTTCCGGAGACGGTCCACCGCCCGGGCAGGTCAGGTGGGCGGGCAAAGAGGCGTCCCTCGCGATTGGCGCATTCCACTTCGGAAGGCGCTATAGGCCGGGCCGTCATGTCCACCGCCGTCGTTCCGCCACAAACCGAAGTCCGTACCCCTCTTCGCACCGAGTTCCGGGCCCTGACGAAGCTGGCGGTGCCCATCGCCATCGCCCAGGGCGGGCAGGCGCTCATGGGCCTGGTGGACACGCTGGTGATGGGGCACGCGGGCACCTCCGCGCTGGCCTCCGCGGGCCTGGGCAACGGCCTCTTCTTCGCCGTCAGCAGCTTCGGCATGGGGCTGATGATGGGGTTGGACCCCCTGCTGTCCCAGGCCATCGGCGCGCGCAACGAGTCCCGAGCGCGCGCGCTGTTATGGCAGGGCGGCTGGCTGGCGCTGGCGGCGGGCGTGGTGCTGTGGATGCTCTTGTTGACGACGCCGGGCGTGCTGCCCTGGGCGGGAATCGTCGAGCCGGAGTTGCAGCAGACGAAGGACTACCTCGTGTGGCGCGCGCCCTGCCTGCCGCTGATGCTGGCCTTCATGACGGTGCGCACGTACCTGACGTCCACCGCGAACATCCGCCCGCTGGTGGTGGCCACGCTGGCGGCGAACGTGGTGAACCTCCTGGCGGACCTGCTGCTCGTCTTCGGCGGCGCGGGGCTGCCCGAGTGGACGGGCCCGCTGCGGCTGGTGCCGGCGCTGGGCGTGGTGGGCGCGGCGGTGGACTCGGTGCTGTGCACGGCGTTGCAGCTGGGCATCGTCCTCTGGGCGGTGCGCCGCATGCCCGCGCCGGAGACGAAGCCCACGCGCAGGCCGGTGTGGACGGACCTGGCTCAGGCGGCGCGCATCGGCACTCCGGCGGGGCTGCACATCGCCGCGGAGATTGGTGTCTTCGCGCTGGCGGGGGTGCTGGCCGCGGGCCTGGGGCCGGCGAGCATGGGCGCGCATCAAATCGCCATTGCCTTCTCCAGCCTCACCTTCACGGTGGCCGTGGGCATCGGCAACGCGGGCAGCGTGCGCGTGGGCTGGGCGGTGGGCGCGCGCGACACCCCGCAGGCCCGGCTCAGCGGCTTCATGGCCTTCGCGAGCGGCGCGGGCTTCATGGCCCTGGGAGGGCTGCTCTTCGCGACCTTCCCCTTGCCCCTGGCGAAGCTGGCTGGCGCGCCGGCCGACGTGATTCCGCTGGTGGTTCCGCTCTTGATGGTGAGCGCCGTCTTCCAGGTGTTCGACGGCGTGCAGGGCGTGGGCGCGGGCGTGCTGCGCGGCGCCGGAGACACGCGCTTCACCTTCCTGGCCAACATGGTGGGGCACTACGCCATCGGTCTGCCGCTCACGTGGCTGCTCGGCTTCAAGCTGGGGATGGGCGTGGTGGGCATCTGGTGGGGCCTGTGCGCGGGGCTCATCGTGGTGGCCCTGGCGCTGCTCTGGCGCTTCCACCGCGTGAGTGCCGGCACGCTGCGCCCGCTCGAGTCCTGAGCGGGCCCGGCGCCTTGATGCCCGGCGACTACCAGGGCAGGTACTGCTGAATCATCTCCCGCCACACGGGCCAGTCGTGATTGCCGCCCTGCCAGATGGCGAGCTGGTGGGCCAGGTCCTTCTTCCACAGCAGGCTGGAGAGGTGCTCGTTGGAGCCTCGGCAGAAGTCGTGCTCGCCCACCGCGAGCACCATCTCCACGCGCTGGAGCGCGGAGAGCTGGTTGCCGTCGGTGACGTTGGGCAGCCACTGCGTGGCGGAGTGGTAGTAGACGTCCGGGTCGTGGTGGCCGTCGAGGAACTCGTCCGTCTCGAACTTGCCGCCCATGGAGATGAGCCGGCGGAAGACGTCCGGATGGCGCAGGCCCACGTTGTATGTGTGGAAGCCGCCGAAGCTGCACCCGGCAAGCGTGAGCCGGCCTCCCGTGCTCCGACTCAAGAGCAGCGGCACCACCTCGTTCAAGAGATATGCCTCCCACTCCTGGTGGCGGGCGATGCGGTCATGGGGATGGATGGACTTGTTGAACCACGACTCCTCGTCCACCGAGTCCGGGCACACGACGACGTAGCGGCCGGACTGGATGCGGTCGGCGATGGCGCCGATGAGGCCGAAGTCCTCGGCCTGATAGAAGCGCCCCCGACTGGTGGGGAGCAGCAGCACCGGTTCCCCGGAGTGGCCGAAGAGCAGCAACTCCATGTCCCGATGCAGGCGCTCGCTGTGCCAGCGGTGGTATTCGCGGTTCATGGCCGGCAACTTAACCGCGCCGCGTCAAGGACTGGCAATGGCGTGCGGGCAGAGCGTCCGCACTACGTACGACTGAACACCTCGCGCTGAGCGGAACGAAGAGGCCTCGCGGGGCTCGGAGCCGGGGTCCGCGCCGTCCCACCCCCGTGGCGTGTCACGGGTGGATTCGCGAGGGATGAGAAACAGACATGTCTCAAGCACGCTTCCTCGAGGGAGCGGCTGGCTTTCGTCCCCACCTGGAGGGCTGAGCGCAACTTCCACGTTTGTCGGGTGAT
The DNA here is from genome assembly GCF_013336625.1 of Myxococcus sp. CA033. Lineage (NCBI taxonomy): Bacteria > Pseudomonadati > Myxococcota > Myxococcia > Myxococcales > Myxococcaceae > Myxococcus > Myxococcus sp. CA033. Next base: position 15,447 of record NZ_JABUMU010000031.1, on the reverse strand, counting down.
AATCGACGCGGGGCTTTCCCGTGTTTTGACTGAGGTCCGCACATGTCCAGCGTGAGTGGTAGTTCTGGCGGCAGCAGGGGCGCAGACAGCGCCAGCAGGTCTGAGTCCTCCACCCGGTCCGAATCGACCGAGTCCGCTCGCGCGGATGCGGCGAAGGCGGATGCGGCGAAGGCCGAGGCCGCGAAGGCGGAAGCGGCGAAGGCGGAAGCAGCGAAGGCCGCCGCGGCGGCTCAGGCGGTCCAGGCCTCCCTGCAGGTGGACGCCTTCACGGCGGCGCCCCCCGCGGCCCCGGTGGACATCAACCCCCAGCTGTCGATGCTCTCGCCCACGCCCATCTCGCAGCAGGTGGTTGCGGGGCAGCCGCCGGGCTTCACCGCGGCCTCGGTGTTGTCCGCCAACCCGCTGGGACAGCCGACCTCCTTCACGGGAACCCTGAGCACCCAGGGGCTGATGGCGGCGGCCAACCGCCTCGAGACGCCGGCGATGCGCGAGGCGTGGAGCGGCGCGCAGTTGGCGGCGCAGCGGGCCAAGGACATCGCGACGGAGATGGGGTTCTCGGTCTCCAGCACCAAGCGCACCAAGACGGGGTCGATTGGTTCGAAGTCCACCTCCGACCACCACACGTCGCAGACGAACGCGTACGCCTACGACTTCCCGGCGGAGGGCACGAAGGGCACCAAGCTGGCCGAGGCGATTGCCAAGGCCTACGGCTTTCCCGTCGACCAGCTCGGCACGTACCACAAGCAGCCGTTCACCTTCCAAGACAAGGAGTACCGGGTGCAGGTGCTCTGGGGCTCGAACATCGACCACGATGACCATGTCCACGTGGGCGTTCGCAACCTGGACTGACGCGGGCGCGGTGTGTTGATGCGAGGGCGAGCGCCTCGGGGTGAGTGACTCCCGGGGGCTCGCCCTTCGTCTTTCCTGGGGCCTGGCGAGGTCAGTCGGGCCAGTTGCCTTCGATGGGATGAGGCCCGTCGGTGAAGGCTCGCACCAGGTGCGTGCCGCCGACGAAGGCGCCGGCCCAGGAGCCGCCCTTTCCGCCGAAGGACTCCTCGCGGTCTCCGCGTGAGCGCAGCTTGTTGATGCCGACCTTGAAGGCGTGGAGCCTTCCGGCGATGCGCTCGGCGAGGTCGGGGTCATCCGTCGCCACGGAGGCCACGAGCGCGCCGTTGGAGACGTTGGCCTCCCGGACCAGCTCCTCCTCGGAGTCGACGGAGATCAACACGTCGATGGGCCCGAAGGGCTCGCGCAGGTACAGCTCGCTGTCGCGATGGACGCCGAAGAGCAGGGTGGGAGGCAGGTAGGCGCCTCGCTCCTGCTGTGCGGTGAAGGCGTCGTCCGCGAGCTCGCCCTGGAACAGCACCGCGGTGCCGTGCTCCTTCGCGTCAGTGATGAGGGCGCGAAGCTCCTCGACCTTGCTCGGCGAGATGAGGGGCCCGAAGTCCACGGGCGCGCCCAGGAGCGGGTTGCCGACGCGCAGCGCGGACACGGCGTCCACGTACGTCCGCACGAATTTGGGGACGAGCGACTGCTCCACGACCCAGCGCGTGTAGGCGGTGCAGCGTTGCTTGCCGAAGTCGAAGCCCGCGCGAATCTGCTGGCCGAGCTTGTCCCAGTCCGAGAAGGAGGTGACGGCGTAGGCATTCACGCCTTCCATCTCCAGGGCGTAGCGCTTGTCGGTGGCGCGCAGGCGGCGGTGGACCTCGGCGCCGTTGGCTCGGCCGCCGATGAAGGCGACCCCGGCGATGCGCGGGTGGCCGACGAGTGATTCGGAGAGGTCTCTTCCGCGTCCACCCGCGAGCGAGACAGGCAGCTTCGCGCGGCGCAGCAGGGCGAAGGCGACGGTGAGCGAGACACCGCCCCCTTGCGTCGGAATCTTCGCGATGACCGAGTTGCCCGCGAGCGTCTGGACGAGCACGTTGAGCAGCAGCACGGAGAAGGGATAGTTCCAGGAGGCGATGTTCGACACGAGGCCGAGCGGTTGCCGGCTTTCGAGCATCGGGCCGATCTGCTCCAGGTACCACTCGATGCCCGCGAGACACCGGTCCACGTCGTTGTAGGCCGTGGGCAGTGTCTTGCCGATATCCCACGCGAGGATTCGCACGAGCAGGTCGCGGTGCTCCTTGAGCAGGTCCACCGCGGCGATGACGGCGCGGCTGCGGTCCTCGAGGGAGTGGGCGGCCCACGGGATGAACTCGCCGGCGGCCTTCTCGACGCCCGTGGCGACCTGGGCGGCGTCGAGCAAAGGCAGTTCGGCGAGGACCTTTCCGTCGATGGGAGAGATGGCGTCGAACCAGGCAGGCGGACGGACCCACGCGCCCGCGATGGGAGAGAGCAGCCGTCCTTGAGAGTCGAAAGCCTCCGGGACGACCCGTCTGGCTTCAGCCAGCAGGCGGCGGCTTTCGAGGTGAAGAAGGGGCTCGCCAACGAGTTCGGTATTCAGCACGGTACACCTCCTCGCGCGTCGGGATTCGCTCTGAATCCATTGAAGCCGAGACTCATGACGAGCCGCGGCGTGGGCGGAATATCGTCACGCGCGGCCGGTCTGTCTGGGCAAGCAGGCAAGGGCCCGGCGGGACGGTGGAGACTGGGGCGCAGGGCAGACAGGGGAGCTCGAGGACGTGGCTTCTCCGTCAGTCGAACTGGACGCAGTGATCTGATGGCGCGTCCATACCCCCTGGGGAGTAGAGACGACCCATCAGGGTGATGTCATACCTTGGGCAGATGTGAGGAATTGACCGCTCCGTGGGCAGCGCGGTGACGACAAGTCATTGGTGCTGTACGGTGCTTGAGATGACCTGGGAGGTTCGGCCAGGTCATGGGGGGTGGCGATGGCAGAGAATGAACCGCCGCGCGTCATGACGGCAGAGCCGCTCGCTCATGTCACGGAGACGATGCGCCCGCATCTCCTGCGTAACCACCTGGAGGCTGTCGGGAGTCTCGCCGAGGAGTTCGCGCCTCGCGAGGACATGAAGGTGCCAGCGCTCGCGACGGGGCGCTGGCATGACCTGGGTAAATACAGACGTCACTTCCAGTTCCGCATCCGGAAGGAGAATGGCTTCGAGGCGCACCTGGAGGATGTGGATGCGTCGACGGACCGAGACCATGCGACCGCCGGGGCGTTGTGGGCGCTGGGCGTGGACCGCGGTCTGCTTCCCGTGGCGATGGCCATCGCGGGACATCATGGGGGCCTGTCGGACCTGGAGAAGTTCAAGGAGCGCGTCGGACGTCCGGAGAAGAAGGCACTCCTCCAGGAGGCCCTGACCCCGGGCATCCCCGAGGACCTTCGAGTGCCTCCGGCGGGGCTGTCCGTCGCGCCCCTGCTGAAGCTCCCGCCGCACCGGCTCGAGTTCTGGACGCGGATGCTCTTCTCGTCACTCTGTGATGCGGACTTCCTCGACACCGAGGCGTTCTTCGATGCCACCCGTGGCACGGAGCGGCGGGTCGGCGTGACGCTGGAGCAGCTCGCCACCTCGCTGCGCGCCTTCATGGACAAGAAGCAGAGTGGAGCGCCGGACACGGAGGTGAACCGTGTTCGTCGTGAGGTGCTCTCCGCCGTGCTCGCGACGGCGCCGAGTCCTCCGGGCGTCTTCAGCCTCACCGTGCCCACGGGCGGTGGGAAGACGCTCGCGTCCATGGCCTTCGCGCTGGAGCACGCCCGTGCCCACGGGCTCCGGCGCGTCATCGTCGCCATTCCCTATACGTCCATCATCGAGCAGAGCGCCGCCGTGTACCGGGAGGCCTTCGGCACCCACGGAGACGCGGTCATCGAGCACCACTCCGCGGTGGACCCGCGCCGCGAGACGGCGCTCAACCGGGTGGCCAGCGAGAACTGGGATGCGCCGGTCGTCGTCACCACGACCGTGCAGCTCCTGGAGAGCCTCTTCGCGAACCGTCCGTCGGCGTGCCGCAAGCTGCACAACATCGCTCACAGCGTCATCGTGCTCGACGAGGCGCAGACGCTTCCGCCGGCGCTCCTGACGACCATCCTGGATGGGCTGAGCACGCTGGTGGAGGACTACGGCTGCTCGGTGGTCATCTGCACGGCGACCCAGCCCGCGCTGGGTCGGCGGCCGGATTTTCCGATGGGGTTCCCCGCCGTTCGGGAGCTGGTGCCGCCAGAGATGCGCGCGTTCGAGCGCCTGCGCCGCGTGAAGGTCCAGTGGCCCAAGGGACGGGAGAAGACCTCCTACGCCGAGCTGGCAGAAGCAGTGGCGCGCGAGCAAGACGTGCTCGCGGTGGTCCACAGGCGTGACGATGCGCGTGGGCTCTACGAGCAGGTGGAGGCCCTGCTGGGAAACCCTAAGACGACGTTGCACCTGTCCGCGCTGATGTGTCCCGAGCACCGCTCGTCGGTGCTCGCGCGAATCAAGGTACTCAAGCAACGCGGCGAGCCCGTGCGACTGGTGGCGACCCAGTTGGTGGAGGCGGGAGTGGACCTCGACTTCCGCGTCGTCTACCGGAGCATGGCGGGACTGGAGGCGCTCGCGCAGGCGGCGGGGCGGTGCAACCGCGAGGGCCTGTTGGAGGGGCTCGGGGAACTGCGCGTCTTCGAGGCGGAGACAGAGCCTCCTCGCGGAGTCCTCCAGACGGCGCTGGGTGTCGCCAGGACGATGCTGGCGCAGCGGCCGGACCTGGACCTGTTCGCGCCCGAAAGCTTCAAGCGCTACTTCGAGCGGCTCTACGCCACGGCCGTCAGCGACGGCAAGGGCATCCAGGGCATGCGCAAGGCACTGCGCTTCGAGGCGGTCTCCGAGCACTTCAAGCTCGTGGAGGACAGGTGGAGCGCTCCCGTCATCGTGCCCTACGCGGGCTGCGAGCCGCTGCTCGACGCGCTTCGGAAACTGGGACCCTCGCGAGACCGCTTGCGGGCCTTGCAGCGCTTCACGGTCACGGTGCCGCGCAAGGTGCGCGAGGCGTGGGTGTCACGCGAGCTGGCGCGGTTCGTCGCGGAGACGGTGGTGTTCCTCGGGCCGGAGCATGGGCCTGCGTACGACGAGAAGTTCGGCCTGGTGCCGACCCGGGTGGGGATTCTCGACCCGGGAGTGCTCATCCCCGGTTGATGGACTTCTGGAGGTGTGGATGAAAACAGCAGCGAGCAGACGGTTCCGCGTGCGTGCCAGCGGGCCGATAGCGTGCTTCACGCGGCCGGAGATGAAGGCCGAGCGGGTCAGCTACGAGGTCATGACTCCCTCGGCGGCGAGAGGCGTGCTGGAGGCCATCCTCTGGAAGCCGGCGATTCGCTGGCACCTCCATGAAATCGCCGTCCTGGCGCCGGTGAAGTGGACGAGCTTCCGTCGCAACGAGGTGAACAGCCGAGCGGTGGTGGGGAAGTTCGACTACGCGGCGGACGAGGACCGCGCGCAACGCAACACGGTGGCGCTGCGTGACGTGGACTACGTCGTGACCGCGTCCTTCACCCTGGTGCCCGGAAAGGTGGGCGCCGAGGACAACGTCCGCAAGTTCGAGGAGATGTTCGAGCGACGATTGGAGAAGGGACAGTTCTTCCACTCGCCGTACCTGGGGTGCCGCGAGTTCGATGCCCGAGTGGAGCCGGCGGGGGAAGACTTGAATCCCTCGGAGGCGAGTCTGGGGCGCAGACCGCTGGGGCTCATGTTCTACGACTTCGCCTTCGGTGACGGGGGCGCGGCGACACGGCCCCTGTTTTTCGATGCGTACCTGGACCACGGCGTGCTCCAGGTACCGACGTGGGAGCAGGTGCTGGAACGCAATGGAGGTCAGTCATGATGCTCACAGCGCTCAATGACTTCGCGCTGGAGCGGGGGCTCATGGACGACCCGCTTTATGAGAAGCGGCCCGTGGACTTCCAGATTCAGTTGAGTCCAGAGGGGAAGTTCCTGGGTCTGGTGCCTACTCAGGACGGGCGCGGGCGAGGACTGCCTGTGTTGATTCCGCGCATTCCGCAGCGCTCAGTGAACATCGCGGCGGGCTTCGTGGTGGACAACTCGAAGTACGTGCTCGGGCATGAAGAGGAGATGCCCTCAGCGCGCGCGGGCAAGGCGGGGAAGGGCGCGGTGCGCTTCGCGGCCTTCTTGAAGCTGCTGCGCGAGGCCGTGGCCCAGACGGATGTACCCGAATTGCGCGCGGTGGAGAAGTTCCTCTCGAACGACAAGGCGCGCGCGAAGGCGCTCGCGGAGCGGCCCGAAGACGAGTGGACGGGGTCGGAGATGCTCGCTTTCGTCGTCGGGGACTCCGTCACGCCCGTGCACCAACTGCCGGAGGTCCGCGCGTGGTGGGAGCGGCGCGGCGAGCAGGCAGCATCCCAAGGGCACACAGGATTGTGCCTTGTGACGGGAAGGACCGGGATTCTGGCTGAGACGCATTCCAAGCTCAAGAATGTGCCGCAGGCGCAGAGTTCGGGTGCACCGCTGGTATCCTTCAACAGGCCAGCTTTCGAGTCGCATGGTCTCGAACAAGGCGACAACGCCCCTATCTCCGAGCAGGCAGCACTGGGATACGTGCTTGCTTTGAACGACCTGCTTCAGAGAACAGAGGAGCGGCGTTATCGGCAGGGCATCCAGCTCGGAGAGGACTCGGCGCTGGTGTTCTGGACGAACAGCACCGCGGAGCAGGAAAGCCTCCTGCTCAACTGGATGGACCCGACGGAGGCGGACCTCCGGCGCTTCGTGGAGTCTCCCCTCAGGGGACTGGAGCCGGGCGAGCTGGACACGAGTCGCTTCTACTCCGTGACGCTCGCCGGCAACTCCGGCCGAGTCGCTGTGCGCGACTGGTTTCAGACGAGCATCGGTGAGGTGAAACAGAACATCCGTCGCTACTTCGATGACCTGAGCCTGGGCGAGACGAAGACGGACCAGCCCATTCCCGTGTGGCGACTGCTGAAGGCCGTGGAGGCGCCGTCGGGTAAGGGGATGTCACCGGACCTCGCCACCCGGATGATAGGCGCCGCGCTTCGGGGACAGCAGTTCCCGCGCCAGCTTCTTTCCGCATCCCTGGACCGACTCCGGCTTCCCCCCTCCGACGGGAAGCTGGAGCGCGAGCAACTCCGTCTCCGTGTCGCGCTCATCAAGGCCACCCTCATTCGCAGCCATGCCTTTTCTCAAGAGGTCACCGTGTCATTGGACAAGAACAACCGGCTCCAGCCGTACGTCCTGGGCCGTCTCTTCGCCGTGCTGGAGCGCTTGCAGATTGCGGCGTTGGGAAAAGACGTCAATGCGACCATCCGGGATCGCTACTTTGCCTCGGCGTCGCGCACGCCCGCGCTGGCCTTCTCTCGATTGCTGCCGCTCTCCGTCCACCACGCCGCCAAGGCGGGTGACGAGGGTAGGTGGCTGGAGCGGACCAAGTCCGAGGTGATGGCCCTGGTGGAGCCCGACTTCCTGCCCAGTGTCTTCGACCTCAACTCTCAGGGCCTCTTCGCGGTGGGCTACTACCACCAGCGCGAGGCGTTCTTCTCCAAGCGCACGCCCTCCGAGCCCAAGTCTCCGAAGGACGAGTCCGCCGACTGACCTCGCTTCCGCTTCCACCCATTCCAGAGAGAGAACGCCATGACCGAACTCAAGAACCGCCACGACTTCGTCCTGCTGTTCGACGTCCAGGACGGCAATCCCAATGGTGACCCCGACGCGGGAAACCTGCCGCGCATCGACCCCGAGACGGGCCACGGGCTGGTGACCGACGTGAGCCTCAAGCGCAAGGTGCGCAACTTCATCCAGCTCACCCAGGAGAAGAAGCCAGGGTTCGATATCTTCGTGAAGGAGAAGGCCATCCTGAACGTGTCCATCAACGACGCGTACAAGGGACTGGGCATCGACCTGAACGAGAAGCCCAAGGTGGAGAAGGACGGCAAGAAGCGCGACAACAAGGGAAAGGCCCAGGGCTCGGAGGTCGAGCAGGGGCGGGTTTGGATGTGCAAGACGTTCTTCGATGTCCGCACCTTCGGTGCCGTCATGTCCACGGGGGCCAACGCGGGACAAGTGCGTGGACCGGTGCAGCTCACCTTCGCTCGGTCGGTGAGCCCCATCGTCTCTCAGGAGCACTCCATCACCCGCATGGCGGTGGCCACGGAAGGGGAGGCGGAGAAGCAGGGCGGCGATAACCGGACCATGGGGCGCAAGAACACCGTGCCCTATGGGCTCTACCGCGCGCACGGCTTCATCTCGCCGCACCTCGCGAAGCAGACCGGATTCAACTCGACGGATCTGGAGCTGTTGTTCAAGTCCTTCGCGAACATGTTCGAGCTGGACCGCAGCGCCGCGCGCGGACTGATGTCCATGCGCAAGGTCATCGTCTTCAAGCATGGCTCCGAGCTGGGCAATGCGCCCGCGCATGCCCTGTTCGACCGTGTCCGGATTGCTCCCGTGCAGCCGGAGAAGCCCGCTCGGGCGTTCACGGACTACTCGGTGACGGTGGACACGGCGAAGCTGCCCGAGGGCATCGAGGTGATGGACCTGGCGGGATGAGCGACACCCGTGAGACGTGGGTAGCGCTGTCCGCCCTGCAGCACCTGCTGTTCTGCGAACGGCAGGCCGCGCTCATCCATGTCGAACAACTGTGGCGGGAGGATGTGAACACCGCGCTGGGTCGGCTGCTCCATGAGCGGGTGGACCTTCCTGGTCATGACGCCCGGCCGGGCCGCCGTGTGGCGCGGGCGGTTCGGCTGGGCTGTTCACGGCTGCGACTCACGGGCCGCGCGGATCTGGTCGAATACCACCCGGACCCCGCCAGCCCCACCGGCTGGCGGCCGTACCCTGTGGAAGTGAAGCGTGGGCGGCGGAAGTCGCACGACGCGGACGCCGTGCAGCTCTGTGCCCAGGCGCTGTGTCTGGAGGAGATGCACGGCGTCGCTGTCCCCGAGGGCGCGCTCTTCTATGGCGCGCAGCACCGGCGACAGGCTGTCTCGTTCGATGTGCGACTTCGGGCTCGGACGGAGGAGGCCATCGCGCGGATGCACGAACTGTTGGAGCGGCGCGATGTGCCCGTGGTGCCGAAGGCGCCGAAGTGCGAGTCGTGCTCGCTGGAGCCGCTGTGCCTGCCGCACGTCACGGCGGGACAGCGGCGCGTCTCCGAGCACTTGCGGCGGATGGTGGAGCCCGTGGACCTCTGAAGGACGGGCCTTGGCGTGTCACTGGCGGAGGGCAGACATGACGACCGCGCTCAATACGCTGTTCATCACCGTGGAGGGCACCCGTCTGAACAAGGAGGGCGAGCGCGTGGTGGTGACGGTTCAGGACGAGAAGAAGGCGGAGGTGCCTTTGCGGCATCTGCGCTCGGTGGTGTGTCTGGCCCGCGCGTGGATGACGCCGGAGCTCCTGGAGAGTTGCGTGGAGGCGGGGATTCACGTGTCGTTCTTCGGGATGACGGGACGGTTCCTGGCGCGAGTCGAGGGGATGCCTGGCGGCAACGTGCTCTTACGGCGCGCGCAGTTCCGTGTGGCGGATGACGGGGCTCGTACGCTGGCCATCGCTCGGGCGATGGTTGTGGGGAAGTTGGGGAATGCTCGTCAGTTCCTGCTGCATGCGCGTCGGGATGCGGCGGAGGAGCGGAAGGCGGCACTGGAGGAGGCAGCTCGTCGACTCTCCGGGCATCTTCGTGCGGTGGAGCGGACGGAGGACCTGGAGCAGGTGCGAGGGCTGGAGGGCATCGCGGCGCGGGACTACTTCGAGGTGTTCCCGGATCTGCTGAAGGGGGATGCTCGGCGGTTCGTATTCGATGGTCGGAACCGGCGGCCTCCGCGGGACCCGCTGAATGCGCTGCTGTCCTTTGGGTATGCCTTGCTGGCGCAGGACTGCGCGGGGGCGCTGGCGGGCGTGGGGTTGGACCCCGCGGTGGGGTTCCTCCATGAGGACCGGCCTGGGCGGCTGTCACTCGCGCTGGACTTGATGGAGGAGCTCCGCGCGCCCGTGGTGGACCGGTTGGTCTTCTCCCTGGTGAACCGGGGACAGCTCAAGCCGGAGGACTTCAAGACGGAGGCGGCGGGAGCGGTGATGCTCAAGGACGACGCGCGCAAGACGTTCCTCGTGGCGTACCAGGGCGCGAAGCAGGCGGAGGTCCAGCATGTGTTCCTGGGGCAGCAGACGAGCTGGGGATTGGTTCCCCATCTGCAGGCATTGCTGCTGGCTCGGGCGCTCCGGGGCGAACTGGATGGCTATCCTCCGTTCGCGGTGCGCTGAGTGAGAAAGGTCACCGTGCTCGTGTGTTACGACGTCCGGGTCTCCGACGCGGAGGGGCCACGGCGGCTCCGGCGGATTGCTCGGGCGTGCAAGGACCATGGCGTCCGGGTGCAGTATTCGGTCTTCGAGTGCGTGCTGGAGCCGAAGGATTGGGTGGTCCTGCGCGCACGGCTGCTCGCGGAGCTGGATGATGCGAGCGACAGCCTGCGGTTCTATTTCCTGAGCGAAGATGTCGCTCGGAAGACGGAGCATCATGGCGCGAGGGTGCCGTTGGATGTGGAGGGGCCGCTCATCCTGTGAGGGGCTCGCGTGCCCTGAGTGGGGCGCGCGGACCTGTGCTGGTGTGGGCTCCGTCGGAGGTTCGCGTTCTTTGAAAGCTCCAATAGTCTTCAGAGGTTGCGCGGGCTGCGGAGCCGCCGACTCGGGCTGGGTGACTCGAGTGGAGCCAGGTTCGCGCGAAGCGGCTGGATTCCCTTGGAGTTCTGGTAGCTTGGACGGGCAGAGTCGCTCCTCGTGACCGCGAGGAGCGTGGGTTGAAACTGCCTACACGTCACCACAGGCCCGCCCCGTTCGAAGTCGCTCCTCGTGACCGCGAGGAGCGTGGGTTGAAACGGGTCGCGACCGCTGACGCGGGCATGGTGGAGGTCGCTCCTCGTGACCGCGAGGAGCGTGGGTTGAAACCGACATCGAGAAGGACAGCGACACCTTCGCGCAGGTCGCTCCTCGTGACCGCGAGGAGCGTGGGTTGAAACGCAGGTCCTGCCTGGTGCTCTACCGGTACAGCCAGGTCGCTCCTCGTGACCGCGAGGAGCGTGGGTTGAAACCGTCCTGGCGGCCAGTCGTGAGTGAGCGGATGTTGTCGCTCCTCGTGACCGCGAGGAGCGTGGGTTGAAACGAACGGGGTGGAACCATGGCTAGCACGGGCAAGTCGCTCCTCGTGACCGCGAGGAGCGTGGGTTGAAACCACACCGGCATTGGGACGGGCGTGGGCACGGGCGTCGCTCCTCGTGACCGCGAGGAGCGTGGGTTGAAACACCATCTCCGACACCCAGTGCCTCTTGTGGAGCGTCGCTCCTCGTGACCGCGAGGAGCGTGGGTTGAAACCGACGGCAACCACGGGGTTGGCGACTTCGGCCTCTGTGTCGCTCCTCGTGACCGCGAGGAGCGTGGGTTGAAACGACTGCTCCGGCCTCGTCACGTGGGCCTACCTGAAGGTCGCTCCTCGTGACCGCGAGGAGCGTGGGTTGAAACATCGACTCGGTGGCTGGCCCGCTGACGATGTCGCGTCGCTCCTCGTGACCGCGAGGAGCGTGGGTTGAAACGCGATTCGGTCAACTGCCTGGGGGCTCAGAATCGTCGCTCCTCGTGACCGCGAGGAGCGTGGGTTGAAACCCGGGCAGCGTCATGTACTCCATGACGAACGGTCGCTCCTCGTGACCGCGAGGAGCGTGGGTTGAAACCTGCGCGGCGCATTGAGGCGTCAGCCGTGCGATGTGTCGCTCCTCGTGACCGCGAGGAGCGTGGGTTGAAACCAGTGCTTCTTGTTGAAGAAATCGAACGCACGGAGTCGCTCCTCGTGACCGCGAGGAGCGTGGGTTGAAACCGCTCCGAGGACCTGTTCAACCACCTCGCCACGTCGCTCCTCGTGACCGCGAGGAGCGTGGGTTGAAACGCGAGCTTGACGGCGATGCTCGGAGGCCTCGGTCGCTCCTCGTGACCGCGAGGAGCGTGGGTTGAAACTCCCGAACAGGCTTACTGTCCACGCGTCACTGGGGGTCGCTCCTCGTGACCGCGAGGAGCGTGGGTTGAAACGATTACCGGGGTGAACCCTCCCGAGATTCCCCCCAGTCGCTCCTCGTGACCGCGAGGAGCGTGGGTTGAAACTCGTGACGCCCGTACCGGTTGAGGGCTTCGGCCAAGGTCGCTCCTCGTGACCGCGAGGAGCGTGGGTTGAAACGTCGCGTACCGCAGCGCACTCCGCCCCTGGCGTCGCTCCTCGTGACCGCGAGGAGCGTGGGTTGAAACTGGGGTCGTCTTGCGGAGGCTCATGCCCCGTAGTCGTCGCTCCTCGTGACCGCGAGGAGCGTGGGTTGAAACCGGTAGCGCCGCACGAGGTGGTGCGTCACGGCGCAGTCGCTCCTCGTGACCGCGAGGAGCGTGGGTTGAAACTCCGCGATGGCGCCCTCGACGTCGGACGTCACGAGTCGCTCCTCGTGACCGCGAGGAGCGTGGGTTGAAACACACCAGTGACTCTCCGGACCAACCTCGGGGTGCGTCGCTCCTCGTGACCGCGAGGAGCGTGGGTTGAAACCCACGTTAGCGCTTGGCGGGGCACACCCTTACAAGGTCGCTCCTCGTGACCGCGAGGAGCGTGGGTTGAAACTACAACGAGATTGACCTCGTCTCGACGCGCATCGTCGCTCCTCGTGACCGCGAGGAGCGTGGGTTGAAACACGACGCTGACGCGCCCTCCCGTCTCGCGGATGTCGCTCCTCGTGACCGCGAGGAGCGTGGGTTGAAACACGCGGCCATCCGCGTCAGCGGCGGGGAGAGTGGTCGCTCCTCGTGACCGCGAGGAGCGTGGGTTGAAACCTGGGGTTGCGGGTCTTCTCCCCCCGGCCATACCGTCGCTCCTCGTGACCGCGAGGAGCGTGGGTTGAAACTCCCGTGTCCAGGAGGGTGTCATTGTTCGCGGCCAGTCGCTCCTCGTGACCGCGAGGAGCGTGGGTTGAAACACGAGCCGTGTCGACCTCCGGAAGATGCTGCCGGGTCGCTCCTCGTGACCGCGAGGAGCGTGGGTTGAAACGTTTCGGGCGTCCACACGCTCTCCAGCGCGCGGTGTCGCTCCTCGTGACCGCGAGGAGCGTGGGTTGAAACCCCCAAGGGCCCACGTGGTGGCGTGAACCCCTGGAGGTCGCTCCTCGTGACCGCGAGGAGCGTGGGTTGAAACGTTCCCGCAGAACCGCACCGCGCCGCGCCTGTCCAGTCGCTCCTCGTGACCGCGAGGAGCGTGGGTTGAAACCCTTGAGTCTGGCTCACCGCACCCTCCCTCTCGTCGCTCCTCGTGACCGCGAGGAGCGTGGGTTGAAACTGTCGTTGCTTTATTCGCGTTACATCATCCGCGTCGCTCCTCGTGACCGCGAGGAGCGCGGGTTGAAACTCGAATGCGGCGACTTCACACTTGAGGTCGGGCAGTCGCTCCTCGTGACCGCGAGGAGCGTGGGTTGAAACCATTTCATCAGACCGCGACCTGACCGCACGAAGGTCGCTCCTCGTGACCGCGAGGAGCGTGGGTTGAAACATGGAAGGGCTCGGCTACCGCTTGACCATCAACAGTCGCTCCTCGTGACCGCGAGGAGCGTGGGTTGAAACCCACATCTGTATCGAGGGGTGGAATGCGGCGACAGGGGTCGCTCCTCGTGACCGCGAGGAGCGTGGGTTGAAACTTCGCTGCTACCGCATGTCCAGAGGGCTTACGCTGTCGCTCCTCGTGACCGCGAGGAGCGTGGGTTGAAACAGCAGTGACGGCGGCGGAGGGGAAGGCCGGTCCCGTCGCTCCTCGTGACCGCGAGGAGCGTGGGTTGAAACACGAGCACGTCGACGTAGACGGTCATCGCGTCACGTCGCTCCTCGTGACCGCGAGGAGCGTGGGTTGAAACGTTGACTGGCGGGGCGTCACGACGACGGGCCAGCGGTCGCTCCTCGTGACCGCGAGGAGCGTGGGTTGAAACATGTCCCGTTGGCGGAGGACTTGGATAAGCACAGTCGCTCCTTGTGACCGCGAGGAGCGTGGGTTGAAACATCCTGGCTGAACACGGCGGCCTGAGCCAACGTGTCGCTCCTCGTGACCGCGAGGAGCGTGGGTTGAAACATCAGCACAGGAGACAACACAATGGCCGCTGCAGTCGCTCCTCGTGACCGCGAGGAGCGTGGGTTGAAACAGGTGGAGCTTTATCCGAGCGGCTGCCGTGAGGTAGTCGCTCCTCGTGACCGCGAGGAGCGTGGGTTGAAACGCGACTCAGTGGGGAGACCTCGGACCGGTGTACGTCGCTCCTCGTGACCGCGAGGAGCGTGGGTTGAAACTGGTTCGTCGGGTCGTTCCACGTCACCAACGCGGTCGCTCCTCGTGACCGCGAGGAGCGTGGGTTGAAACGAGGGACGGGAGCGCAGGCCCTGGCAGAACTGGTCGCTCCTCGTGACCGCGAGGAGCGTGGGTTGAAACTCGTGGTTGGTGATGATGCCGCCGAAGACGGCGGTCGCTCCTCGTGACCGCGAGGAGCGTGGGTTGAAACATGACATCAGGATGGGCGACGTTGACCAGCGCAGTCGCTCCTCGTGACCGCGAGGAGCGTGGGTTGAAACTTGCGCTCCTTGGCCTCCAGCGCCTTGGCATCCGTCGCTCCTCGTGACCGCGAGGAGCGTGGGTTGAAACTCCGATTGGTGTTGAATTGATGCTAGCTCTCGTTGTCGCTCCTCGTGACCGCGAGGAGCGTGGGTTGAAACCTCTTCTGGGCGCACGGCATCAAGTGGGAGTTGGTCGCTCCTCGTGACCGCGAGGAGCGTGGGTTGAAACTCCAACCTCCTGCTCACCAACCCGGAGGCGTCGGGTCGCTCCTCGTGACCGCGAGGAGCGTGGGTTGAAACCGGAGCTGCCCCAGCACGAGCCGCACGGCGTTGTCGTCGCTCCTCGTGACCGCGAGGAGCGTGGGTTGAAACGCTCATACGATGCCGTCCGCCTACTTCGTGAAGGAGGTCGCTCCTCGTGACCGCGAGGAGCGTGGGTTGAAACAGGTAGAACGTGTTCGCGTCGATAGAGATCGATGTCGCTCCTCGTGACCGCGAGGAGCGTGGGTTGAAACACGGCGTCGCTTGAGCAGGTACAAGTCGTCGAAGTCGCTCCTCGTGACCGCGAGGAGCGTGGGTTGAAACGTTGAGATGAAACTCAGGATTGACTTCCTGGAGTCGCTCCTCGTGACCGCGAGGAGCGTGGGTTGAAACACCGCTGGGGCGCTGGCGTTGCTGGGCGGTGGCTGTCGCTCCTCGTGACCGCGAGGAGCGTGGGTTGAAACGTGTCGTGGCGCTGCTGGCGGCCGTCAATGGTGGGTCGCTCCTCGTGACCGCGAGGAGCGTGGGTTGAAAACATCAGCTCCGCCGCCTCCGCCGCTCTGCGTATTCCGGTCATGGTGAGCACTCGTTCCGGCTCAAGCCGAGCAGCGATTCCGGCTGGTGGCGAGCGGTCGGAGCGTCAGCGACGCTGGGTGGTTCATCCCTTGGCCTGCTTCCGACCCTTCGT
>NZ_JABUMU010000030.1:0-144137 GCF_013336625.1 Myxococcus sp. CA033 | reverse complement strand
TGCGCTTCTCAGCGCTCCCTTGCTGGTGCCTTCTCAAAGATTGACTGCGGTTTCCGCAATCCTTCTCTTCTTCTTGGGCTTGCTATTTGGTTTTCAAAGACCGAGCCGCTTGTTTCATCCGCGACTTCCTGCTACCTTGCTGCCGCCTTCTACTTCTTTCCGGCGTCAGCGGGGCGCCTCTTCTATTTCATCTTCGCGCTCCCTGTCAACCACCCAGTTTCGCTTTTCTTCTCTGCTGCTTCCCGAAGTCCTCAGCGCCGCCCAGTGGCTTCCGCTGCTTCTTTCGGGAGGGCGCGGCTTCTATCACCACCGCGCCCCGGATCAACCTATTTGGTTGGCTCCGTCTTTTTTCCTGCGTCCGCCCCGGTGGGTTACCGCGATCACCGTTTCGGCCAGGGGGCGCGGCTTTTATCACCGCCGCGTCCCAGGTCAACAACCTTCGTCGACCATTTACTTCCCCCGTCCGTTCGCCGTCAGGTGCCGGGGCACCAAGGCGTCGAGCAGGGGTCCAGTTAGTACCTCGTCACCTGTCGTCCGTCAAATACCGGATGATCGGTCCGCAGGATTTATCCACCGAACCGCATTTCGTGAACCCCCGACGCCCCAGGAAGGCTTCCTCGGCATCAGGGGTCGGCCCTCCGCCCGTCCTCCGACGTTGGGGGCGAGGCCAGCGTCCCGAACAACCAGTCCGAGAGCGGAACGGTGATGTTGAAGTTCCAGCGACCCATCTTCGAGGGGTCGTGGTGCGCCTGGTGGTGCCTGCGAAGCCAGCCCAGCGGCCGGAGTCGGGCCAGTCGGTGCTCGGGCGGCAGGTGGTGGCAGAAGTGGAGCCACTCGTAAGAGAGGTAGTAGCCCACCGTCGACGCCACGAAGAGCCAGCCCACGTTCCGCGTCGACACCAGGAAGGTGAGCACTCCCAGCGGCGCGGCGACAGCTCCCAGGAAGAAGAGGAGCAGCACCGGCGGGAAGAGCACCATCTTCACATCCCGGGAGGACTCGTAGGCCAGGGCGTCGTGGGTGAAGAAGCGGTGGTGTTGCTCGGTATGCCGCTGGAAGAGCAGCCCCAACCCCCTCCTCTTGTGGTGCATGGGACCCCGGTGCCCCAGGAACTCCACCACGTTCCCCAGCAGGAAGACCCCGGGAACCGTCAGCCACTCCCAGGGACGCACCGCCTCTACTCGAGAGAGCGCCAGGAGGATGACGCCCAGCGAGCCCAGACTCGTGAAGGCGAAGTGCGCCCGGCCAGAGTAGCGGGGACCGACATGCTCACCGCGGTACTTCTCGCGGAAGGCCGTCACCCGCTCGGGAATGGTGCCAGGCGCCACGTTCCCTCCCGAGCCGCTCAGCTGTCCTTCTGCCGAGCCTTCGTCTTCTGAAGCTTCTTCATCTTGTCCAGGATGAGCGTGCGCTTCAGCCCGGAGAGGTGGTCCACGAAGACGTGGCCATCCAGGTGGTCGATTTCGTGCTGGAGGACGTGCGCCAGGCGCCCTTCCGCCTCCACCTCGTGCCACTCCCCCGTCCTGTCCTGGTAGCGGACCTTGACCCGGTGGAACCGCGGGCACTTCTCCCACTCACGCGGGACGGAGAGGCAGCCCTCCTCCAACGTGACGTTCTCCTTCCGCTCCAGGATTTGTGGGTTGACGATTTCGAAGGACGTCCCGTCCTCACGCCCCACCAGGGCCACGCGCAGCGACACGCCCACCTGATTGGCGGCGATGCCGATGCCTTCGGCTTCCTTCATGGATTCGGCCATCTCCTCCAGGAGCGTCTGGAGCGAGGGACCGAAGTCCGTCACGGGCTTCGTGGGCGAGGTGAGGACCTTGTGCGGCCAGATGACGATGTCGCGAGCCATGGGGCGCAATTTGCCATGTGCCCCCCACCCGGTGCCACGCCGGAAGGCTCCAGAGGAGGTCTTCGCCACCTCGGCCGTCCCCTCCCGAAAACTCCCGGGACGCCCCAGCATGGGCGAGCACAGGTCTGGTAGACCTTCCCGCATGAATCCGCACTCCCAGCTCATCGTCGACTTCTACTCGGCGTTCCAGCGCCGTGACTCGAAGGCCATGAACGCCTGCTACCACCCGGACGTGGAGTTCTCCGACTCCGTCTTCATTGGCCTGCGCCACGGGAGCACCACCGCCATGTGGACCATGCTCTGCGAGCGCGGCAAGGACCTGCAGGTCACCTACCGCGACGTCCAGGCCGATGACCGCACCGGTCGCGCCCACTGGGATGCCCTCTACACCTTCGCCACCACCGGCCGGAAAGTCCTCAACCGCATCGACGCGGAGTTCGAGTTCCGCGACGGGAAGATTGTCCGCCACCAAGACCGCTTCGACTTCTGGACCTGGTCTCGTCAGGCACTCGGGCCCACGGGGCTCGTCCTCGGCTGGACGCCCTTCCTCCGGAACAAGGTCCGCACCCAGGCCCGACGCACCCTGGACAAGTACATGCGCGACCACAACCTCACGGGCCCCTGACCCTCTACCGGAGCGCGCTCCCTCCCATTCCTCGAACGGCGGCTCCTGCTCGCAGCGGTTTCACGTCAGGTGCCACCCAGGAAGCTCGTGCCTCGGCCGAGTCCAGCGTCTCCTTCTGGTAGTGCCTCGCCAACAGCTTCGCGTCGGCCAGCTCCGGGGTCGTCTCCAACAGTGCCTCCAGGGACGCGCTCCCGGGTGACGCCTCCATCGCCCCCTGGACGAGCTCCGCCCAGCCCCGGGTCAGCGTCTCGTGATACTTGCCCGCCGCCCCGAGCGTTGTGGCGTAGCGGCGGATGAGGTCGCGCAGCCGCGCCAGTCCCGCCTCGAAGCCTTCCGCGCGCAGGCACAGCCAGGCCAGCCGCAGGTGCTCCCGGTGACGGAACCGCTCTCCCGGATAGGTGGCCGCCTCCACCGCCGCGAGAAAGTCCGCGTCCCCCAGGTCACCTCCTTCCACGCTCACGGTTTCACCTTCGGCTTCGACTTGCGCTCCGGGCGGGCCACATGGTCCACCTCGGCGAGCGCCTCAAGCCCCGTCGTCAGGCCCTCCACATCCTCGTCGCCCAGCCGCTCCAGCACCGCGGCCTCCAGGACTTCCAGCCGGCGGTGGACCCGCGTGGCCAACGCCCGGCCCGCTCCCGTCAGCAATACCTGGAACGAGCGACGGTCCTCGGGCCTCGCCTCCCGCTTCACCAGACGCTTCGCTTCCAACCGGTCCATGTAGCTGGTCAGTGTGGATCGCTTGTGCGCGAAGGCCGCGTGCAGCTCGCTCAGCGAGGTGTCCCCCGCTTCCAACAAGTACGCCAAGAGGTGGGCCTCCCCCTGCGAGAGCCCCAAGGGAGGCTCGACCGCCTCCAGGAACAGGCCGATGCGGTGGGTGGCCCGGTGCACTTCCAGGACGAATCGGAGCCTCTTCATGGCGCTTCTCTAACAACCGCTCCGTTTTCGGAATCTCCGAAAACGAAATGAATCGTCCGACAGCCAACCCGTGCCCAGCCCCCCACCCGATGCTCTATCCTCCAGGAATGCTCCCCGAGAACGCGCCCGTGGACCTCCTGGACCTCTGGCTCCTGGAGGCAGCCCTGGAGCTGCCGACGCCCCTTCAGCTGCTCGTGTCGCCGGACCCCGCGGGCTCACTCAACATGCGCGATGACCCTCGCTTCTCCCACGAGGAGCTGTGCGAGCGCCTGGCCGGACTCGCCGAGCGGGACCTCATCCGCATCCACGAACACCCGGACGGCATGGAGGAGCTCTTCACCCCCGAGGCGATTTCCCAGGCCATCCTCCAGCCCCGTCCCCGCTCCATCCAGGTCTATGAACTCACGCCCTCGGGAGGTGCGCTCTGGGAGACCCAGGCCCGGCCCGACTGGAGCCGCTACGTCAACGCCGGCGAGGAGCCCAGCGCCAACGACGCCCCGGAGTCGTGGGTCATCGAAGCCGTGAGTCTCGACATCGCCGAGGCGGAGTTTCGCTTCCACGAGGAGCTCGGCGATGGAAACCGCCCCGTTCCCGAGTCGAAGCGCGGCGAGGCGCTCACTCCCTGGAACGTGACGTACTGGAAGACGCTGCCGCGCGGCTATCGCCTCCACTACACCAGCGTCCCCCAGCCACCCGACCCGGTCCGCACCGCCGCCTCGCGCCGCCGAGAGCCCTGGTACACCCCCGTCCGACTGTGACGAAGGGTGGACCCTTGCCTCTCATGGGGCTCAACCCGGCACTCTCGACGCACGCGAGGGCGCGGGCGGCTCAGGGCGCGGGGGCCTTAGCGCCAGCTTCCTTCGACGGCTCGGCCCGGTACACGTAGAGCGTGTAGTTCGAGCCCGTCGCATAGCCAGGCAGCTTCCCGGGGTTGAACACACTGGTGCTCGACACCGTGCCGCCCGCGTAGCCGCTCGGCATCTCCACCAGCTTCAGCGCACACCCCGCCAGCACGAGCCCCGCCACCGGCACGTCGTTGCTCACCAGCGTGCACGTCCCAGAGGCCGTGAAGCTCCCTTCCGGCAGATTGAAACGCATGTGCGCCGGTATCTGCTGCCCCGCCGGAAAGCGCGTGTCGGTGATTCGCAGGCACGCCGTCGCCGACCCCACGCTCTTCTCGCCCCGGCTCACCCACTTGCCGTCGCGCTCGCGGCTCTTCGGCACGTAGATGCTCGCGCCCAGCTTCACCGTCGTCTCGAACGGCGCCGCCGCGCACACCGCCGCGTCCGGGGGCTTCGTCGGGTCCTCCTGCGTGCGGAACTGGTAGACCTCCTCCGCCGCTCGCGCCTCGGGGACTCCCGCCAGCATCACCCACGCACCCAGCACCACCGCACCACCGTGCCACCGCGACATAGGTTCCTCCTCTTGAGAGTCCTGGAGCCCGCACGCATCCGGGGCCCTGCCCGCCGACAGCTTCTGCCCGTTGGCCCATGAGCCCCTGGCGCGCACGGCCCCTCCGTACCGCGCGCGCCTGGAGGCCGCTGCTACTGCCAGGACAGCGTGTACTCGGCGTCGAGCGGCCCCGTCTTCTTGCCGCTCACGTGCACCTGCGTTCCGCCCATCGCCTCGATGACCGCCTGGAGCACACCCTCGTGATAGGCCGGCGTCATGAAGTCGCGCTTCATCGTGAAGACGCCACTCGTATCGCTCGTCCACGTCACGCCGCGCTCACCGTAGCTCACCGCCGCTCGATAGCCCGAGTGCAGGTTGCCCAGCATCCGCTTCGGGCTGTTCCCGGCCAATAACAGCAGCGTCTTGCCCGCCGCCGAGGACAGGAAGTCCGACGTCGCCTGCACGCCCATCCTCCGCAACGCCGGGTCGAACCCACCCAGCTGTGGCCCCATCACCTGCGCCGCCGTGAAAGACAGCCGCAGGAACGCCGCCACCGGGTAGTTGAAGAAATCGACGTACTTCTTTTCTCCCGCGACGGCGAGGCACTGCTGTACCGCGCTTTCGCCACCAAGCACCTTCACCGCGCCAAGCACGCCATTGAAAAACAATCCGCGCGCGGTGTCTTCGCGCGTCGCCAACGAGACTCGCTCCTCCAGCTCGCGCGCGAGGTGGGGCTCGAGCACGTCCGACTTCTGCTTCATGTCTGTCATCAAACGGTGTCTCCACGGGGGGAAGGAGGCACTCGAAGTTTACAGCCGAATCAACTGCGCGCCGTAGTGGATATTCGCTCCAACGGCCGCCACCAACACAATGTCCCCCGCACCCAGTCGAACGCGACCCGCCTCCAGGTCCTCCGCCAGCAGGATGAGCATCCCCGCCGCCGACGTATTTCCATACAAGTCAACATTGCAAGCGACAGTCTCGGGCGAAAGCCCCGCGCGCGTCACGAAGGCATCCATCACCCGCTTGTTGGGTTGGTGAAAGTAGTACCGCTTCACCTCACCCTTCAGCTCGGGTCTGGGATTCAACACCGTGTCCAGGCACTTCTGCATGTACTCCGGATAGCTGCGCGCCACGCGAAACCCATCCACCACGAAGGCCATGTCCGCCGGACGCGACCGCCCTGGCTGGTAGGGAAGCTTCAACACCCCGCCCCCCTTGCGGATGACCAGGTCCCCATGCGCGTTGCCCGAGAAGGAGGCGAGGATGCCCGCCCCCGCCGGCGCGTCCTGCTTCGTCTGGAGCACCACCGCGCCCGCCCCGTCCCCGAACACGTACATGGAGAGGTAGCCCTGGAGCGTCTTGGCCCGACCCGGCCCCGGAGGCAGCTCGTCCAGGTACACCTCCCGGTTCACCAGCGGCGACGTGAAGGCCGAGGCCACCACCGCCACCGTGCGGAAGCGGCCCCCGTCCATCATCTTCTTCACCAGGTCCAACACGTACGTCGTGCCACCACACCCGTCATCCACCACCAACGCGAAGGCGTCCTCACGCAGCCCCAGCCGGTGGTGCAGCTGCATGGCGTCATGGTTGAAGTGCGGCGCGTCCGGCGTACACGTGACGACGAAGAGCGCGTCCAGCTCCCCCGCCTCCACGCCCGCGCCCGTCAGCGCCTTGCGCAGCGCCACCTCGCACATGTCCGTGTTCGTCGCGGGGTAGATGTGGCCGTCATCCTCCGGAGGAGGCACCGCGCGTCCCGTCGCCTCGTCGATGTCCCAGAGGAAGCGCCGCTCACGAATGCCCAGCTTCTCCTCGATGCGCTCCGCGGGCCACCCAGGGATGGCCCGGGCGATGCGCGCATTGCTCACCCGACGCGATGGAACGAAAGCCCCGGCTCCGACGACACAGACATTGGGTGTCATTTCATGGCCTCGTCTTTTCACCGCCACGCCGGATGGGAGGGATTCCCTGGCCTGTTCTGTCGAGCAGGATTCACGCCAGAAACGAAGCCCTTGAAATGACGGTGCACCGCGTCGGAAGCAGCTTCAGTCTTGAAGCTTCTTGCGCACATCCGACTCAGCAATCCCACGGATTTACTGAGAGGAGGCCCGTGCTTCAAAAATGAAGCGTTTCGCACCAAATCCGAAGCAAGCCCGGCGATACATTTACTTTCCGTGCGCGGATGCTCCACTCAAAGCGAGCGGTGACCTCAGGGAAACCCCTGTATTGCAAGTGATTGCGTACTCTGAGTGCCGAGACATCCTGGACCCACCCCACTGCTACGCGCGTGGAGGTCTCCTGATTTCCAGACCGAGCCGGAAGCCGTCCGCATCCAGGAGGTCGGGTGCTTCCCGGCGCAGGCAGGCCCATGCCAGTCTCCGTCGACCGAAAGGCGTCGGAACCCACCGCCTCGTCGCGACGCATGTCCCGAGCGAGGCCCGACGAATGGGACGTGCCCTCGTTCAAGTCCTATCCCCGTCGCTGGCAGCCCCTCCTCCGGCTCGTGCTCTTCACCGCGACCTATGCGCTCGGCGTGCGGCTGGGCGCGGTGCTGGCCTTCCCTCCCGAGTTGGTCTCCGCCATGTGGCCCCCCAGCGGCGTGGCGCTCGTGGGGCTCCTGCTCACGCGACACCGGGAGTGGCCGCTGCTCGCCCTCGCCGCCATCCTCGTGGAGCCGCTCGTCGTCGGCGACTCCCACGGACCCATCACCTCCACCAGCTTCGTCATCGCCGCCGGCAACCTGCTCGAGGCCATGGTCGGCGCCGTGCTCCTGCGGCGACTGGTGCGACTCCACCCGGCGATGGACCGCGTGCGGGACGTGCTGGGACTGGTGGGACTGGCCGCCCTCGGTAGCACGCTCATCAGCGCGACCCTGGGCATGGGGATGATGCTGTCGGATCTGCGCCTGGCCCCCAGTGACTTCTGGCCCTCGTGGCGGGTGTTCTGGGTGGGCAACGCCATGGGCGTGCTGCTGGTGGCGCCCCTGCTGCTCACCTGGCTCTCACGGGGACTCGACGGGTGGAACCGGCAACGACGGCTGGAGCTGGCGGCCCTGCTGCTGCTGCTCGGCGTGACCACCCAGTGGGTGTTCAGCATGCCGCCCACCGCCGCGCCTCCCGCCACCTTCCACCCCGTCACCTACCTGTCCTTCCCCTTCCTGCTCTGGGCCGCCCTGCGCTTCGAGGCCCGGGGCACCACCATGGCCACCGCGGTGATGTCCTCGCTCGCCCTCTGGCACACTGCCCACGGCAACGGCCCCTTCGCCCAGTTCGCCTGGCACAACGACAGCCTCACCTTCCTCCAGTCCTTCCTCGCCGTGGCCAGCGTGTCCGGACTGCTCCTCGCCAGCGCCCTCAGCGAGCGCCGTCGCGCCCAGGAAGAAGTGAGCCACCTCAACCAGGAGCTGCGCCAGTCCCTGCAGACGCTCGCCGCCACCCAGGCCACCCTCGTGCGACGCGAGCGCATGGCCGCCCTCGGAGAGCTGAGCGCCACCGTGGCCCACGAGGTTCGCAATCCCCTGGGCGCCATCTCCAACGCGCTCGCCGCCATCCGCCGACTCGCGCCCCAGACGGCCCATGGGCCCGCGGGCACCTTGCTGGTCATCATGGATGAGGAAGTCCAGCGCCTGGACCTCATCGTCAACGACCTGCTCGACTTCACCCGCCCCATGGAGCCACGACTGAGGACCCAGGCGCTCGGCCCCGTGGTGGAGGGCGCCTTGAGTGCCTCACTGCGCTCGGGGCCCTCGGGCATCAACGTCTCACGGACCCTGGACGAGCCGCTGCCGCCCATCGACCTGGATGCCCACCTGCTCCACGTCGCCCTCACCAACCTGTTCACCAATGCCGTGCAGGCCATGCCCTCGGGCGGCAGCCTCGTCACTCGCATCGAGCCGGAGACGCGCTCCGGGACTCTTCACGCCCGGCTCACCATCTCCGACACCGGGCACGGGATTGCTCCCGAGGTCCAACAGCGCATCTTCGAGCCCTTCTTCACCACTCGAGCCAGTGGCACCGGACTGGGGCTCGCCATCGTCCGCCGCATCGTCGATGGACACCATGGAGAGGTCACCGTCGACAGCGCCGTCGGACAGGGCACCACCTTCACCGTGTGGCTCCCGTGCGCCAGTGCGACCCAGGCCGCGGCCTGAGTGAGTGGCGGTCCACGTTGTCGTCGTGAGACCAGGCCACCGGGGCGCACCGCGCCTGCTCGACGGCCCTGCGCACGGCGCGGACGTCCTCACGCCTCCGTACCCCTGCTTGCGGGCCGGTCCGGACACCGTGTTTCGCACGGTGTCCGTGTCCCGCCTCACGAGCGCCCGTGACAGGGCGCCCGTCATGCCACTTCAGAACGGGATGTTGTCGTCATCGCTCGGCGGCGGAACGTCATCCTGGTAGCCGCCACCTCCACGGCTGCCGTAGCCGTCCCCGCCCCCACGATTGCCGTAGCCCTCATTGCCACCACCACCGCCACCACCCTGCTGCCGGGCCATCTCCGCCTCGATGGCGCTCAGCAACTGGCGCTCCTTGTCGTGCCAGCGCGACTTGCTCGGGTCGTTCAGCGAGCGGCGCGCGCCGTTCGCATAGAACTCGAGGTCCTGCATGCTCGCGCCCGCGACCGGCGCGCCCTTGCTGCGGCCGTAGTTCGGGAAGACCATTCCGTCCCCGCCGCCGCCACCGCCGCCACTGGGCGCCGCCGCGCGACGAGGCGCCGCCGACGCCGCATCCGGCGTTCCGCCGATGGACAACTCGCCCATCCTCAGCGTGAAGCCTTCTTCATTCTTGAACGCCGTGCCGACTCGCACCTGTTCCACTCGCCCATCAGGGCGCCGCACCGCCACGGTGACTGGATAGCCTTGCTCACTCATGGCGCCCGAATCCCATCACGGGACCCTTACTGTCAACGGGAGCCCGCGCCCCGCTGTCCGCCATCCACACGCCCGCCTGGACGACGCTCTCCCGCCCCGAAGAACCAGGGGCTTCCCGGGGTGTTCGGCACACGCCGGCTCGCAGGGCAGGAGCGCGACACACCCATTCGCGTCCTCTCCCTTGCACCCGAGCACATCGCCTCACAGGGCGGCTCGCGGCTCAGGACGTCGGTGGGCCTGTCGGGCGTCGTGCTTGCGAGCACGCCTCCGCTCAGGCAGGGGGTGGACCGCCTCAGAACACGGCCGCGTCCCATGGACGGACGCGACCCGCGCGGCCTCGGCTCCGCTTGAGCCTGGGTGGACGCCTCAGGGCACGGCCGCGTCCCATGGACGGACGCGACCCGCACGGCCTCGGCTCCGCTTGAGCCTGGGTGGACGCCTCAGGGCACGGCCGCGTCACATGGACGGACGCGACCCGCGCGGCCTCGCCTCCGTCATTGTGGAACAGGCCCCACGGACCGGAAAAACTCACGGCCTGGATACACGCCTCGCGCAGCGGCCCTCCTCAGGGACACTCGAACGGGGCGGCGGGCTCCCTCACTTCAGGAGCCCACCTCGAATGGACAGCGAGTGGAGCGCGAGCCTTCCGCGACTCCCCTCAGCTACGCCATCCTGCCCTTCTTGCCACGCGCCGCCGTCTTCGACCGGGACGCGCCACGCTTCGCGGCCACCGGCTGGGCCTCCTGCAGCGCCTTGCTCGCCGCACGACCGCGCGGCAGCTTCACGTCCTGCACCGACTGCGGCCGGGCGTCATCCACCCACGCCGTCGGACGACGGTCCGTGCGCATCAGCAACCGCAACTTCTGGTAGTGCGCCGAGCAATACCCCTTCGAACGGCTGGGGCGCTTGCACCCGATGATGGCGCACGAACGCGAGCCATCCGCCGTCTTCGCTCCACGCGCCACCGCAACCGGCGCCTTCGCCGCCGCAGCTCGCGTCGCCACCAGCGGCAACTCCACCTGCGCCGTGGGACGACGTCCCGGCTTGCCACGCTTCACCGCCGGCGCCGGCAACACCGCCGCCTGCCGCGTCGTCGCCGCGGGACGCACTCCCGCCAGCGCACCCAACCGGCTGGTCAGCGGCGCCAGGCGGAACGTCACTGAACGCAGCATGTCCAGGGCCTCAAGGCCCTCCTCCAACCGATTCACCGCCTGCTGCAAAGGCACTAGCTGGGACTGCAGCTCGCGCCGGAACATCTCTCCAAGCTCGTTCGCAATGGACATGTGACGGGAGGATATACGCCGTCCTGGGTTATCGGCGGGAAATCCGCTGCACGACGCGCGCCAACGGTCATCCCCCGAGCGATTTTCAGCCCCAACCCCCTCCCCAGGGTCCTGCTCCGAGCAGAAGTCTCAGACCCGGGGGCCATCCTGAAACAGACGTATCAGCCTGGAACATGAGGCGACGGCACCGTCTCCACCACCGGCTTGGGCATCACCGAGGCCTGGGTCTCCACCGTCACGGGGCGCTCGGACAGCAGGGCGGTCGCCGTCGGGCACGAGCGCACCATCGAGGAGAGCGCCCACACAAACAACAACGTGACGACGAACGGGTGACCCACGACGGATGCCTCCAAGCACTCGGATTCCCACCAAGAACGCGACCCACCGCATTCCTTGGCCTTGCTGGGATACGAACGAGACCAGGTAAAGGGTCTGACGTGCCCCGGAGGGAGGGACAGCGGCCCGCCGAGCAGCCCCCTCCCAGGGATGGACCCGAGCCCCCGCGGCGACGTCGTGGATGTTAAAGGAGCCGGGACATGACTCCGGCCCCTCCTTCCGTCCGCTTCCGAGGCACCGATTCCTACCTGACCCACGAGGGCCTCCAGGCCGCCGTCAACTGTGCCCTCACCCTCCAGCGCCCCCTGCTGGTGAAGGGCGAGCCGGGCACCGGCAAGACGCTGCTGGCGGAGGCCATCGCCCAGGCCCTGGGCCACAAGCTGCTCACCTGGCACGTGAAGAGCACCACCCGCGCGCAGGACGGCCTGTACGTCTACGACACCGTGCAGCGCCTGTATGACTCGCGCTTCGGCGACGGCGACGTGCGAGACATCCGCCGATACATCCGCATGGGCCCCCTGGGCGAGGCGTTCTCCGCCCCCGAGCGCGTCGTGTTGCTCATCGACGAGGTCGACAAGGCGGACCTCGAGTTCCCCAACGACCTGCTCCACGAGTTGGACCGGATGCGCTTCCGCGTCACCGAGACGAACGACGAGGTGGCCGCGAAACACCGCCCCATCGTCGTGATTACGTCCAACAACGAGAAGGAGCTGCCGGACGCGTTCCTGCGCCGCTGCGTGTTCCACTTCATCGACTTCCCCGACGCGGAGCTGATGCGCCGCATCGTCGACGTGCACCACCCGGGGCTCGACGCCGCGCTCACCGACCAGGTCCTCAAGGTCTTCTACGAGCTGCGCGGCTTCACCCGCCTGCGCAAGCGCCCCTCCACCAGCGAGCTCATCGACTGGATTGCCGTGCTCAAGGCCCAGGGCATCAACGACTTGAAGCTGGACGAGAACCTGCCGTTCCTCGGCGCCCTGCTGAAGAAGGAGCAGGACCTGGTCTCCGTGGCCGAGGCCTTCGGACGCGGTCGGCGCTCACGGGCCTGAAAGCCATGTTCCTGCCATTCTTCTACGAGCTGCGGCGACGGGGCGTGAAGGTGGGCGCGCAGGAGGCGCTCGCCCTGGCGGGAGCCCTGAAGGCGGGCCTCCATGACAGCAGCCTCGACGGCTTCTACCACGTGGCGCGCGCGCTCCTGGTCCACTCGGAGACGCAGCTCGACTCGTTCGACCAGGCGTTCCTCTCCCACTTCCAGGGCGTGGAGACCGCGGGCCTGGAGCTGACGCAGGAGCTGATGTCCTGGCTGGAAGAGGCGCGCGAGCGGCCCCAGCTGACGCCCGAGGAGATGGCGCTCCTGGAGGCGCTGGACCCCGAGGAGATTCGTCGCCTGTTCGAGGAGCGCCTTCGCGAACAGAAGGAACGCCACGACGGCGGCAACCGGTGGATTGGCACCGGCGGCACGTCACCGTTCGGCAACAACGGCTTCTCGCGCGGCGGCATGCGCGTGGGGGGCAAGGCCGGCGGCAAGCAGGGCATGGCGATGATGCAGGCGGGGGCACGCAAGTACGCGGGGTATCGCGACGACCTGGTGCTCGACACGCGGCAGATGGCCGTGGCGCTGCGCAAGCTGCGCGCGTTCGCTCGAGACGGAGCGCCGGACGAGCTGGACATCGACGAGAGCATCTCCGCCACCGCTCGCAACGCGGGCGAGCTGGAGGTGGTGACGCGGCCTCCGCGCAGGCCCAACACCCGCGTGGTGCTGGCCATGGACGTGGGCGGCTCCATGGACCCTTACGCCGCGGTGATGAGCCGGCTGTTCTCCGTCGCGAGCCAGGCCACGCACTTCAAGGAATTGCGAACGTATTACTTTCACAACTGCGTCTACGGAAAGCTCTACGCCACGCCCCAGCTCACCGGCGGCATGACGGTGCCGGAGCTGGTGGCGCAGGTGGGACGGCACCACAAGCTCGTCCTGGTGGGCGATGCGTCCATGGCGCCGTACGAGTTGGCCATCCGCACGGACGCCGAGGGGCGCTACAAGGCGGACGGACAGGAAGGGCTGACGTGGCTGATGCAGTTGGCCCAGCACTTCGAGCGCAACGTGTGGCTCAACCCGGAGCCGATGGGCTCGTGGCGCTCGGGCTCCATCGCGATGATTGCCCAGGTGTTCCCCATGTTCTCCCTCACCGTGGAGGGGCTGGGTGAGGCGGTGGCCCACCTGACTCGCGGACGCACCGTGAAGGGCGCGGCGGCGCGGCGCTGAAGTCGCTCGCCTCCCCCCTCCGGGGCGGGGAATTCCAGGGGCCCGTGGACTGAAGGACTGCGGGCAGCCAGGGGCGCTCGTTTCGTGCGGCGCCCCGGCGTCAGTTACGGCATGGTGCGCCGCGCGTGAGCCCGGAGCACGAGGACCTTATGACGACCGACAATCAGCAGGACGTGCTGAGCATCAACACCATCCGCACCCTGGCCATGGATGCGGTACAGCAAGCCCACTCGGGCCACCCGGGGGCTCCCATGTCCCTGGCCCCCGTCGCCTACCAGCTCTGGCAGCAAGAGCTCCGGTATGACCCGTCCCACCCCATCTGGCCGGACCGCGACAGGTTCATCCTCTCCAACGGCCACGCGTCCATGCTGCTGTACGCGCTGCTCCACCTGGCCGGCGTCAAGCGCGTCACCCGCGACTACAAGGTCGAGGAGGCCCTGAGCGTCTCGCTCGAGGACATCCAGAAGTTCCGCCAGCTGGACTCCGCCACCCCCGGCCACCCCGAGTACCGGTGGACCAGCGGCGTGGAGACCACCACGGGGCCCCTGGGCCAGGGCGTGGCCAACAGCGTGGGCATGGCCATCGCCAGCCGCTGGCTCGCCGGCCACTTCAACAAGCCCGGCTTCGAGATGTTCTCCCATGACGTCTACGCCATCTGCGGCGACGGCGACCTCATGGAAGGCGTCGCGTCCGAGGCCGCGTCCATCGCCGGCCACCTCCAGCTGCCCAACCTCTGCTGGCTCTACGACTCCAACCACATCTCCATCGACGGCAGCACCGACCTGGCCTTCACCGAGGACGTGGGCCGCCGCTTCGAGGGCTACGGCTGGCGCGTGCTGCGCGTGCCGGACGCCAACGATTTGACCGTCCTGGGCGAGGCCCTCCACGCCTTCAAGACGCTGCGGGGCAAGCCCACCCTCATCATCGTCACCACCCAGATTGCCTACGGCGCCCCCAAGCTCCAGGGGTCGTCCAAGGCCCACGGCGAGCCGCTCGGCGACGAGGAGATCAAGGGCACCAAGCGCAACTATGGCTGGCCCGAGGATGCCAAGTTCCTGGTCCCCGAGGGCGTGCGCGAGCGCTTCCAGGACCGCATGGGCGCCCGCGGCAAGAAGCTGCGCGAGGAGTGGGATGCGCGCTTCGTCGAGTACCAGAAGCAGTTCCCCGAGCTGGCCGACGAGCTGACGCGCATGCAGCGCCGTGAAGCGCCCAAGGGCTGGGACTCCGAGCTGCCGACGTTCCCCACCGACGCCAAGGGCATGGCCACCCGCGAGTCCAGCGGCAAGGTGCTCAACGCCGTCGCGAAGAACTACCCGTGGCTGGTGGGCGGCTCGGCCGACCTCAACCCGTCCACGAAGACGTACATCACCGGCTCCGAGTCCATGAAGCCCGGCGAGCACGCCGGCCGCAACATCCACTTCGGCGTGCGCGAGCACGCGATGGGCTCCATCGTCAACGGCCTGTGCCTGAGCAAGGTGCGCGGCTACGGCGCCACGTTCCTCATCTTCAGTGAGTACGAGCGCCCCGCCATCCGCCTGTCCTCGCTGATGGAGCTGCCCGCGCTGCACATCTTCACCCACGACTCCATCGGCCTGGGCGAGGACGGCCCCACGCACCAGCCCGTGGAGCAGCTCGCCAGCCTGCGCGCCATCCCCGGCCTCATCGTGCTGCGTCCCGCCGACGCCAACGAAGTCGTCGAGGCGTGGCGGGTCATCGGCCAGCAGAAGAGCCACCCCGTCGTCCTCGTCCTCACCCGCCAGGCCGTGCCCACCGTGGACCGCAGCAAGTACGGCGCGGCCTCCGGGGTCGCCAAGGGCGGCTACGTGCTGGCGGACGCGGAGGGCGGCAAGCCGGAGGTGGTGCTCATCGGCACCGGCAGCGAGGTGTCCCTGTGCCTGGACGCCCACGACAAGCTCACGGCCGAGGGCATCAAGTCCCGCGTCGTCAGCCTGCCCTCGTGGGAGCTGTTCGAGAGCCAGTCCCAGGAGTACCGGGACAGCGTGCTGCCTCCCACCGTGCGCGCGCGCGTCGCGGTGGAGAAGGGCGCGGCCTTCGGCTGGGAGCGCTGGGTCGGCTTCCAGGGTGGCATCGTCGCCATGCGCAGCTTCGGCGCGTCCGCCCCCATCAAGGCGCTCCAGCAGAAGTTCGGCTTCACCGTCGACAACGTGGTGAAGGTGGCCAAGGACACGCTGGCCAAGGCCAAGGCGTAGTCACCGTCACCCGCGCGCCCGACGCGCGACGCTGAAAAGACGAGGGCCCCGGACCATCCCCCAACGGTCCGGGGCCCTTCTTGCTTCAGTCCTCGCCACTGTCCTTCCAAAAGAAAGGGACTCGGGCCATCCCCCAACAGCCCGAGCACCCGATGCCCCTCTTAAAGAGAGGCTCCGCATCAAGAAAAGGCCCCCGACTCATCCCCCAACAAATCGGGGAGCCCGAACAGCCACTCCCGTTGCCGCACGAGAGCCGCGTTGCTCAAATCATCGTGGGTTCACGGGAGCCCCTTGCCCGACTCGAAGCCCCCCGGCTCCGGTCGCTCCCACGTCCCACCCAAAAGTCCGCACCCCTTCGCCCCCCGTCCCCGCCTCACCCTGGTGCGGTCGTCGTGCCACGGTGCCGCTGACTCCCTGACTTCATTGCATCGTGCATGCCGAGCCTCGCTACACGCACTCGCGCCGCGGCTCCCGGCGCCGACCCCTCCACCCCGGCCGTACACCCCGGGCCTCCCTCGGGCTGGTGCCTGGCTTGTGCCTCGACAGGTCCAGGTGGCGAGTCACTCCACCTGGACCCTTCAAGGTTTGAATCAGGCGGTGATGAAGCGCGGGGGCGGGCGCACCACGCTGAGCTGCTCCATCTCCTTCACCATCTTCTGGAAGTCGGAGTTCGCGATGCCCGTCTCGCCCTTGGCCAGCGACTGGGTGGCGTACTTCTCGTAGGTGTCCACCACCTTGCGCGCGTCCGGGCTGAGGCGGTCGTAGTTCTGGCGCGCCCACTTCTGGAGGTCCGCGTACTCCAGCCCTGCGGCCTGGCCGTCGAGGTCACCGGCGCCCTTGCTGATGGCGTTGGTCAGGTCCTTGGCGGAGATCTTCCCGTTCTTCCCATCCAGCGTCTCCAGCGCGGTGCGCATGGACGCGTCGTGGAAGGTCTTGTGCTGCGAGGCGTCCTTCACCATCGCGTCGAAGCCCTGCTTGTCCAGGCCCTTGGGGCCCGCCGTCTTCGAGTGCTTCTCGTACGTCTCCATCACCTTCTGCGCCTCGGGCGTCAGCCGGTCCTTGTTCTTCGCCGCCCACTTCTGGAACTCGGCCAGCTCCTTGGTGGAGTTGCCGTCCGCGTCGCCCGCGCCCTGCTTGATGGCGCCGAGCAGGTCCTCACCGGAGATGGGCCCGTTCTCCTTGTCCAGCTTCGCCAGCGAGTCGCGAGCGCTCACGTCGCCCACGCTCTTGAAGTCCTTCATCATCTTGGACCACTCGGTGGAGCTCAGGTCCTTGTCGCCCGTGGCCATCGCCTTGGTCGCGTGCTTCTCGAACTTGCCCATCACTTCCTTGGCCTCGGGAGACAGCTTGTCGCCGTTCTTCTTGGCCCAGTCCTGGAAGGCCTTCAGCTCGTCCGCGGTGTTGTTGTCCGCGTCCTTCGTGCCGCTGCGGATGGCCTTCGCCATGTCATCGCCGGAGATGGGCTTGGGCAGCTTGTCCAGGCCCGCGAGCGCCTTCTCCGCGCCCTTGTCGCCCACGCCCTTCATGTCATTGATCATCTTCCGCCAGTCGCCGTCCTGGTGGCCGTTGGCCTTCCTCTCCGCGGCGAACTTGGAGAAGCGGTCCATCACCTGCTTCGCCTCGGGCGTGAGGCGGTCCTGGTTCTTCTCCGCCCACTCCGCGAACGCGCGGTACTCGCCCTTCGCCGCCTGGCCGTCGTGGTCACCCGTGCCGCGCTGGATGGCCTTGGTGAGCTGGTCCGCGGTGATGGGGCCCTTCGTCTGGTCCAGCTTGTTCGTCTCGCTCAGCGCGCCCAGGTCCAGCGGGCTCCACTCGTTCGGCAGCGGCTTGGACGGGAAGCACCCACCCTTGTCGAAGCTGTCGCCACCCGGACGGCCCGCCTGCTGGTGCGGCGCGTGGTGCTTCATCATGTGGCGCAGGTCCTTCAACAGCTGGTGCTCCTTGACCAGCGCGCGCTCCAGCTTGCCCTCCAGCTTCTCGAGCTTCGACTCGGTGCGAGCCAGGGTCTTCTGAGCGGAGTTGAAGGAGGTGGCGACGGACATTTGGTTTCTCCGAAGTAAGTCGTTGTGAGCACCCCTATTGCTCGCGGCGTGCCACACATCTCCTCCGGTTGCCCACCTTCACTTCTGACCTATATTCAAGGAGTTAGGCGGCACCAACCCGTCCACAAGGGGTGGTGACAACTGTCACCACCGATGACAGTCGTCACCAGGGGGAAGGCCCCCCAGGTGGTGACCAGAGTCACCGGATCCCCCGAAGTGGTGACTGGAGTCACCGGATCCCCCGAAGTGGTGACTGGAGTCACCGGATCCGCTTGCTCGCGGCTCGACGCGGCGCGCGCGCCGGCGAGGCCAGGGCCTTGCGCACGCGCTGCTTGCCCTGAGGCCGCTCGGCCACGAGCTCGAACCCCTGTTTTTCAAAGAACGGCACCGTGCCCGTGTACGCGGACGCATTGGATGTACGCGCGGACCCCTTGGGAGGTTTCACGGGATATCCCTCCACGGTGCGCGCGCCCCGCTGACGCATCACGTCCAGCGCGGCCTTCAGCAGCACCGTGGCGACGCCCTGGCCCCGGAAGTCCTTGTGGATGAAGAAGCAGGGCACGGACCAGACGTCGTCCGCGTCGTCACACCGGAGGCTCGGTGCGCGGTCCAGGCGCGGGAAGCTCCGGCGCGGCCCCAGCGTGAGCCAGCCCACGGGGTGTCCGTCCACGAAGGCCAGCAGGCCCTGGGCCTTGCCCTCGTCCACCAGCGCCTTCATCCGCTGCTTCGCGGGCGCGCCCTTCACGTCAGCGAAGCGCTCGCCTTCTTCCAGCCGCCAGAACATGCACCAGCAGCCCGCGCACGCGCCGTTCTTCCCGAACAGCGTCTCGAGCGCCGGCCACAGCTTCGGCGTCAGCTCCTGAATCTCGATGTCGAGGGACATGCGCGAGAAGGTAGTGGGCGCGAAGGCTCGCGGCACCCCTTCGTTACAGGCCGCCTCTCAGCTCCGTGTCGCTCCACAGCGCGCCCTCACGCTCGCGCAGCAGGAACGTGAGCCGGCCCTGATGGAAGCCTCGCACCGGGGCCTCGGGGTCGGGGAAGCCCACCGGCAGGCGCCAGTCCGGAGGCAGCGTGCCGCTCAGGGGGATGGACCGCTCGCGACGCAGCTCGCCCACCTCCAGGTCCGTGAGGGGACGCACCCGCGCCCAGGGCAGCAGGGCCCGTCCCTGTGAGCCCACGCGTGTCCCGGGCGCCGGGTCGCTCCACGGGCCTATCGCCGTGCGCCGCAGCGTGGAGAGATGCGCGCCACAACCGAGCGCACGCCCCACGTCCCTCGCGAGCGAGCGGACGTAGTAGCCCCCTCGGCAGGTCAGCGTCAGGCGACTGGTGCGCGGCAGTTCGTGCGAGAGCCACCGGGCCGAGTGCAGGTACACGCGCGAGGGCGGCAGCTCCACCACCTCGCCCCGGTGGGCCTTGCGATACGCGGGCTCGCCTCCCACCTTCTTCGCGCTCGTGGCCGGTGGCACCTGCTCGTGCCAGCCCACGAAGGGCGCGAGCGCGGCGTCGAGCAACCCGGGCGTCAGGCGTGACACGTCCCCCTGGAGCACGGGCTTGCCGTGCAGGTCTCCCGTGTCCGTCTCCGTGCCCCAGACCACGTCCGCTTCGTACGTCTTGGGCACCGCGTGCAGCAGCTCGAACAGCCGCGTGGTCTGCCCCACCAGCACCAGGAGCAGCCCTTCCGCGAACGGGTCCAACGTCCCACCGTGGCATATCGGCAGGCGCTTGCCCGGCACGGCCCGCGCCTCCTCCAGGAAGGACTGCACCACCGAGAAGCTCGTGGGACCCACCGGCTTGTGCACACTGTAGAGGCCCGGCGTCATGCGTGCTCCCGAAGGAGAACTCGCGTCATGGACTCCGCGACGTGCTCAACCACCCCGGTCCTCTTCTTCCTCTTCTTCTTCCTCGATGAAGTCAGAGGAATCGCCATCCAGGGCTCCCTCCACCTGCGTGGCTCCGTCCCGCTTCACCAGATACACGGGCGAACAGCGTGAGGCCTGCGCCACCGTGCGCGCCAGGGGCTCCGCGTGCGTCGTCACCCAGACCTGGCTGTCCCTCGCCGCCCTCAGCACGAGCCGCCCCAGAGGCTCCAACAGGTCCGGATGCAGGCTCGTCTCCGGCTCGTTCAACGCGAGGAGCGGCGGAGGGCGCGGACTCAAGAGCGCCGCCAGCAAGCAGAGGTAGCGCAACGTTCCATCGGACAGCTCGGTCGCGGCCATGGGCCGGCTCAACCCCGGCATGTGCATGAACAGACTGAAGCGCCCTTCACTGGACTGGACCTCCAGCCGAGCCCCCGGGAACGCATCGTCGATGCCCTGCTCCAGACCTCGCGTGTCGCCAATCTGGAGGATGGTCAGCAGCGCCGCCGCCAGGTCCGCGCCGTCATGCGCCAGCACCGGCGTCCTCACGCCCACGCGCGGATGCCGCATGGCCGCGTCCGGGTCCGTGCGGAAGTGGTGATAGAAACGCCACGCGGCGAACGTGCGCTGCACCTCCGACAAGCGCGGGAACCGGTGCGGCTCGCCCAGTTGGTCCAGCACCGACTCCGAGTTCCAGAGCTGCGTGGGAAACGTCACCCGCTTCCCGTCGGCATCCCGCATGAAGGCCGTGCGGTCCTTGCGCTCCATCAGCACCACCTTCCGCCCCCCGGACCAGGCCCACAGGTGCTCCGACTTCACCTCCGGGTCCAGCTTGAAGGGGTCCATGGAGCGCGGAAGGTGGGGGACGATGCCGCAGCTCAGCTCATACGCCAGCTCGCCCAGCTCCACCTGCACCGTCAGCCGCACCGGCTTCTTCGGGCCCCGCGAACCCGCCCACAGCACGCTCGGTGTGCCGCCCTCTTCCGCCAGGGTGCGCGCGAGCCTCCCCTCCGACGCCGCCACCAACAGGTACAGCGCGCGGTACAGGTTCGTCTTGCCACTGCCGTTGGCCCCGACAATGACATTCACCGGGCCCAGCTCCAGCGAGAGCTGACGCACCGAGCGGTATCCGGAAATCCGCAAGCGCTGGATGGGCATCGAGCACCCCACCCTAGCGCGCCCACCTCACACCGCAACGGTGCTCTGGAGGTCCGTCCCATCCGCGACGGACCCGGGCACTCCACCCGAGGGAGCACGCCACGTGGACGCGTGCCCCTCGGGTCCTTCAGCCGGCGCGACGACTACCGACGACGCAGCAGCTTCTCGTAGCTCCGGCTCAGCTTGCCCGCGGTGACAGCGGGCACGTGCACCGGCGCATCCGCCCACTCGGCCAGCCGCTCGAAGTAGAAGGTGCGCTGCGGCTCGGGCAGCGCGGTCAGCGTCCCGTAGAAGCCGATGCCCGCCGGGTCCACGATGCGGTACGAGTCATTCCTGGAGCTCACGCCGAAGGCCGAGGCACTCCACGGGCTCAGCGCGCCGTCGACGATGAGCACGCGCCGGGCATGCAGCCGCGTCCACAGCTCCAGCTTGAGCAGCGGCACCGGGTTGTAGACCTTCACCACGCCCGCGGGCGGCAGCGCCGTGGGCACCTGCCCGCCCGGGTAGCGCAGCAGCGGACGCAGCTCCAACTCCGGGAACAGCGGCGCGCCCAGCTCCGTGGCGCATTGGTAGCTCTCCGGCTCAATCGCGCTGTACAGCGACTGGTCTGAGAAGGTGTACGCGGGGCCCGCCACCAGGTCCACGAAGGCGAACAGCTCCTCGGCCGACACCGTGGGCTCCGGAATCGTGTCGCAGTCGTACGGCGCCAGCCCCATGTACTCCCAGAAGTTGAACGGCAGCCGCACCACGCTGAACTCAAACGCCTTGTCCACGCCCAGCATCTCGAAGGTGAAGCCCCACTCCACCTGCGCCGCCAGCAGCGGCGTCAGCTCCTCGCGCCGCTCCAGCGCCGCCCGCTGCACCGCCTTCAACCTGTCGCGGCACGTCGCGTCACCCACGGTGGCCAGGAAGTGCGGCGTGCGGACATCCTGCAACCCCAGGCTGTGCCGCTCCGCGTAGGGAATCGTTGCCTCCACGTCGTTCGGAAAGAAGTAGCGGTGAAGGAGGGCCGCCGTGCCGCCCCGGAACACACCCGTGGACAGCCAGCGCGCGCCGTAAATCGTCTTGAAGACCTCCACCACGCGGTGCGCGTCCGCCGCGGACTGCCAGACATCCAGGAGCTTCCAGTCACGCGAGGCCGGCGTCGACGTGCCGTAGAAGCGGTGCTCCACCGTCACCTGGTTGCCCTTCAAGAGGTCCACCGGCTCCGCGGCGATGGGCTCCGCGAAGATTTCCGCGCCCTCCGTGTCGATGACCATCGGCGCCGTCACCGAGCGGTGGAACAGCGTCATGCGCTGAAGGAACTTCTCACCCTCCGGATGGCGGTGGTCCGCGGGTTGCTCGAAGTCGAGCGTGAAGAAGCGAAAGTCATCAATCTGCTCGTCCCCCAGAATCGTGACGCCCGGGAGCGCCTCCAGCCGCGCGCGGATGTCATCGTCGATGGCTCGCGCCTCCGACAGCGTCTCTCCCGAAGGCGCGCCGTCGCGTCCCGCCTCCGACGTGTCGCCACAGGCCGCCAGCAGCGATACCGCCAGCGCCCCCACCACGCCTCGAAACCGATACGTCACTCCCCACATGTCCCGCTCCTCTCGATGAACAACGTCACTCGGGTTCAGTCAGGAACCAGCCCGGACATTCTCACAATTCGAGAATTATAGGCTACCCATGAAAATACACTCCGGGTGTGGAGCACCGAAGGACCTCGGGAGAGGTCCTCCGGCGGGACGGCGTGGCTACGGGGTGGGTGGCGTCTCCGGACGGCCCAGGATGAGGCCGCACGAGGGGGGCACGGCGAAGCCATTCCTGGCGGAGTCGACGGCATTCGTCGCGTTGGAGCCCAGGCCGATGGCGGCGAACGCGTTCCACATCCGGCAGACATCTTCCCCACCATGCAGGGTGGTGGCGGCGCTGATGATGCCGTCGCGTGTCTGGAGGAAGGTGGGGTTGCAGGCGGTGCGCTTCAGGCCCTCGGTGAAGTACAGCAGCATGCGCTGGTTCCCCGCGTTGCCCGTGGCGTCGTAGAGGTCCGTGCTGAAGCCCCACTGCGTCACCAGCGCCCAGTACACCTCCCACAGCGCCTGGGCGAACACGGAGCCCACGCCGTGCGGGACGGTCATCGTGTTGATGCTCTCGAAGGTCCAGGTGTTGACGAGCGCGGACGTGCTGTAGCGCTGGGTGCGAAGGCCCGGGCCGGTGATGGCCTGGTTCAGCACGTACGTCCCGATGCCACGTCCCTGCGGGCCGGTGTCCGACGCGCGCGCGGTGTAGACGAGCGCCAGGAAGTCGCTGAGGCCCTCGCCCGGCTGCTGCCGGTTGGTCAGGCACGACACGTTGCTGGGGCCGCCGACGAGGCGGTTGGAGATGCCGTGGCCGTACTCGTGGACGATGACGCCGCTGTCCAGGTCGCCATCCTTGTCCGGCGTGGGCGCCGTCCAGAGGTACATCTGCATGCGCGGGCGGAAGCCATCCGGAGGCGTGAGGAAGTTGGCGTTGTCGACGCCACCACTGTCCTGCGCCTCGGCGCGCACGTCGTCATTGCCGAGCCCGCCTCGGGCATGGTTGTTGACCTGGAAGTTGCCGGCCAGCTCGTCGAAGCCGTACTGGTACTGCACGTCGTGGACGAGGTTGTTCCAGTAGAAGAGGTTGGCGACCGCGGCGGCGAAGGACGTGCTCGGCGCGCCCGTCAGGTTGATGGCGAAGTCGCACGCCAGCCCGGCGCCGCAGTTCGGGTCGCTCGCGGGCGGCTGACCATTGTTGTCCCGGTCCTCGTAGGCGTGGACGTTGTTGCCGCGGGGGGCGAGGAACTCGGCGCCCGTGACTCCGTTGGTGTCATGCCAGCCGAAGGGCGAGGCCAGCGAGTGGGCGGGGTTGGTGACGAGCGTGCGCCCATCCGCGGGAGGAACCGGCGTGACGTGGTGCGGGCTCTCGGCGGGCCTCGGGTACACGCGGTACGAATCCCCCGCCACCCAGTCGAAGCGCGTCCAGACCTCGCCCGTGCCCGCGTCCACCGTCAAGTCAAAGGCGTGCCGGGCATCCAGCGTGTGGACCTGGAAGCGCCAGACCAGACGCGACTCTCCACGACGCAGCGGCAGCACCGCCAGCGACGCGTCGATGGGCTCGCTCGACAGCCCCCGCGCCTCCACGCGAGTGCGCCGCGTGGGACCGGGCTCGGCCTTCAGCTCGCGGGGCGCCGCGAATCCCTGGAGGCCCAGGTGCCGCGCCGCGCTCGCCACCGCGTCGGCCGCGCCAATCCGAGGCTCCACGCTGGAGAGCGTGGACTCCAGCGCGGGCTGGAAGTCGCTATGCACCGCGAGCACGCGCCCTTCCCGGTCCACGTTGACCTGGAGCTGCGCGTTGTAGACGGGCAGGTCCCGGTATCGCTGTCGCAGATACAAATGCGTGGCACCACTGAGGCGTGAGTAGACGCGGTCGGTCACCTCCAGGTTGGCCAGGTCGGACAGCTCCAGGCCCAGGGCCTCGCGATGTCGTTGGACGAAGTCCAGGCCCACCGCCAGCGCGTCTCCGCTCGCGGGACCCGAGAGCGCGCCCACCAGGTTGATGAGCGAGCGCACCCGCCCGTTGGACGCATCCACCTCCACGCGCAGCTCCGGCACGGACTGGCGCAGCGCCGCTTCCGCCGCCTGCTGCGTCGGCGCGAAGGTGAAGCGCGTCCGGGCGTTGTAGGAGAGGCGCGCGTCGTGGTGCCGCTCTCCCTGGGGCTCCGGCACCACGGCCAGGGCGAGGGGGGACAGCAGCGCCCCCGTGAGAGCTACCGCGTGGAAGAGGCAGCGTCGGGCGTGTCTTGGGGACATGTCGTGCTCCTGCGTCACGGACCACCCCGGGATGGGGCGTCACGCGGAACAAGGACACGGCCCGTCGACCTGACTCAACAGGGGGACCGGGCGAGACCATCGACTTCCGAGCGCGCGCTACGGCTCAATCGCCGCTGAGGTCGCTCCATTGGTCATCACGCGTCTCGGGTTTGCCCTTGGGGCGGAGGTGCGCGAAGGACAGTGTCATCTCCACGGCGAACTCGCGCTTCTCCGGCGGCTTGCCCAGGTAGATGTACTTGGTGCGGTTCGTGATGCAGGCATCCAACATCTTCACGGAGGTCACGGGGGTCACCTTCCCCTTGACGCCCTCCCCGTTCGCGTCGAACCGCGCCCGCAGCCGGAAAATCCGGGGGATGCCGCCGTCGCGGAGGATGGCCTCCCTGCCGCAGTAGTCGTAGTCGCGCAGGTGCTTGCCCAGCATGACCGCGCCCCACGCCTCATTCGTCTTGGGCAGCGGCGGGCGCTTGATGGGCTTCTCCACCATGGGCGGCAGCGGGGGCTGCGTCACGATGGGCGGGGGCTCCGGGGGCCGCGGAATGGGGGGCGGGGTGACCGTGGGAGGCGGCGGCCTGGGCCGCTCCGTCACGCGCGCGGGAATGGGCTCCGTCGCATACACCAGGAACGCCACGCCCACCCCGCCGAGCAACATGAAGACCGAGAAGATGCCCGCCACGACCATCGCGGCGTGATTCCGTTTGGCCGCCTCCTGCCGCGCGGAGGGAACTTCCTTCCACCCTGGCTGAAGGGGGATGCCGGTGGGTTTGGTCCTCTCCGCGCCGCAATGGGTGCAGAGAGGCTCGCGCTCCACCGCCTTGAGGAAGGGGGCGCCACAGTTCAGACATTTCGGACGGGGTCTGGCCACGGTCCGAAGTCTAGTCGCTCCGCCGACACCTGGGGCGACGACCTGCGCTCAAGTGGGCAAAAGTAGGCCTCACCGGGGCGCGCCCAGGGTCCGGAGGAAGAACAGGCCCACGTCGTCCTGGTAGTAGCGACCGGCGGCCCCCTGCGGAGAATGCGGCTCGCCGGGCATGATGAGCAGCTCGAAGTGCTTGCCCGCCCGGATGAGCGCGTCCGCCATCCGCATCGTCACGGAGAGCGTGGCGTTCACATCGCTGGTGCCGTGCATCAGCCGCAGGTGGCCCTTCAGCTTGCCCGCGAGCGGGAGGTTGTCACCCACCGCGTAGCCCTGGGGATTGGCGCTCGGCAGGTTGAGGTAGGGCTCGTTGATGATGGCCTCTTCCGTCAGCGCCCCCGGTGCCGCGGCATACCCCGCCTTGAAGAAGTCCGGCGCCGTCAGCATGCCGCGCAGCGCGAAGTAGCCGCCCCAGGAGTGGCCGTAGAGGCCCACCCGCTCCAGGTCCATCCACGGACGCGTGGACGCGGCCTGCTTCAACGCCGTCACGTAGTCGGGAATCTCCGTCTGGCCCACGCGGCCATAGTTCGCGTCCTGGAAGGCCTTGCTCCGCCCAGGTCCTCCGCGAGGGTCCACCAGCACCGTGACGAAGCCGAGCTGCGCCAGGCCGCTGGCGGTCAACGACATCGAGTTTCCGATGTAGCTCCATGGCAACAGATTGAAGAATGGGCCGCCGTAGATATAGGCGAGCACCGGGTAGCGCTTCGCGGGGTCGAAGTCGCGCGGCTTGTAGAGCACGCCGTGCAGGGGCGTGACGCCGTCGGCGGCCTTGACGATGAACGGCTCCGGGCGCACGTCACCGAGGGCCTCGACTTCACTCGCGTCCGCCGTGGTGAGGCGCACGCGCTTGCCGCCCTCCATGGATACCAGCTCCCGCAGCCGGGGCTGCGCGCGGGAGGACCACGCGTCCACGTAGTGCTGGCCCGAAGGCGACAGCGTGATTCGGTGCATCCCCGAGCCCGAGGACAGCCGCTTCAATGCGCCACCCTTCATGCTGCCCCGGTAGAAGAGCTGCTCGTACGGCGCGCCGCTTTCGGCCGAGGCCAGCACGTAGAGGGCGTCCCCCTGTTGCGCCACGCCCACCACTTCATGCACGGGGAAAGCGCCGCGCGTGAGCTGCCGCAGGAGCTTCCCCGCGCGGTCATAGGCATACACATGTCGCCAGCCATCGCGCTCCGACATCCAGAGGTAGCCACGTCCCCCCGGCAGCGCCGTCACCTGCTTCGCCCAGCCGCCTACCGCGAAGTCCAGGCCGGCGACGAAGGTCTCCGGACGCTCCTCGCGCAGCACGTGCCGACGCTGTCCCGTCCCCGGGGTCACCGCGGTGAGGTCCAGGCGCTTGGCGTCACGAGAGAGGTGGAGGCACAGCGCCTCCGTGCCCTCGGGGTTCCAGCCCGCGAAAAAGTCATACGTCTCGCCCTCCACGGGAGGAATGCGCGTCACGCGGCCCGTGGCCACCTCCACGACGTACAGCTCCGAGCGCGGCAGCGGCGTCCCCGTCTTCGCGTACGGCACCGTCGTCACCTTCTCCAGCACATCCGAGTAGTCCACCACGGGCACCTGATGCACGGCGCGCAGGTCGTCGCGCCACACCACCAGGAAGCGTCCATCCGGCGACCAGGGGCGCTCCGGAATCCGCCAGTCCAGGCGCTCCTCTCCCGCGCGCTCCACCACGGTGGCACCGTCCGCGCCCAGCACCGCGAAGCCGCCCCTGCGCTGCACCGCGAGCGCTCCTCCGCGCGGCGCGAGGAAGTGGTCCGGAGACAGCGTCAGCGCGGCCCGGTCCTCCGGCGACAACAACGTGACGCGGCCTCCCGTCAGCCCCAGGCCGAAGGTCTTCCCCTCCAGCCGGAAGACAATGCCCTGCTCATCCGGAGCGAGCGCGACGTCGAAGAAGCGAGGCGCCGTGACGGGCTTGCCCAGCAACGCCGAGAGCTGCTCGCGCAGCTGCGCACCCGACAGGAGCGGCTTCAGCTCCCCCGTCTTCGCGTGCGCCAGCACCCACGTCCCACCGTCCTTCCCCTCGCGGGACCAGAAGACCAGGCGGTCTCCGTCTCGCATCCACCTGGGCGGGACGAGGCTGTCGCGCAGGAGCTCCACCCGACGGTTGAACTGGTTCGCCAGGTCCAGCTTCGCCTGGACCTTCGCATCCGGCGTGGGTCCGGAAGCGACGGCGGAAGGTGACTCACCGTCGAGCGCCAGGACGGGAGCCCCCGTCAACGCCGTGAGCAGCAGACCCAGGGGAACGCAGGGGAATCGCATGCACCGATGGTAGGAAACGGCATTCTTCACCACCAATATATCTTTCGAGGCGCATTGAGACGGTTAACGTCTCGATATGGAATTCCGTCAGCTCCAGCTCTTCGTCGCGGTGGCGGAGGAGCTGCACTTCGGACGCGCCGCCGCGCGCATCGGCATGGCCCAGCCGCCGTTCAGTCAGCAGATTCGCCGGCTGGAGACCGAGCTGGGGGTCGAGCTGCTCACGCGCACCAGCCGCCGCGTGGCCCTCACCGCCGCCGGAGCTCGACTGCTGGAGGAGGCACGAGCGCTGCTGGCCCGACGGGGGGATGTCATCCACTCCGTGCAGCAGGCGGCGAGCGGCGAGACGGGCACGCTGCGCGTCGGCTTCGCCGCGTCGTCGGCCTTCGGCGTCCTGCCGGACATCGTGCTGCGCTTCCGCACGCGCTTCCCGAAAGTGAAGTTGGAACTGGATGACAGCGCGACCCTGAACGTCGGCGCCGCGCTCACCTCCGGGGAGCTGGACATCGCCATCATCCGGGCGCCCTTCCGTCACGAGGGGCTCACCGTCGAGCGCCTGCTCCGGGAGCGCTTCGTGCTCGCGCTGCCGGCACGGCACCCTCGCGCCCGTCAGCAGGTCGTCGCGCTGTCCTCGCTGGCGAGCGAACCCTTCGTGCTGTTCCCCCGCCACTCCGCGCCCGGCATGCATGACCTGGTGACGAGCATGTGCCTGGCCGCGGGCTTCTCTCCGAACATCCTCCAGGAAGCCAGCTCGTGGCCCTCCGTCGTCGGCATGGTGGAGGCGGGGCTGGGACTGACCATCGCTCCCGCGTCCTCCCAGGCCCTGTGCCCCAAGGGCGTCGTGTTCCGCCCCCTGAGCGGCGCTCCCGGCCACGCGGAGCTGGTGGTGGCCTTCCCCGGGCCTCGGCCCTCACCCGCCGCGCAGCACTTCCGCGTCCTCGCGCATGAAGCAGTGTCCCGCTCGGGCAGGGGCGCCTCGGACTGAAGCGGGGTTTGGGCCCCGCGGCCGTGGCTCCCCGCTCAGGACGGTGTGGGCTTCTTGCTCCGT
Organism: Myxococcus sp. CA033; assembly: GCF_013336625.1. NCBI lineage: Bacteria > Pseudomonadati > Myxococcota > Myxococcia > Myxococcales > Myxococcaceae > Myxococcus > Myxococcus sp. CA033. The sequence goes on along the minus strand of NZ_JABUMU010000030.1, from coordinate 115,285 downwards.
CGCGCCTTCGTGCTCGCGGGTGGCTCCGAGTCGTTCGCCGCCACCTGCGGCCCCAGGTTGAACCAGAAGGGACAGAGCAACGGTGGCGCTCCTCCTGCTTCCGGCGGTGTCGACACCTCGCGCGGCCCTCGCCAGAGCGGACGCACTTCGCCACCCCGTCTGCTTCGTCTCGCTCGCGTCGCCATCAGCGGCACCGTCCACTGCACCGCCACCACGAATCCCCCATCCCGTTGAAGCGTGGGCACGACAATGCGCCTCGGGGAGCGGGCCTGAAGCGGCTCGCTCCCGACGATTCCCTCATCGGCGTCGGCATGCGCACGAACTACCGAGATGACAGTTTCCTGTCAATTCAAACGGGCAACAAAATACAGAACACCCGTTCAGCGCACTCCTGCCTCCATTCGCCTCCTCCATGCGGCAGGTGTCACACCATGCACGCGGCGAAAGAGGCGGATGAAGTGTGTGACGTCCGCGTAGCCCACACGGTCCGCGACGATGTCCACCCGCTCGTCCGTGTGACGCAGGCGGCTGCGCGCCTCGGCCATCCTGCACTCGAGAATCCACTCCCCCACCGAGCGCCCCGTCTCCTGCCGCACCACGGCGGCGACGTGCGGCGCCGAGCGCCCCAGCTCCCGCGCCACCTTCGCAAGCGACAGCGGCTCCAGGCAGTGGGTCTCGATGTACGTCAGGGCCCGACGACTCAGGCCCATCGAGGAGGACTCCGGCACGACGTCGGGGAACGCCATCCGCTCCAGCTCCACCAGCACCAGCCGGAGCAGCGAGAGGCTTGCCTCGTCACTGCCCCGCTCCTGTCGCGTCTGCTCCTCCTCCATCAGCCGCATCCACCGCAACAGGCGCCGACGCTGCACGGGCGTGGGCCGCAGCACCGGGTGACAGCCGCCGCGCACGCGCAGCAGCGGCCCCAGCCGTGACGCGCGCTCCTCCGCGTCCGAGGACAGCGCCTCCGGATAGAAGCCGAGCCCCATGCACTCCGCATCCGAGTGCTCGCGGCCATGCGCGTCTCCAGGCGGAATGAGGTGCACGTCCCCGGCGCGCAGCACCAGGTCGCCCGCGTGCCGCACCTTCGTCTCCCCGCGCAGCACCAGCATCACCACGGCGTACGAGTGCACCGTGGAGTGGGCCCGCGAGTGCTGCGCGGTCAGGGGCCGCTGCGGGCCCACCCAGGTGAGACGCCGCTTCTCCTCGAAGTCCCGCTGGATTGCGGGCCACGCGTGGCTGTGTCCTTCGATGGGTGCGGAGGCCATGGGGCCTTCGTAGCGCGGGGCTCGACCCGGCGTCACTTCGCGTGGCCCGCGCCCAGCGCCTCCATGTTGAGCTGGTGGTTCATCACGTAGGCGGACTGCGCACCGGCCGCCGCCGCTATCAGCGCGCCCTGCAAGCGCGTGGTGAGGTCTCCCGCCGCGGAGATGCCGGGCACGGAGGTCTGCTGCATCGGGTCCACCTTCACGAAGCCCATTTCGTCCAGCGCGAGCCCCAGCCCCTCCACCAGCGCCACATGCCGCTGCGGCGGTCGGGTGAAGATGTACTCCTGCCGCACGCGCGTCCCGTCCTCCAGCTCCACCGCCTCCAGCGCGTTCCCATCCGCGGACGCGATGAGGCGCCGCACCGGGCCCTCCACCAGTCGCACCTCGGCCCGCTGAAGCTGCGCGCGCCGCTCGGCCGACACCTGGAAGCCACCCAGGGTGTACAGCGTGACGTCCGCCGACCAGCCCTTCAGGAAGAGGGCGAAGTCCAGGTACAGCTCCGCCTCCGGGCCCGCGAACACACCCCAGGCCTTGTCCTGGATTTCCCAGCCGTGGCAGTAGGGACACTGGAAGACGGCCTTGCCCCACAGCTCGCGGTAGCCCGGCAGGTCCGGCAGTACGTCCACCATGCCCGTGGCCAGCAGCACGCGGCGGGACTCCACGACGACTCCGCCCTCCAGCGTCACGCGGAAGCGCGCGTCACCCAGGCGCTCGATGCCGCTCACCCGCACGTCGCGAATGTCGACGTCGTAGGGACGCAACTGCTCCCGGCCGATGGCGCGGAACTCCCGGGGGGGCGTGCCGTCGCGGGTGACGAAGCCCTGGATGTGCTCGGCCGCCGCGTTGCGGGGCGACCCCGCGTCGCACAGCAGCACCTTCTTGCGGCCACGGCCCAGCACCAGCGCGGCGCTCAGGCCCGCGGGGCCGCCGCCCACAATCACCACGTCCTTCGCGAGAATGTCGTTCATGGTGAAGAACTAAACGCCGGCGATTCCTCGCGGGAGAGCGGGGCTTCGGGCGGAATCGGCGCATCGGCGGGTGGGGGCAGCGGACCCGGGCGAGCAGGCGGACGCTCGACGAGGACGACCGGCCAGGTATGGCGCCCTTTGAGCAGGTGGGAACAGTCGGCACATGCCACGGGACGTGCGCCGTTGACCAAAAGTGCGAAGGGTCGGCTTCCCGAAGGGGAAGCAGCGTTCCTACACTGCGAGTCAGGGGCCTCAAGGCCGGAGTGCGGCTCCCCACCCAGGAGGTATGCGATGCAGCCCGCGCGTCTCGCGTTGACGGTCCTGCTCGCCTGCGCTGCGTCCGGCTGTTCCTCTTTGGAGGACGCTCCGTGGGACGGACGCTACACACCGCTCGAGGAGCGGGGCGACTGGATGGACTCAGGCCCCTTGTCCGTCTGTCACGTGCTGGAGGGTGCCGACGCGGCCTGTGGCAGCCTGGAGTCGTTCGACTTGTCCGGCTGCAAACGTCGCTCGCTGGAGGCCCTGGAGCGCGAGGGGGTGTACCGCAGCGAACTGCGCTTCGACGCGCGGGGCACGCAGGCGGCTCGGGCCGCCCCTTTCGGCGGAGGCTTCAAGCTGAGCTCCACGGGCGTCCCCGAGCAGGTCCTCGGAGCCACCGCCGTGGCCGGAGTGTGGGACGCGCGGACGTTCCTCGTCTCCAGCCAGTCTCCGGACGGACTGTTCACCTTCGCGGGCTGCAACGCGGTGGGCCCGCGCGCGCTGACGGGCTGCTTCTCGCGGTGTCGCGATGGCGTGTTGGTGGAGTCGGGGACCTTCCGCGCCGAGCGCGTGGCGCGCTTCAAGGGAGAGCACGAGGTCTCCGGCGGACTGAAGCTGGTCTCCGAGCGCTGGGTGGACCTGGGCATGCCCGTGGACGTGCAGGTCATCGGTGAGCATGCCTATGTCGTCTCTCAGAAGCGGGAGGGACAGCGTGGGGGGCTCACCGTCTTCGACGTGAGCCAACCCGAGGCGCCGGTGCGCGTGGCGCGGATGAGCCTTCCGGAGGACTCGGACTGGCGGGGCGCGACGTTCAAGGGCGGGGTGCTCTATGTCGCGAGCGCGAGCTCGGGCGTGGTGGTGCTCGACATCTCCCAGCCCTCCGCGCCGGTGTTCGTGCGCAGGGTGCCGGAGAAGCCTGTCAGCGTCGGGCTGGTGAGCGTGGATGGGGACAGGTTGTACGCGGTGGGGACGGAGCCCTCCGCGGGCACGCTGATGTTCGACATCTCCACGCCCTCCGAGCCCCGGCTGCTCCAGCACATCGTCTCCGGCTCACGCATCGCGGAGAACCCCTCGTCGCGAGGCCCGGTGAGCTACGAGGGCCGACTCTATGTGAATCACCTGCGTGACGGGCTGCAGGTGGTCGACGCGCGCTCGGGCGGAGGGGTCCAGTTGTTGGGGCGGTACACGTACCCGTATGCGAACAGCCGCGCGAGCGCGGTGGGCACGTTCGGCGGGCGCATCGTGGCGTTCGAGAGCAGCCTGGGCGTGGGGGCGCGGCTGCGCGCGCTGGATGTCAGCGAGCCGCGCAACATCGTGAAGATTGGCGAGTATGGCTTGCGCGGAGTCGTGTCACCGCGGGCGCTGGAGCTGCGCGGCTCGCGGCTGTACGTGACGTATCACCAGGAGGGGCTGCGCGTGCTGGACGTGAGCAATCCCACACAGCCGCGCGAGGTGGCGTACTTCAACAGCTTCAGAGAGACAGACCCGGGACGCGGGGACGCGCTGGAAGAGGGGGCCACGGGGCTCCAGGTGCCCGGAGATGGCTATGTGTATGTCGTGGATACGTCCCGTGGATTGCTGGTGCTGACGGAGCCGCCACAGTGAGATGTAGCGTCCACGAACGCGGAGTCATGCGTTCTCGCCAGCGTTTCCCTTGGCGGCATCTTTAAAAAGCTGCGTGAGCGAGTAGTCCAGCAGCGACTGGCGGGACTGCATGTAGCGGCGGGCGCGGAGGAAGGGCAACCACACGCGATGGCCCACGCGTACCTGGGACTCTTCCCTCTTCTGGCGCGGCACCCACGTCCCACCCAATCGCCGCACCAGCAGCTCACCCAGGTAGGCCCCTAGCGCCGGTGCGGTGTGCCCGTCGACGAGTTCGCGTTTGTACCGCTCGGGGAAATTCTCCCTCCAGAAGTAGAAGTCCAGGTCCGTGAGAGACTCGGGCGTCTCGTCCATGATGGACGGCACCTGGGTGTGGAGCGCCGCCACGAGTCCTTCGGACAGGACTCCGTAGTCAGCGAGGACACGCTCCGGATTCTCCACGTCCGAGGGAAGGGCGGCTGGGAGCCACTCCTCCGGCGATGGAGGCCGGAAGGCGTTGAGTTCGGCGATCTTCCGTTGCCGCTCGCCTATGGAGAACTCATCTGGCAGCCGCGAGAGGAACGGCGCCACGTCAGGGTGGAAGCGAGGCTCGACGGGTACGAATGCGGCACTGCGCTCTCTCAGCGTGCTCAGCACCGTGTCGAAGTCGAGGTCCGGCCGCAGGTGGACATGGGCACGGGCCTGGACGACCCGCGCTTCCTCACTGGCGAAATCGGCGGCGGTGGGCCACAGCACCAGGAGGACGGAGCCGTTGGGTAGCTCCTCCACGAGGTGCGCGGGAGTCGAGAGCATCCGCTCGCGACCCACCATCTCCACCAGCTTCGGTCCAAAGACATTCAGCCAGAACACCTCATAAATCGTGTCGAACCCATCCTTGCGCGAGGTCCTTCCATCACGACCGAAGTAGGGAGCCCCCGAGAGCTGTCGATCCGCCATGCCATGGGCCATGGCGTATGTGACCAGGACGTGCCGAGCCCAGGCTCGGACCATCTCAATGAACTCCTGGCAGCGCGCCGCCCCCGAAAAGAAAGAAAGCGGCTGGAGCGCCACCGAGATTTCCAGTTCGGCGGGCGAGGTTGTTCCGCCGAGGCTCAACGTCATATCCAGCGCTGGAGCCCGGGTACGATAAAGCCCGATGGATGTACTTCCGACGTCGCGCTCTTCCTCAAGCGACTTCGAGATGGCGGCGCGTGAGTATTTCCGCCGCCGCTTTCCTTCGACAACGTCCGGCATCCATTCGCCTGCATGCGCCTCGAGTGCATTCAGGAGGGGCTCCAACCGTGGCTCGAGCGCGGCGCGTTCGTCGATGGCTCCGTCGACCAGCAGTCGCAGACCGTCTTCCGCCCGCAGCTCATGGAACTCCAGGACCTTCATTGGAACCGCACCTCCACACCGGCGACCTCGCTCTCAGCTTTCCTCACGGAGCGCTCAAGTGCATCAAGTTCTCGAGGTTTGAACCTCCCTCCCTCGTAGACGACTCGAACCCTCTGAACCCGCGTTTTCTGTATGAGCCCGGGTCGGCGGATGGACAACGTCTCCCCGTAGTACCGGAATGCCTCACCAGCATCCTCAATCAACTGGGACTGGAGGGGCCTTTCCTTCAGCAATGAGAGGTCCCGGCTCTTGAAGCTGAACGTCTCCACGCGGGCCGTCGGGCCACCAGCGGGCCCCTCTTCGATGACGAGGACATCCACGAAGCGCAGGTCCGCCTTCGCCACGCCCACGTGCGTTTCGATGCGAGGCTTCTCGAAGTCCTTGAGCCACCGCCGCTGCGCCCGTGGCAGGGCCGCATCCGCCTCCAGGATGACGACCATGTCCCTCTCGAAGGCCAGGCCCCGGGCATACCGCTCGCGCACGAGCTGATAGCTGGACCACGGCAGCGGCCCCCTGGACGCGATGCCCTGCTCGATTTCCGCGGCCCTCTTCTCCAGGTAGGACAGGTAATCGAGCCAGAGCGGATGCACGTCGGCGCCAGGAGGCGCGGTTCTCAGGAGCGCCTCGCGATGCTTCTTCAGGGCAGCCACGTCCGTCGATAGCCGGGCGCCCCCAGCCTCGGCCTCCACCTGCCGGAACTTCGCCTCGGCCACCTCGGCGGGGATGCCGGCCGACTCGGGTGGCGGCGAGGGCCTGCCTCCGCTCTTCCCTGCTCCGCCCTTCGTTGGCGTGCCGCTCGGAGGCTCGCCATGCCGCACCGGCAACGTGGCCTGCGCTCGAGCCGGATCGCCGCGTGCCTCGTGAAGGGCCAGCGCGCCGGCCTCACCCCACTCCGCCACCAGGAGCGCCGCCTCCCGGCTCTGCTGGAAGTGGCGAGCCAACTCCCCCACGGAGCCCGCCCCCGCCCGCGCCTCCAACCTGTCGAGCACGGCCTTTAGCGCCTCTACGCGAGGCACTGTCGCATCGAGCCGTGACCTCTCCTTCCTGGCGAGGCCGGCTTCACGGAAGGCGCGCGCACCCGCTCCTCCTGAGTACAAGCCCACCATGAGGGCCGCGGGCGCCAACCGCCGCGTGGCCTCCTCGTACTCGCCCTTCGAGAGGGAGACCCCGCCTTGCACCGTCCCGGCCGCCAGGAAGTAGAAGCCCAGTGGCACGCCGAAGGTGAGGTGGTCAAAGGAGGCCAGGGCCACGTTGCCCGGTGCGAAGGCCCCCAGGTACTGCGCCTTCTCCACCTCCCAGTACGCCGCACGGTACGGGGGCGGTAGCTGCCGAGGCGGCAAGGAGGCCTCCACGCTTCGGCTTCCACCCACGAGGGGAATGGAGGAGGCGACATCATCCGTGGCCTTCCCCAACCCTCGCGCGAGGTCGCTGGCGAGGAAGCCCCTCTCCGGGAAGTCCTCCGGGTCGAGCCCCCTCGCCGACAACTCCGCATGGACGCTCGCCATGCCCCCCAGGGCGCGCTTCAGCAGCCTGTCCTCGGCCAGCAGGCGCAGCACGTCTCGCGCCTCATCGTCGAAGGTGGTGTGGAAGACGAAGAGAGCAAGGACTTCCGCCTGCCCTGGCCCGTACTTCTCGGCGGCGGTGGAGAGGAAGACGACGCGCTTCTTGAGAAGGACGCTGGCCGCTTCGGCTTCCAACGGGCCCAGGGCGCCCAGCCGGACGGCATTCCAGGCCGAGAGGGACTCCACCAGCCGGGGCATGTCCACCGTGCGCTGGAAGGCCAGGAAGGCCGCTGGAGTGAGGCACTCCAGGAAGGGCGCCAGCACTTCCTCATCCGTGGACAGGCGCGGCCAGCCCGAGGGCACGTCTCCGCAGGCGTCCATGAGGTCGACGATGGGCAGGGGCGACGTCTCACCTCCGTTGCGACCCGCGCCCGGGGTCGTCGCTGACGGAGCTCGACGGCGATGCAGCAGCGGCCCGACTTCGGCCGCGAGGTCGGAGGTGTCCTCGGGCGCGACGGCGTTGTTCCCCAGCGCCAACATGCGCGCCCGACCCGAGCGGGATTCAAGGGTGGCTCCAGAATCAGCCCGAGTGGGCAGCGAGGCACACCCCGCGATGAGGAGCACCAGGGCCAGCGCCAGACCGGCTCCGCCCCACGGCAGCCGCTCAGCGCTCACCATCCACCCCCACTCCCAAGGCCGCGAAGGCCCCTGGCCGAAGCGTCCCCTCCGGGGAGGGAAACAGCAGCGTGCCGCCCTGCCCCACCGCGAACAGCCGCCCTCCGAGAAAACGCCACCGGGCTTCCCCCGAGACGAGGTAGCGCGCGCCCGGCTGGCCCATGCCTGTCGCCAGTCCCCCCACGCCCAGACTCAAGTCCTGGTGGAAGAGGTGTGTCTCCACGCGCCCATCCACATCCACCCGTCCCCAGGTGAAGGCTTCCACGCCCAGGGAGACAAAGAGGTGTCGCCGCCGCATGCCATCCAGGCGCACCGCATCCCAGCCGAAAATCACCTCACCGTAGGCCGAAGCCCCCTCCGGAAAGGACGCCTCCGCCAGCGGCACCGAGGACGCGCCCGCCACCTGGAAGCGCGCCAGCTCGTGGTCCGGGCCGAAGGCGCCCTGCCGAAAGCCTCCGCGCTGAAGGCGCCCCTCCAGGCGCGCTCGCACGTCCAGCATCGGCGACACCGCCTCCATTCCCAGGCCCGCCACCGCGCCCCACGCGCCGCCTTCACCGGGACGCCCGCCCCAACCTCCCAGCAGGTGCAACTCCAGGCCCGTGTCCCTGCTCCGACGCCGCATCACCACGGCGGTACCGTCCAGGTGCGCCAGCGTCAGGGGTTTCGAGGTGCCTCCCCCCTTCCCCCAGTCATGCGCCGCCGACAGCGCCAGCGTGTAGCGCCCGGAAACAGGCGGGCGGCCGAAGAGGACATGCTGCATGTCCAGGGCGACTTCCGCCCCCATCAGACGAGCGCCCAGCAGGTCCGAAACGAAAGCCTCCGCGTATACCGGCCCCAGCGTCCCCGTCCCCACCACTCCGGCCGGGTGATAGTCGGGGTTGGCTCGGTTGCTGTAGCGCCGCACCAGGTGCCCCGACAGCAGGGAGTAGCCTTCCAGCATCCCCACCCACACGGAGTCGGGTGTGTCACCGCCCACCGAGAAGAGGCGCACCACCTGGCCCCAATCGGACAGCGTGTCCCAGTCCTCCTTCCTCACGAAGCCCGCCCCTTCGCCGCCACCCCACAGCCGCAGCCGCACCGGGGCTCCGAGGTTGAGACGAAACGACTCGCCCTTGTCGAAGACAAACCCGGGCTCCACCTGCACGAAGCCTTCGTCGCTGCCCGCGCCTCTTCGAGGGAGCAAGGTCCACGTCGTGGCCTCCATGCGCAGCGCGTTCGTCCACCGCGATATCGAGTCGGGTGCGGGCGGTGGCATGGACTCCTCCTCGGGCTGAGCCTCCGCGCCCCCGCTGGAAGACTCGGGCGTCAGGGCCTGCTCCAGCTCGCGAATGGCGGCTTCCCTTTGCTCCCAGTGCCCAGGGGCGACCTCCTCCTCGGCCCACCCCACCCCGGGTAGCAGCAGCGGCAACACGACGGCCCAACTCCGACGCGCGAACATCGACGCCTCCCATGAACGCCCCGGCTGGGGATGGAGAAGGGCAGAGGTTCCCAGCCCGGTCCGACACGCTGGGGCCGTGAGGAACGAGCCCGTGGTGTGCCCAGGTCCTGTTCCAGGGCCTGGGGTGCCCACGGGAGGGAAAAACGCGACAGGAATGCGCCACCTGCTCCGAGAGGGCCTCTTCCCCTTGGAGAGCCCATCCCCCACGTCCCCCCAGGAGAACCCCCACCATGTCTTGGTACGACAGCGTTCGACGTCAGGCCCCCGTGGTCGCACAGCCCCTGAAGACCGAGCCCCCGGCCCCGCCTCCGCCACAGGAACCCCCGCCAGGCCCCGTGCAAGGTCCGACCGGGATGCCCACGCGCGACGAGTTCGTGACCGCGCCAGGGAAGGGGCCCAACATCCTCCCGATGGATGTGCCCCCGCTCGCGCAACAGCATGCGCAGCAGGTGTCGGACGCATACCGCACGGGAGGCGCGAAGGCGGCCACCACGAAGTTGCAAGAGCTGGTGCAGGCGCAACCGGCACTGGACACGGCGTATGTGAATGGACTCATTCGCATGACGCAGCCCACGCTTCAGCAGGTGGGAGTGGAGCTGGGCGTCCGGGTCAGCAAGGACAAGGATGACAGCAAGAAGAACGGCATCACCCGCGACAGCCTGAATGCGCTGGCGGCGGTGGCGGAGCGAGCGGGGCCGGAGGGGCAGAAGGCCCTGGGCAAGGCGCTGGCCGATGGCCTCCCCAACAGCAATCAGCTCAACCAGTTCGACGATGTGCTGCAGGACATGAAGACCCAGAACCCCATTGGCGCGGTCTTGCTAGGCGGGGCGACCCTCACCGAGCTTCAGGCGTCCGGCAAGGACAAGGCCGCGAAGGAGCTCCAGAAGGAGCACAAGCCGCTGGACTATCAGGGGCAATGGAAACCAGGCCAGAAGCTCTCCGAGGCCAACAACGCCCACTCAACGAACACGCAGCATGACTTCAACAAGGCCGTGAAGGAGGGGAAGAACTGGGTCGAGGGGGATCTCCAGATGAAGAAAGACGGCGGCATGGAGATGAACCATGACGACCCCCCCCCCAAGCTCTCCTTTCAGGAATGGCTCGCGAAAGGAAAGGCGCTGGGGGTGGGCGTGAAGGTAGACGTCAAGTTCGATGCCTTCAAGGATGACCCGGCAAAGAAGGAAGCCGCCGTGAAGGAGATGGTGAAGCAGGTCGTGGACTCCGGCATCCCGGGCGAGCGGTTGATGTTCAGCGTGAACCCGACCGAGGCGAGGTGGATTCGGGAGGCCCTGGGCGACAAGCTCCCCAATGCCACCATGGGTGTCAACGCTCCTGACGGCGCGCTGACGAGCGAGACCGCGGCTGCGATGCAACAACACATCACCGACAATGCCCCGAGGCCGGTGTCGTTCATCACGAGATACAAGGACATCAAGGACGCCTCTCCGGAGGTCATCCAGGCCTTGAAGAATGGAAAGGCAACCGTCTCTGTCTGGAACGACCCGGGGGACATGTCACCGTTGATTGAACAGGCCGATGACGTGGTCAGTGAGACGAAGAAGCTGAAGGACCGCGGAGTGGATGGGATGATTGACATCCGGGAGAGCACACTTCTGGCGTTCACCGGCGGCAAGTTCAAGGATGCAGCCGGCGACGTGAAGGACTCCGTGGTCAGTGGTTTCAAGAGCACCGTCTCCTTCGGGAGGTGGAAGTAGACGTCGCGACCTGGGCGCGGGTGCCCCAAGGCCTGGTTCTCGGGCCTTGGCGTGGGGACGGAATCAGAGACTCTGGAGGAAAGCTCGCAGCGAGTCGAAGGCGGTATGGGCGGGGTCGATACCCTGCGGATGCTGAAGCACCTGATAGAAGCGCAGGGGTGACGACAGCATCGCGAGGTACGCGTTGAGCCAGCCCTTGTCTTTGAGCGCCTGAGTTGATTGAGGCGCGCCAGCACAGGTCACCAGCGCATCCACACAGCGCGCCAGTTCCTGGTTCCGAACAGCCTGCTTGCAGAGCTTCTCGATGCTGCCGGGCTGATGCCCGTCCGGCGTGAGGAAGACGCCCAGTTTGCGCGGCTGGCCTTCGAACGTGCCGTGAACGGGCACATCCAAGCCCCCTCCCAACGCCACCATCGTCCGCCGAGCGAGGTCGTATGCACTCGCCGGGTCATCCTCCACGTCGAGCAACACTCCGACACTACGCGCATGCATGAAGCTCGGGTCGAGGGACGCCAGCTTCGCCAGATTTGGGAGGTCCTCACGCCCCTGCGCCTGCCAGCCCACTAGCCCTGCCCAAGTCGACGCACCCGCAACCGCCTCGCAGACCCGAAGCTCGTCACTCCCTTCGGCAAGTAGCAAGCCAAACGGCTGCGTCTTAAAGGGGGGATTTGGACGACGGCTCATCCGCGAATCTCCACACCCATCCGCGCGGCGGCCTCGACGAGATTCCGATCATAGACAACAGCCTTTGTCTCGCGCTCTTGCTTGTCGAGCCGGATGACACGCAACCCCTCATCCCCGCGCTCACCAAAGGCTCGGCATGCGGCCTGGACACATTCCTCAGAGTGAGTCGTCGCGAAGATTTGTGCTCCACGGACAAGCGACACCTCCGCTATCCAGCTCCAAAGAGAGCCCATCGTGCTGTGGTGGAGACCATTTTCGACTTCATCAATGCAGAGCACTGGGTGTTCCTGTGATGAGAGTGCCACTGCAAGTTCAAAACTTCGCTTCGCACCTTCCCCCATCATACTGAGGGGGAGCAGTCCTTCATGCTCCAACTGAACAAAGACCACCGCACGCTCACCAGACGGGGCGAGCAACTCGATTCCCGTAACACGGTCGTTAATAAGGCGAAGGAGCCCAATCACTGAGTCCCCTCGTCCCTGTTGTTTCAGCTTCGACAATGCTCGGATGTCAAGCGCAGTGATTGACGGGCTGGGTGCAATCCAGAATCGTCCTTCGCTTGGAGTCAATTGCGCTGGAAATTGAAGACTCGTGCCATTCGAGCTGATGGACCTTGTCTCCGTCTCCTGGCGTGTAATGCGCCATTCCAACTCCCATGCCTTCCTCGCTGTCTGTGAGTCCCCAGTATCAACTGGGAACTCCATCGGAGGGAGGGGAGACTTGTTCATCGTTAGCTTTACGTGCTCACCACGCTTATCAGTCCCCTCTACGCTGAATCCGCGTGCAGCATCCATTCTTCGAAAGATGGGGAGCCAGAAATCATCGAAATCCACCATCTTTGCTTCGGGGTGCCGTGCCGACTGCCTCGCCACCATCACAAAGCCGGCATCCTCGGGCACCCACAACAGCTCCAGCGCCTCCATCAGCGCCGTCTTCCCGCTGTCGTTCCTCCCGATGATGAGGTTCACGCGGCCCAGTCCCTCGACCTGGAGCCGTTCGATGCCTCGGAAGTTCTCAACGGTCGCGGACGTCAACATGCCTGGACTTCTAGCAGACCCGCCGCCCCCGCTCACACCTCGATGCGGTTGCGCCCGTTCGACTTCGCGCGGGTCAGCCGCGCATCCGCCGCGCGCAGCAGCTCCTCCATCGTCGCCCCGTCTCCGGGCGCCTCGGCGATGCCGCCGCTCACCGTAATCCCGAAGGACTCGCCCCCGTCGCCGTCGAAGGTCATCTCCGCCACCTCCGCCAGCGTCCGCGACAGAATCGCCTTCGCGCGCTCCTTCGTCTCCCCCAACAACCCCACCACGAACTCCTCCCCGCCCCACCGCCCTCGCACGTCCTCCCTCCGGAAGCGCGCCCCCAACAACCGCCCCAGCCGCGTCAGCACCCTGTCCCCCGCCAGGTGCCCATACCGGTCATTCACCCGCTTGAAGTGGTCCACATCCAGGAAACACAACGCCAACGGGCGCTGCTGACGCTGAGCCTCCGACAGCCTCGCCCTCAGCCCCTCGATGAACGGCCGCCTCAACAACAACCCCGTCAACGCATCCCGCTCCGCCCGCTCCCGCGACAGCCGCGCCCGCTCCAGCCGCGCCTGCACCCTCGCCCTCAACTCCTCCTTCAACACCGGCTTGGAGATGTAGTCGTCCGCCCCCGCCTGGAACGCCGCCAGCCGGAACTCCAACCCCAGGTGCGCCGTAATCAACAACACCGGCAACTCCTGCCACGCCGGCGTCGACCGCAGGATGCGACACAAATCAAACCCGCTCGGCCCCGGCATCTGCACGTCCAACAACAACAGGTCCGGCCGATGCTCCGCCAACGCCTCCATCAACTGGTGCGCATCCCCCAACCCCACCACTTCAACCTGCTCGCTCGCCAGCGAGTGCACCAACGCCGCAATCGCCTCCGGGTCGTCGTCCACCACCAACACCCGCGCCCGCTCCGGCCGCCGCGCCGCCACCATCCGCTCCGCCGCCGCCGCGAAGTCCTGCGCCGTGAAGGGCCTCGGCAGGAACAACGACGCCCCCGCATGCGCCGCCGCCACCCGGTCCTCCAACCCTCCCGCCGCCTCCGTGAAACCCAAGGGCAATGAACCCAGGCCCTCCACCGACCGCAACTGATGCGCCGCCTGGATGCCCCCCATCTCCCCACCCAGATGCATGTGGATGAGCACCCCATCCACCCACTGCTTGCGAGCCACCGCCACCGCCTCACTCGCCGTCCGCGCCGGCAACACCCGCACCACGTGCGCACGCCCCAACCGCTCCGCCTCCGCCAACACCCGCGCGTCCTCGTCCACCACCAACAACACACCCTCCGTCGGCAACACCGCCGCGGGGCCCTCCTTGCGCGCGGACTTCACCGGCACCGACGCCGTCCTCGCCAGCTCCCGGAACGCCGCGTCCACCACGCCCCAGTCCAACCGCGAGACGTCCTTCGCCGACCGCAGCACGTCCTCAAGCCGCCCCGCCGACAGGCTCACCTCCGTGAACCCATAGCTGCCCGCCGTCCCATGCAGCTTGTGCACGACGAGCGTCGCCTCCTCCAACACCTCCCGCCGCCCCACCCGCGCCTCACCCAGCAGCACCTCCAGCCCCCCCACCTTGTCCTTCAGCCGCGAGCCGTACTCCTGATTCAACGCCACCAGGCTCGCCGCCAGCTCGTCGCGCACCAGGTCCACGTCCGCCAACGCCCGAAGCCCCGGCGGCGCGGGCGGCAACGCCTTGGTGAAGAGCTGATTCACCCAGAGGTACAGCTCCTCCGGCCGGTAGGGCTTGTGGATGATGCGCGCCACCCGCAACTGCCGCGTGAGCAGCTCGTGGCTCTTCAAGTCCTTCCAGAACGCCGAGGCGAACAACACCGGCAGGTCCGGCTGCGTCTTGCGCAGCTCCCGGATGAAGTCCGCCCCCGTCACCCCCGGCAACAACCCGTCCACAATCGCCGCGTCCACCGGCATCTTCGCCAGCAACGTGCGCGCCTCCGCCGCCGTGCGCGCCGACTCCACCCGGAACCCCTTCTCCCGCAGGAACGCACAGACCAGCGTCTGCAAGTCCTTGTCGTCCTCGAGGAACAGGAGCGTCTTGGCGTCGTTCATGACACAGCCCTTTTCTCCGGGCCGCCGTCCTTGTGGGACAGCAGCTCATGAAGCAGCTCGCGCACGGAGGCCACCAGCTCCTCCTCCGACGAGCGCGCCTTGCTCAGATGCCGCGTAATCCCCAGCGTCAACTGCCGCTGGTCCGCGCGCGACAAGTCCCTGCCCGTGAAGACGATGAGCGGCGTGGCCCGCCCCCGCCCCTGTCTCAAGATATCCACCACCTCGAACCCATCCAGCCCCGGCAACCCCACGTCCAACACGATGAGGTCCGGCGGCGTCTCGCGCGCCAACGCCACCGCGCTCTCCCCATCCGCCGCCTCGAACACCTGCACCGTCCCCAGCCGCTCCAGCCGCGCGCAAATCACCCGCCGCGTGGCCACGTCGTCGTCCACCACCAACACCCGCGCCTGCCCCGGTCGCCGCATGGCGTGCCTCAGCGCACTGAGCAGCCGCGACTCCTCCAAGGGCTGCGACATCCAGTCCACCCACAGCGGCGTCCCCACCCCCTCGCCCTCCGCCGAGCGTCCCGACACCGCCAGCACCGGCAGCTCGTGCGTGCGCGGCTGCTCGCGCAGGCTCCGCACCCAGTCCAACGCCTGCCCATCCGGCATCTGCGTGTCCAGCACCACCGCGTCCGGCGGCGTCTCCTCCAGCACCTTCGCCGCCTCGGCGAGGCTCGCGGCCCGCACCACCCGGTAACCCTCTTGCGACAGCAACCCACGCAACAACGCGGACAACTCCGTGTCCGCCGTGGCCACCAGCACGTTGTACCGGGAGGAGTCCTTCACCGACGCGCCCACCACCGGATGCGAGCCCGACACCGAGCGCGCCGCGTCCAGCGTGAAGGTGAACGTGGAGCCCGTCCCGAGTGCGCTCTCCACCTCGATGCTCCCGCCATGCTGGTTCACGATGGCCTGGGAGATGGCCAGCCCCAGCCCCGTACCGCCCTTGGAGCGCGTGTCCGAGCCGTCGAGCTGATGGAAGCGCGCGAACAACTGCCCCCGCTGCACCTCGGGGATGCCCGGCCCCCGGTCCACGACGCTGAAGCGCACCCGGCCTGGCGCCTCCAGTCGCACGTGCACCGCGACCTCCGCCCCGCGCGGGGAGAACTTCACCGCGTTGGACACCAGGTTCGTCAGCACCTGGATGAGCCTGTCCCTGTCCCCCTTCACCCGGGGCGCATCTTCCACCACCGCGCGCAGCGCCACCCCCGCCGCGTCCGCCACGCCGCGCAGGCCGCTGAACGTCGCATCCACCAGCTCAGGCCCCTCCAGCGGCGCCAGCTTCAGCTCCAGCTTGCCCGCCTCCATCTTCTCCAGGTCCAGGATGTCGTTGATGAGGCGGATGAGGCGCTCGGTGTTCGAGCGGGCGATGCGCACCATGTCCAGCGCCTGCTCCGGCAGTTCCCCGACGATGCCGCCCTCCAGCAGCCCCAGCGAACCCCGGATGGACGTCAGCGGCGTGCGCAGCTCGTGGCTCACCGTGGAGACGAACTCGTTCTTCATCCGCTCCACCTCCTTGCGCTCGGTGATGTCGCGCACGAAGGCGGTGAAGCGCGCCGGGCCCTCTCCCGGCACCCGCGCCAGCGTCAGCTCCGCGGGGAACATGCTCCCGTCCGCGCGCAGGCACGGCGACTCCAACCGCGTGGCGTTGCCCGACGCCTCGCGCAGCGCCGCCGCCACGTCCTCGCGCTTGCCGGCCGGCAGGGACGCGGGCAGCGCCAGCGCCAGGAAGTCCCGCCCCACCGCCTCTGACGCCTTCAGCCGGAAGACGCGCTCCGCCGTGGGGTTCAACTCCAACAGCCGCCCCGCCTCATCCACCAGCAGGATGCCGTCCGGCGCCGCCTCCAGGATGGCCGCCTTGCGCGCCTCCGTGGTGCGCTGCTCCTCGCCCGCCAGCAGCAGCGCCTGGCCGCGCTCCTCCACCCGCTTCTCCAGGACTTCGTTGAGCGTGGCCAGCTCACCCGACGCGCGCGACAGCCGCACCAGCACCACCACCACGTACGCGCCCAGCACCAGCGACACCGCGAAGAAGACGACACGCGAGCGCTCGTTGCTCAGCTGCGCCCGCTCATGCAGTTGGAGGAACGTGGTGACCAGCCGCTCGGCCTGCGCGCTGGCGGAGCGCTCCAACAGCGCCTGCACCGCCACGTCCGCTTCGCGCCGCTCCCCTCGCGCCTGCGCCTGCCGCGAGCGGACGAGCAGCGCCCGGTTGTCCTCCAGCGCGCGCAGGTACGCCTCCAGCGAGGCCGCCATCACCCGCCGCTCCTCCTCGGAGAGGAAGGACGGGACGTCGCGCAGCGTCTCGGCGCGAGCCTTCAGCGCCTCGAAGGCGGAGCCCTCCGAGCCATGCAGCTCCGGCAGCCCCAGCCGCGCGCGCAGCACGTCCTGCTCCAGCTCCGCGCTGGCGAGGCGGAGCTGCTGCAGCCGCGTGCGATATCCGTCGCTCTCCGCCATCCCCCACGGACGGCCCACCACGAACAGGGCGCACAGCGTGAGCAGCGCCCCCACCGCCAGCGCCACCGAGCGCTTGGACAGGCGGGAGCCCCTCATTCCGGCACCAGCTTGCGAATCTCCTTGGGCAGCGTCATCGGGTCGAACGGCTTGCCGATGACCCCCACCGCACCCAGCTCCAGGTAGCGGGCCACCTCCTGCTTCTGCACCTTCGCCGTCATGAAGATGATGGGCGTGCGCGACGTCGCGTCCTGCTCGCGCAGCTTGTTGAACGTGGTGGGCCCGTCCATGCCGGGCATCATCACGTCCAGCAGGATGAGGTCGGGCTGCTCCGCCGCGGCCTTTGTCAGCGCCTCGTTCCCCGACGCGGCCAGCACCGTGTCCCACCCCCCCACCCGGCTCAGACTCAGCTTGCCGATGGCGCGGATGTCCTCCTCATCGTCCACCAGCATCACCTTGCGCAGCGTCGTCACGGGCGGGCCTCCTGGAATGAATGACGGTGGTACCGCACGTGAGAAGTGCGGGGGACTGGACGTCCGTCCAAGGCCCTGACGGATGACGGCCCGGCCAGGATTCAACACCCGGCCCCACCGCATTCCCAGCCCCGCGCCGCGGGCTGCCTAGCCGGTGGCCTTGCGACGGCGCACCGCGCGCACGGGCTTCGCCGGCGCCACGGGCGGCATCACCGCGACGACGGCGTTGACCACGCGCGACACCGCCCGGAGCTGGGACGGCTCCAGCTCCCGCAGCTTGCGAGTCATCCGGCGCAGCTCCAGTGGGTCTTCCCGCTCAGGCTTCCGGGAGGCCACCGGCGTGAGCGAGGCACCGCCCCGTCCCACACCCAGCAGCGTATCCGAGGAGACCTGGAGGACGTCACACAGCCGCTTGAGCGTTTGGGTACGGGGCAACATTCGCCCCCGCTCCAGCCGACTGTAGACCTCCATGGCCATGCCCACGCGCTCGGCCACGTCGCTCTGGGTCAGGCCCAATCGCAGGCGGGCGACGCGAGCCGCTCCTCCCAGGATGGCCGCGAGCTTGTGGTCGACGGGCTCACGCATGATGGCCGGGAGCGTCGCACGGCCGCTCCCTGGCGCAAGTTTCCCGTCCCCCCGGCGCGGAAGCACCTTCCCGCTCGGGGCTCAGCGGCGCAGCAACCCCAGCGCGCCGTGGACGAGCTGGACCACGGCCCGGAGTTCGTCCGGCCCCAACGCGCGCAGCGCCCTCACCAGCCGACGCAGGGCGGGCGGGTCCTCGGAGCGCGTCGCCACGGAGGGGCCGGGCGCCACCGGCAGGCCCTCCGCCAATCCCAGCAGCGCGTTCGCGTCCATGCGCAATACCAGACACAACCGCCGCAGCGTGGTGACGCTGGGCAGCACCCGCCCCCGCTCCATGCGGCTGTAGACCTCCATCGCGATGCCCACCCGTTCGGCCACGTCCGCCTGGGTGAGCCCCAGCCGGGCCCGCGCCGCCCTCGCCGCCGCGCCCACGGTGATGGCCAGTTCCTGGTTCATCGTCCTCGCGCCTCTCTTCGAGTCTCCCTACCACGTCACCTGTCCTGAACCCTACCCCACACGGCAGGAGACTACCCGAAAAGGCGTCCGCCGTGCTAATGACCTCCAAGGTCCAATCCATAGGCCACACATGCACCTCCCGTTTCGAATCCACCGTCTGGAGCTCAACCTTGAAGGTCCTTCGCTCCGCGCACCTCACGCGGGTCGGTCCAGCCAGGGGAGGACGGGGCGATGAGCGACCTCGAATCGACGCACCCGTTGCTGCTGCAGCCCTTTGAAGAGCTGGGCGCCCTGCGCATCATCCGGAGGCTGGCCACCGGCGGTTATGGGGCCATCTTCCTGGCGGAAACCCAGACGCGCGGCACGGTGGCGCTGAAGTTCGCGCTGGAGGGCCCCTCCGAGAACGACGAGGCCCGGGTGGACGCGCGCACCCAGCGAGAGGCCCGGCTGCTGATGCACCTGGACCATCCCAACGTGGTGGAGCTGCTCGGCTACCTGCGGTGGCCGGACCTGCACCGCGGCTACCTCTACCTCATCATGGACTACGTGGAGGGCCCCACCCTGTCGCGGTGGGCGTCCAGCCCCCAGGCCACGCCGCGCCGGGCCACGGAGGTGTTCGCCTCGCTGGCCCTCACGCTGGACGCCATCCACCGCGCGGGCGTCGTCCACCGAGACCTCAAGGGCAGCAACATCATCGTCCGCGCCTCGGATGGTCAGCCGGTGCTGGTGGACTTCGGCTCGGGGGACCATGCGTGCGCGCCGTCGCTGACGGAGGACCGGCTGCCTCCGGGCACGCCCAGCTATCGCAGCCCGGAGGCGCTGCGCTTCTGGCTGGGGCCTCGCATCCCGGGCTCGCGCTATCGCTTCGTGCCCACCGATGACCTGTACTCCCTGGGCCTGGTCTTCCATGAGGTGCTGACGGGCGTCTTCCCCTACCGCGCCCACCTGCCGCCCTCCGCGCTGCTGGCCAGCATCGAGTCCGCCGAACTCAAGCCGCCCTCCGGCCTCAACCCGCGCGTCCCTCCGGTGCTGGATGCCATCGTGCTGCGCCTGTTGAGCAAGTACGGCGCGGGCCGCTACCCCACGGGCGCGGAGCTGTGTGGGGCGCTGAGCGCGGCGCTGGAGCAGGCGGACAGCTCCTGGGACGAGCCGCTGTTTCCGCCCCGCCCTCCCCACGAGGCCGTCACCGAGGAGGACGAGGCGCTCTTCGACGGAGACGAGGAGGCGCGGGAGTTTCGCCAGTGGATGCGCCGGGAGGACAGGCCGGGGGCGGGCTCGGACTCGGGTCCTCCGGGCACACCTCCCACGGAGCCCGCGGCCCCGACGTCCGTCCCCTGGCGGTCCTGGCTGCGCAGGCGGATGCACGTCCTGAGCGGCGCGCTGCGGCCCTGGCGCAAGCGGGACGACTGAGGCGCTCCCCCGCCTCTTTGGCATCCAACTCCAGAGGTCTATCGACTGTCAGTCAACCTCTGACATTCCACTTGGGTTGCCTTTCGTGTTACCTCAGGCATCCTGTAGCAGTCCCACCACTTCCCAGGTTCAAAGGCAGGCCATGACGACGCCCGACACGACGACGGAGGATCTTCCCGGAGGACCGCGCCGGCCCCGGGTGCTGTTCAACGTGGGCGGCACGGTGTTCGAGTTCGTCCGCAAGCTGGAGGTCCGCTCCACCGGAGAGCTGTTGATGCTGGCCCGCCGTCGCTACCGGGGCGGGCAGAGCGGGCTCGTGGTGGTGAAGCGGCTGCGCAGCCCGGCCACCTTCGTGGAGCGGCGCCGGCTGGTGGAGGAGGTGAGCCTGACGTTCCGCTTCAAGCACCCCAACATCGCGCAGGTGCACCAGATGAAGCTGTACCGGGGGGCGCCCCACGTCGTCATGGAGTACGTGGAGGGGCGCTCGCTGGACACGCTGCTGAACCTGACGGCGATGCGGCGCAGGCCGGTGTCGGCGCCGCTGGCCGCGTTCGTGGTGGCGGAGGTGGCGGACGCGCTCCACCACGCGCATGGCGCGGTGGATGACTGGAACCGGCCGCTGGGCATCGTCCATCGCGATGTGAGCCCGCGCAACATCCGCGTGGGGACCCATGGGGATGTGAAGCTGACGAACTTCACCGTGGCCGCGTCGCGACTGGAGGGACGCGAGGAGACGAGCCGCCCGCTGGTGAAGGGCGACATCGCGTATGCGTCACCGGAGGCCCTGGTGCGGGCGCCGGTGGATGCGCGCTCGGACATCTTCTCGCTGGGGTTGGTGTTGCTGGAGCTGCTCACGGGGCGGCACCCGCTGGCGGTGGAGGACACGGCGCCCCCGCCGCTGCCCGAGGGGCTCGAATTGGAGGCGCAGGGCCCCACGTGGATGCCGGTGGAGGAAGTGGCCGCGCGGATGCAGAGCCTGGAGCCGGAGCAGGTGGCGCGGCTCGTGGAGGATGTGCCGGAGGGACTGGCGGCGGTGGTGCTGCGCGCGCTGCGCAGGGAGCCTGCGGAGCGGTTCCAGACGGCGGATGAGATGGGCGGGGTGCTGCGTGGGTGGCTGAGCATCCATGCGCCGGGGCAGGGGCGGCACGCGACGGCCGAGGAGGTGGCCCGCGTGGCGATGGAGGCGACGAGCCGGCGCAATCAGGCGGAGCTGCTCGAGGGCGGCCTGCATCCGGAGGACCTGACGGCGGAGGAGGCGTCCGTGTCACTGGAGCCGGGTGTGGCGGCTTCGGTGCCGCCCTCCGGGCCCGAGGAGGTCGATGCCGCTGGAGCGCTGGCGGAGGAGGCGGCGCGGGTGTTCGGCGTGCCGGGGCTTCGGGGCGTGACTCGCTCGTTCGCGGAGGAGGCGGACGGGCGGCGGGACTCCCGCACGGACGACATGACCGATGACTCTTCGCACGAGGAAGGCAGCTCGGACCTCGCCTCTCGCGATGACGACAGTTCCGACGATGCCTCGCGCGACGACGACAGTTCCGAGCAGTGAGCCCTCGCGCGACGACACTTCTGAGCAGTGCGCACTCGCGCGCGGGCACTTCCGACGATGCCTCGCGCGACGACGACTCTTCCGAGCAGTGAGCCCTCGCGCTCCACTCCGCAGGTGACCTATCGGCTGGACCTCCGTGGTCCAGCCCGTTCACCCGCTAAGACAGCCCTCCCGTGAAGAACAGCAGCGCCGCCATGAAGGCGAGGAACGCCACTACGACACCCAGCACGCGCCATTTGGAGATGGGCGTCTCTCCGAACACGAGCTCCGCATCCTGTCCGTGCACCAGCACCCGGTACGGATTGCCGCGATAGCGATAGGCCAGCACATACACAGGCAGCGCCCACCGCGTGGTGCGCAGACTGGAGAGCGCCACCGCCACATGGACATTCCGGAAGCGGCTCCCGGGGATGTCTCCGCTCTCCTGGACATGCTCCCTCGCGAGCCGCTCCACCGCCGCCAGCACCGTCTTCCGCGCTCCCGAGCGCGTCGCCTCGAAGCGCTCGACACTGGCCTCCTCCGGCCCGCGCCCCTCGTTCTCCGCCAGCTCGAACCGATAGCGCGGCGTCAGCGTGTCGCACTCGCTCACCTTCAGCCCTCGCGACGCCGGCACCAGGATGTTGGTGAAATCCAGGCGCGTGCGTCCCGCATGCGGCGCCCAATCCGAGCGCCGCGCCCCCGCGTCCGAGTCCGCCGTCCAGCTCACCGCCACACCCGCCTGGAACACCCACGCCGGCCACCACAGCGGACGCATCGACTCCAGCGACGCCTCCTTCGCCAGGCCCGACGGCCGGAAGAACGCCTTGTGCCCCAGGAAGCGCCCCAGCGCCTCACTCGCGGCCTTCGGGTCCACGGTGAAGGGCAACCACCCCTGCGCCTGGTCCACCGGGTCCACCGTCATCTCCACATGCGTCACCGCGCCGCAGTAGGCACACCGTGGCGCCCGCGCCTCCACGGAGTACTCCACCGCGGCCCCACAGCTCTCGCAGCGCACCACCCGCGCCCGCTCGCGCGTCGCCACCGCTCGCTCCGGAGGCGGCGTCGCCAGTCCACAGATGGGACAGCGCAGGTCCTCCGCCTCCAGCTCGCACGCGCATCGCTCACACGCTGCCACCCTCGCGGCCTCGCTCATCCGACGCCTCCCCCCACGTACAGCACGACCCCCAACACCAGCAGGATTCCCACCAGCACCGCGGCCAATACCTTCCACGTCGAGAGAGGCGCCTTCCCATGCACCTCCCCCGTCTGCCCGTTCACGAGCACTCGCAGGGGCTCCTCCCCTTCCGCGTAGCGCACGGGCAACACCCAGACGGGCAACAGACACACGTCCAGCGACTCCCAATCCAACCGCGTGTCGTGGCTCACATCCCGGTGCGTGTCCCCCGGCATCAGCGCCCCGAGCCTGTTCAACATCAGCTCGCCCACCTCCTGGCGCGCGCCCTCCAGACAAGCGTCCCTCGTCAGCGAGGGCTCCTCCGCCACCCACCCGGACACGAGCGCCGGCGTGTAGCGGGCCAGCGCGCGAAAGTCGAAGGGCTCCAGCGCCTCCAGCTCCTCGTTGCGCAAGCCATTCGACGCAGTGACGAGCACGTCCGCCACGTAGCCCTCCAGCTCACCCTGCAAGGGCCGCCACTCCGTGCGCGTCACCGTGCGCGTGCGCGTCACCGTCTTCCCGTTCTCCGTCGTCGTGTAGCTCTCCCGCTCCTGGTAGTGCTCGCCGATGGTCGCCTGGAAGCTCGACTTCGCCAGCGCGCTGTAGAGGAACGCGGGCACGTAGAGGCCATGCACGTCCCCCGGCTCCGCGCTCCGGATGCCGTTGCGGGTGAAGCGACTGCGCGAGCGCAACCACCGGGACACCTTCTCCCGCGCCGCCGCGTGCGTCAGCGCGAAGCCAAGCGCGAAGGCGGGCTCCGGCACCCCGGGCCGCGGCGGCCGCTCCACCACGGACGGCGCCGCGCAGTAGGGACACCGCGTGGTGCGCAGCGACGGCTCCAACACCAACAGGGCCCCACAGGACTGGCACCCCAGGTGGAGCCGAGGCTCCGTCAACGTCGCGGTCGGCTCGTCACGCCTCTCGGGCATCGGCACCCTCCTCTTCCTTCAAGGGGAGCGCGCTCCTCGCGCCTGCTCGCCTGCCCCCCGGACTCCGGCCCGGAACGATAGCCGGGTTGCGGTACGCATTCCCCGTCACGACCGTATCCAGGCGGAGGATTCCACCATGGCGCAGGACAAGCGACGACAGCCCGCTCCCCAACCCGCCGAGGACTACTACGGGCGCCCCACCGGGCCCCGCCACCAGGACGCGCCAGGGGAGGACTCGGCGCCTGACCGCGACACTCCGGACAAGGACCGGCGCGCCCAACCCATGGACCCGACCGAGAGGACCCCGGGCGCCATCCTCGACGACATCCCGGACGGTGACGGCCCTCGCAGCGACGCCGGCACCAACCCGCTCCCCGACCTCTACTGGACCGCCTTCCCCGGCAGCCTGGAGGAAGAGAAGGACTGACGTCTGGGCCAGCCCTCACCGCGACGGCCCTACGTGCGCGGTGAGGCCCCTGTTTTCAATCACTCACGCCAGCAACGGAATGTCAGCCCCCCTCTGTACTGTGTGCTCATTCGCCAGCATCCAGGGGGAGGAACTCCATGGCGGAAGTCCGTGAGCTGCCGCGTGTGTCCGTGAACAAGCTGGGTGAGTACCTCATCGCGACCCCCGCTCGTCGCAAGCGCATCATCTACGACCAGAAGCATCCACCCGAGCAGCAGTACCTGCGCTATCCCGAGGCGTCTCACGCGATTACCGACTTCCTCTGTCGTGATTTGGACCCCGCCATCCTCCGCGACCACCAGCGCCGCTTCGCGTGCAGCGTGCCGCAGTCGGAGTTCGAGGCGCAGCGGCTTCACCTCTGTTCCGAGGCGCTGGAGCGCTTCGCGGACGTGGTGCCGTGGCTCGGTCTGGAGGACACCATCGTCAGCGCCGTGGGCGCCGAGCCGCCTGTCCTGGAGATGGCGGGCGTCACCATCAGCGTGCGCCCCGAGGTCATCCTCCAGCGCATGGACCGCCACGGCAACCCGCGCGTGGGGTTGATGAAGCTCTACTTCTCCAAGCACCACCCGCTGGATGAGCGCTCGGGGCAGTACATCGGGACGATGTTGCAGCGCTTCGCGGAGCAGCACCTGTGCCAACTGGGTCCGTCGGACCACCGCATGGTGCAGGTGGTGGATGTGTTCGCGGGCACCATCTTCACCGCGCCTCGAGCGCACATCCGCCGGCTCACGGACGTGGTGCTCGCCTGTGAGGAGATCGCCGAGCGCTGGGCGGTCCACTGACGCCGTCGTGAAGACAGACATGCTCCGGGCCGTCTGACTTTCAGGACGCGCGCGGGCCCGAGGGGCTGGGGCGAGTGCTCGTCCGGAGCCCGGGAGGGCCGACGAGCGATGACGCAAGGCGCCTTCCGGTGTGACAATGCGAGCGCGTCGCGCTGTGTCATGCGCTGGTGAGCTGGAACATTTCAGTGTCTCCGCGTGGGCGCTGAGACACGGTGCAGCGTGAAACACGAGACACTTCCCGCGCTCCGTGGCGAGACCTAGGCTGACGTCGCCGGCCGGTTTCGGCGGCCGGCTTCACACCTCGACGGGAGATGCATCATGAAGAGCCACAAGGTGAAGACCCTGAAGGAGCTGTTCGTGAAGGACCTCGCTCGCATCCACGGAGGCGATGGAGCGGCGACGTCCACCTCCTCCACCGAGACGCAGAGCACGGCGCCCCAGGTCTCCACCACGCAGGCCTGTTGCGAGGAGAAGAACGACCCCTGCTGCTGAGAGCGGTCGCCCTTCGTGTCGCTGTACCGGCGCGTGTCCTCATCCGAGGGCACGCGTTTTTCGTTGCGGGGTGTCGGGTTCGAGGCGGGGTGGATGTTCGCTCGTGGGCGCTCGCGGCGGCGGGGCTGCCAGGGAGCGAACAGTCCTCGCCCTTGGGGCACCTGGGTTGGTTGGTGGGGACCGGGGGCATCTCCAGCCTTCGCGGCATGGCGCATCGAAGCTTGGACAACGGCAAGGGTGAGACGCTGGGGCCTTCTCGGCCTGGACTGGGGACGGAGCCGGTTCGGGCAGCCGATGCGGCGCCTCCTGGCTCGCGGGAGCGGGGCGAGTCGGATGTGTCGGGCTGGAACCCGGCGCGGGACGAGTCGCCCTCCGTGCGCGAGGGACGCTTCTACCGGGGCGCCTCGCAGCGCATGGCGCAGCCTCGGACCGATGTGGAGGACCGGGGCGGCGCGGCCTGGGCGAGTGGAGGGGTGCGGGGTGGGCCGTACGGGCGCGATGACCGCGACGACCGCTATGCCACGGGCATCGGGCCACGGCCGCTGATGGGGGAACACGACCGGGAGCTGGCGCCCCAGCCCGCGGAGTACCGCGCATGGGACCGCACCGGGTACGGCGGCCAGGCGTGGGATGATGAGGACCGGGCCCGGCGTGAAGCGCGCTCCCGCGGAGAGTTGAGCGAGCGCTCGGGTAGGGAGCCGCTGGTGGAGAGCGGCGAGGACCGCGCGTGGAGGGAGGAACAGGCACGTCGGGAGCGCGGTGGCTTCGAGGACCGCTCGCGAAGGGAGCCGCGAACGCAGCGGGAGCTCAGCCCGCCCGAGGACTATTCGTCGAGGGATGTGACACCGGACCAGGATTTCCGCTTCGAGGCTCGCTCGCGCAGGAGCACTCCGTCGCGCGAGGAGACTGCCGCTCCCGAGGTTCGCTCGCGGAGGGAAGTCTCGCCGGGCGAGGAGTTCAGCTTCGATGCTCGTTCGCGCGGAAGCACTCCATCACGCGAGGAGCCTGTCGCTCCCGAGGTGCGCTCGCGGAGGGAAGTCTCGCCGGGTGAGGAGTTCAACTTCGAGGCCCGTCCACGGAGGGCTCCGTCCGATGAGCGTTCGCGTCAGGACGAGCGACAGCGTGAAGAGCGCACGCGCGCCGCCGACCACATTCGCGAGGACCGCAGCCAGGACTTCCGAGCGTCGCCTCTGGCCGAGACCGAGCGGAGGAGGTGGCAACGCGAGCCGTTGACCGCTCGCGAGGTGATGACTCGCAACGTGCGCACCGCGCGACGTGACAGCTCGCTGCGCGAGGTCGCTCGGCTGATGAAGGAAGAGGACTGTGGCGTCATCCCCATCGTCAACGAGCACGGCCGACTCGAAGGCATCGTCACCGACAGGGACATCGCCATCCAGGCCTTCTCGGGTGGACAACCCCCCGAGCAACTGCGCGCCTCGGATGTGATGACCGATGACGTCCCGGCCGCCACACCCGACGAGACGCTTCACACCCTCGTCGACATCATGGCCCGCGAACAGATTCGCCGTGTCCCCGTCGTCGAACGCGATGACCGCCTCATCGGCATCGTCACCATGGGTGACATCGCGAAACACGCCGACGCCGACGAAGCGCTTCAGCGCGCACTGGAGCGCATCTCCTCGCGTCGCTCCTTCTGGTCCCGACTGCGCTGACCTCCGCTCGCCTCGTCATGACGACATGAGGCGACGCAGGTCCTCATCCCTGAGCCACCACGCGCTCGTGACGGGAATGACGTAGAACCCCTTCTCAGCCAACGTGAGCAAGGCAGGCGGCACCCAGCCGTAGATGATGCCGCCCATCTCTCCTGTTTCCTGGTGCGCGAACCACGTGTCCCAACCGGGAACGTCGTAGTCGTCCAGGAAGCCATTCGAGGGTGCCGTCGCGGCGCCACAGATGTCGGTGCTGAAGTCGGTCGCGAACACCCATCCACCGGCAAGATCTCCGAGCGGAGGCAGCGGCATGTTCATCCGCGCCAGTGCCTCACGACGTCTCTCGGTGATGAAGCCCACCGCCTCCCTGGGGACATCCGGAGTCTTGAGCACCAGGTCCAGAAAGGTGTCTCCATCATGGCCGCAGACCGGCGGCATCAGCTCCGCAGTGCGCGTCGTGTCCCCTGCCCGAGCCGCCTCGGCACGAGGCAGGCACCACGCGATGGTCTCCGCCAGACGCAGCTTGAAGTCGGTCGGCAGCACGCCGTTCAGGTTCACCGGCACCGTCGTGTACTTCGTCCACGGCGCCCCCTCGGGGCGAGGCAGCAACCCCGTGAAGAGCTCCGACTGTCCCCGCTTGAAGTCGCTCGACATCGATCCCTTCATGTCCACCTGGCGGACAATGCTCTCTGACCACGGCGGCAACTCCTCTTCGGGCAGCGGACCCAACCACGCCCAGGCCTTGTCCAGAAGCCGCTTGAAGTCGCTCGACATCCCTCCATCTTCAGTCACGCCCGCGCCCATGCTCAAGCCGGCGCCCGGAGGAAGTCGATGCAGCTGACGCCGACTCGGGGAGTACAAGAAGAACCCCGCGTAGGAGGGACACCCATCCTCCAGCACTCGCACTCGTCGCCCCTGTTCCAGGAGCGACGTCACCCGCGCCTCAAAGACATCCGCGAGCCCCACGCCCGCCAGCGCCGCGTCCACCATCAATCCCTGGTCATTCAGCGACAACCGCCCGTCCGCCTCGACGAGCACCTCCTCAGCGTCCCGCTCGAACTCCCAGCGGGAGTACTGGCCGCTCGCGAACCGGATGCACGGCAGGCCCCGCAAGTCTCACGGCGTCCGAGGCACCGCGTGGCGCGAGCTCGCCCGCCCGGTCCACGGATGGCTTCGGAGAGAGCGCTCGGGGATGGGGATGACCATCCTCGTACCGGCAGGCCCGCCGCGATGGTGGCGGCGGGCCCGGTGGGACCTCACGGGGTGTAGAGCTGGACGGTGTTGAGCAGATTTCCACCGCCCTCGACGTCCGTGCCGCCAATCACCAGCACCTCTCCCGTGCCCAAGCGCGTGGCGGTATGGCCCACCCGAGAGGTCGACATGCTTCCGGCCTGTGTCCAGCGTCCCGCCGGACTGTCCAGGATGAACAACTCCGCCGTGCCGTGAGCCGCGGTCTCGGGCGCGTTGGAAAATCCCCCGGCGACCAACACCTTGTCCCCCGCCAGGGGGGTGGCCGTGTGGCCAAAGCGTGGCACCGACATGCTGCTCGCGCTGGACCACGTGCTCTGAGTTGGGTCGAAGAGCACCGCGGTGTTGCCGACCTTGGAGCCAGCGACCAACAGCTTTCCTGACGTCAGCAAGGTCGCCGTGTGTCCCTGTCGTCCGACGCCCAGTACCGACCGCTGGATGGGCTGCCATCCTCCATCCGGGAGGTAGGTCTCGGTGGAATTCTCGGCCCCGACATTGTTGTAGCCGCCGACCGCCAGAGCGACCCCATTCACCAGGCTCACGGTCAGCGTGTTACGGCCGACCGCCAGCGTCCCCGCATCCACCCAGGTTCCCGCTGCGCCGGCCGTCGGGGTGTAGAGCGCCGTGGTGAGCAGTCCGCCACCCGCGTTCTCTCCCCCTCCGACCACCAGGACCTGGCCCGAGGGCAGCAAGACAGCGGCATGCGCCGAGCGTTTGCCCGTGGGTATCGTCCCCGCGGACGACCAGGTCTTGGTGCTCGGATCGTAGATTTCGGCACTGGCCAAATCGTTACCAGGGGCTTGGCTTCCACCCACCACCAAGACCCTGTCATCCGAAAGCAGGGTCGCGGTGTGGTCCATGCGAGGCGTCGTCAGAGGGCCCACCACAGTCCATGCGCCGGTGGACGGCTCATACAGCCCCGCCGTGTCGGTGGTCGAGTCAGCTGCCACGCGCCCACCCACCACCAACACACCGCCACCTTCCAGCAGCGTCGCGGTATGACCGGAGCGAGACACCGGGAGGGACTGAAGAGACGACCAGCCCGTCGGCCTGGGGCCTCCAGCATCGCCTGCGTCACCAGCATCACCCGCGTCACCTGCATCGCCCGCGTCACCGGCATCACCCGCGTCACCGGCATCACCCGCGTCACCCGCGTCACCGGCATCGCCCGCGTCGTCGTCGCAGATCCCCGGGTTCTCCCGGCACCACTTGTTCGTCGCGCCATCCACGTCGATGCACGACGCGATGCCAAGCAACCCCGCCGCCACCAGCGCCGCCATCATGATGCGCATCAGCGACCTCACGGCCACCTCCCGGTAACGAAGGCGGACGTGCCATCCGTCCCCACCGTCAGCGCCAGCGGGCCCGGCTCCGGTGCCCCCAGCAGGTACATCCCCGTCGCCACGCCCAGGCCCACCGCCCCACCCACCCACAGCCCCACGCCCACCGACTGCAGCGACCGCGTCCGCGAAGCCACCGCGCGCGCATCCTTCTCCGTACGGATGTCCTCGGACGGCTCATCCAGCTTCCCCTGCTCCTTCGACGCCAGGAACCACATCACCCCGCCCCCCACCGCCAACACCCCACCCACGACGGCAGGCATCCACGCCCGCTCTCGCAGCGAGGAGCCCTCCGTGGCCACCTCCGCCACCGGTGCGGGAGACCCCACGGGAGCGCGCACCACCGGCTGCGGGGACGCAGGGACGTCCATCTTCAACGCGTCCGGGCGCTCACCGCGCGACGCCAGCTCCTTCAACACCTTCTGCCGCACCGCCTCGAAGCGCTTGCGCAGCTTCGGCGACACCGTCAGCGGCAGCTTCGCGTCTGGATTCAGGAAGAGGGCCGCCTGAAAGGCCGCGTCCGACTCCTCCTGCCGCCCCTGACTCAGCTCCGCCAACGTGACTCCCTCATAGAGAGACACCGCCACGTCGTCCTCGGGGCCCTTCGACACCTTCTTCGCGCGAGCGATCTGCTCCAGCGCCCGCTCATACGCCAGGTCCTCGATGAGCCGGTTGATGGACAGCAGGTAGCGCCGCACGTCGGGGGAGATCTCCGCCCGCGCACGCAATGGCAACACCAGAAGCCCGAGCCACAAGCCCCACACCCAGGCCCCACTTCGCCAGGACAGCCTCGGACAAAACCGGTTGGTCGGCATGGATTCCATTTTCCCGGGAGATCCATGCTCGATTTGTCCATGGGGTACAAGAGGCCCCACTCGCTCTCGGCGCGAGCGAAAACGTCAAGGGCCTCGTGAGTCCCCACACTCGTGGAAACCCGCGAGGCCCTCCGGTGCAAACCCTCTCACCGACAGAGAGAAGGTCGCCCACCGAGCGTCACTGCACGCCCGTCA
This sequence comes from Myxococcus sp. CA033, assembly GCF_013336625.1. Classification (NCBI taxonomy): domain Bacteria; kingdom Pseudomonadati; phylum Myxococcota; class Myxococcia; order Myxococcales; family Myxococcaceae; genus Myxococcus; species Myxococcus sp. CA033. Next base: position 84,700 of record NZ_JABUMU010000030.1, on the reverse strand, counting down.
CCACCACCGCGTCTGGCGTCTCCGTCACGGTGAACTTCTTCAACGGCAGCACCGCGGGGCCCTGTGTCACCTCGCCCTTCGCCGTGAAGATGGAGTTGTGGCAGAAGCAGATGAGGTCCTGCTCCGCCGGCCGCGAGGTCACCTCACAGGCCTGGTGCGTACACAGCCCGTCCACCGCGGACAGCGAGCCGTCCGCCAGCCGGAAGACGAAGATGCGCTTGCCGTAGCCGCCCGGGACACCCTCCACCACGCTGCCGTTGTCCCGCAGGGTGGGGAACTCGGCGAAAGGCAGGCGCACCTCGCCGCCCACCGCCGACGGGAAGCCATCTTCGCCGGCGCGCAGGTCGATGCTCAGCACCTGCGTCCCCGCGTTGTACTTCGAGGCGAACTTGCGCAGCCCCACCGTGGCCGGCCGCTGCGTCACCGAGCCATCCGCCGGATTGAACTTCGACAAATGGCACGGGCAGACGACCTCCCGGCCGTCGAACCCCAGCGGGCAGGCCGCGTGCGTGCAGAGCGACGACAACACGGAGTAGTCGTCCCGCGCCGCGTGCGTCACGAGCAGCGGCGTGTCCTCGCCCGCCACTCGCACGGTGATGGCCCCGCCCACGCGCTCCAGGTCCGGATAGCGCGACACCAACAGGTCCACCGTGCCCGCGTCACTGGCCGACACGTCCGTCACCGGCGCGGGGTCGATGTCCGGCGCGCAGCCCGGCAGCGCCGTCGCCGCCGCACCCGCCGCGCCCGTGCCGAGGATGCCCTTCAAGAAACCTCTTCGCGACGTGCTCACTTGCTCTCCACCTCGAACACCAGCTTGGGCTCCAGCACGAGCTCGTCGTCCACCTTCACCATCAGCAGCGAGGGACGCTCAATCTTGTAGGACTCCAGGCTGACGGTGAACGAGCCATCCGTCGTCACCTCCGTGGCCGACTTGAACAGCACCGTCACCGGCACCTCCACCTTCTGCTTCACCCCGTGGAAGTCGAGCTGCCCCTTGAGCGTCACCGGCACCTTCGTCGGGAACGTCGTGGGCACCGTCACCCCCGTGGCCGCGCCCTTGAACTCGACGGTGGGGTACTTGGCCACCTCCGTCACTTCCTGCATGTGGATGTCGCGGTTCTGGTTCTCCGAGTCGAAGTCCTTCACGTTGGCGACCACCATCACCTGCAGCGTGCCGTCCGCTTTCAGGTTCGCCTTGCCGGCGATGGGCTTCGCCGTGCCGACGACCTTGTGCGCCGGGTGATTGAGTCGGTACGTGAGGGTGCTGGCGTCCTTCTTCAGCGCATACGCCTTCGCCGTGCCCTGGGCCAGGGCAGGCAGGGAGACAAGCAGGGTGGTGAGCAGCGCCAGTCGTCGAACAGTCATGTCCATCTCCAGAAAATCAATGTCAGCCCACCCGATGCCCAACGGCACGCGGGCGAAAAGATTCAGAAGAACAGCGTGAAGATACCGGCCGACACCGCGCCCAGGGTGGTGAAGCCAACGACCTGGTGCGCGGTGGCGAGGTCCGTCTCCGACAGCCGCCCATACCGGTCCGTCGCCATGATGCCGAGGATGATTTGCGCCACCATCGCCGCCGTCGCGATGGACATGAAGATTTTGTGGAAGGTGATGGTGTCCCACTGGAACTCCTCCTTCTCCAGGGGCTTGGGGGCCAACAGGCCCAAGAGGCCCACGGAGGCGAAGACGACGGAGGTGCCCACGGCGAAGCCGCGGTGCAGACCCAGCAGGTTGCGGTCATCACCGCCACCGCGGAACGAGTCGTTGAACTGGAGCTGGCCAAGCACCGTCGTGGTGACGAGCCCCGCGGCCAGCGCGAACCCCAGCCCCTGGTGCAGCTTGAGCATGGTGCGGCGGCGGTCGAGGCGCGCTTGCAGCTCCGGGTCCACCTTGGCCGCGCCCGCCAGCTCGTCAGGCTCCAGCAGGTCGAAGTCCAGCGAAGGGTCCTCCGCCGCGGGCTGCTGTTCGGCGGGCGCTTCCGTCTTGGGTGCGTCCTTGGGTGGCGGCGACTTCTGTTGGGCGCGAGCGGTGGTGGTGGACAACAAGGACAGGATGACGAGGACGGCGGCGAAACGGTTCATCAGTGGGTATCCGTGAGGGCGCGTGGCAGGTGGCCGAGGCGGACGGGGCTTCAGGGTGTGCCGGGCGTCCTGCTTCCATCATGCCGACGTGACTCACGAAGAACCCGGAACCGATTGCAAAGTCGCCGCAACAGGGACCGGCCAGGGGTTTCGTGGACGCGATGCCAGAAGGCGGAGGCGACCGGAGACAGCCTGCTTGGGAGACCCGAACGAAACCTCCGTGCCAGTGATGACCTCGGAGGAGTGACTCCAAGGTCCAGGCGGGACGGTAGCGCCACACTCCGCGTAGCGGAAGCCGCTTGAGGGGCGGGGCCGTCTGTCCGACAGCCACCTTCCTCCGGGCTCGGGGTCGGAAGCCGGCGGCTGGTGTGTTCACTGGCCGCGCGGAGGACTGACTGCCGCAGGACACTCATCCCGCCGGGGCCGGAAATCCGGCCTGGGATGCGTTTCAGTGCATGGAGCTCGCGGCGTCACCTGCGCCGTCGGGCAGCGCGCATGGAGAAGCATTCGTCCATCAGCCTCCGCTTGCCACCACCCGACGAAGGACAGGGTCCGGGGGGGGATTTGCTGGCAGAAAGCCGCCGGGCCCGTGCCAGCGCCGAACTCGCGCGCGCGCGCATGCGCAGCCTCCAGTCCCTCACGCTGGCCCTCTCCGCCGCCCTCACCCCCGAGGACGTCGCCCGCGCCGTCGTCGTGGAGGCCGTGCGCACCCTGGAGGCGCAGACCGGGGGGTTGTATCTATTGAACGCGGCGGGCACGTCCCTGGAGATGGTCCACAGCGTGCGCTGCCCCCCCGCGGTGGAGGCCGCCTTCACCCACGTCCCCGTGGGCGCCCCCCACGTCCCGGTGGCCGTGGCCGTGCGAGACCGGGCCCCGCTGTGGATAACGGACCTGACCTCCATGGCCGTGCGCTTCCCGGAGGCCGCCGAGGCCGCCCGCCCCGAGAGTGGTGACGTGTCCATCGCCTGCCTCCCGCTCTTCTCCAGGGACAGGACGGTGGGCTGTCTGGCCTTCATCTGGGGACGCGCGCACGACTTCGACACGGAGGAGCGCGCCTTCATCGACATGCTGGCGCAGCAGGCCACCATGGCCCTGGAGCGGGCCCGGCTGCTCGCGGCCGAGCGCGGTCAGGTGGAGCGCGTGGGGCTGCTCCAGCACGCCACCGCGGTGCTCGCCACCTCGTTGGACCTGGGCCACACCCTGCGCGGCGTGGCCCTGGGACTGGTGCCGACGCTGGGCGACTTCTGCATCATCGACGTGCTCGGGCCGGACCACGAGGTGCGCCGCACCTTCCACGCCGCCACGCCGGAGTGCGCGGGCCTGCTCGCCGCCAGCCGCTGGCACCCGCCCGAGCGCCCGGGCACGCCCATCTGCGCGCTCGCCAGCGGCCTTCCCGCCTTCCACCCCGACATCGACGCGGCCTGGGTGGAGGCCACCGCGTGCGGCCCCGAGCAGCTGTCCCTGCTGCGCGCCCTCTCCCCCACCTCCTGGCTGTCCGTGCCCCTGGAGACGCCCGAGGGCGTGCTGGGCGCGCTGACCCTGGGCCACTGTCTGTCCGGCCGCCACCACACCGAGGAGGACCTGGCGCTCGCGGTGGAGCTGGCCCGCCGCGCCAGCGCCGCCGTGCAGAACGCGCACCTCTTCCACCAGACGCAGCAGGCGCTGCAGTTGCGCGACGAGTTCCTCGCCATCGCCAGCCACGAGCTGAACACGCCGCTGACGGCCCTCAAGCTCCAGCTCTCGCGACTGCGGCGGATGTCCTCGGACGGGGACGTGCGCGAACGCACCACGTCGGCCGTGCAGCAGGTGGACCGGCTGGGGCGGCTGGTGCGCGAGCTGCTGGAGGTGGCCCACCTGTCCGAGGGCCGCCTGCACCTCACGCCAGAGCCGGTGGACCTGGTGGACGTGTGCCGCGAGGTGATGGCGCGCTTCACCGAGGAGCGCGAGCGGGCGGGTGCCTCCCTCTTCCTGCACGCCTCCAACGCCGTCCCCGGGCGGTGGGACCACTCCCGCGTGGATGGAATGGTGACGCACCTGCTGTCCAACGCCCTGAAGTACGGCCTGGGGCGGCCCGTGGAGGTGGAGGTGTCCTGCATCCCCGGAGACCTGGCGCGGCTGGTGGTGCGGGACAGGGGCATCGGCATTCCGGCCGAGCAGCTCGCGCACCTCTTCCAGCGCTTCGGCCGCGCGGTGCCGCTGCGGCACTACGGCGGCTTCGGCCTGGGGCTGTGGTTCTCCCGGCAGGTGGTGGAGGCCCATGGCGGGCACATCCACCTGGAGAGCTCGCCGGGGCTGGGCACCACCGTCACGGTGGAGCTGCCCCGGACGCCCGAGTCAGCCTGACGGAGTCATGCCGGCGTGGTGGCGGGGACCTCCGAGCGTCGCGCGGTTCCGTGCGCCAGCTCCGTGCCCAGGGCGTGCGGGTCGTAGTACGCGTAGAAGCGGCGGATGTGCTCTCCGTCCCATTCGAGGATGGAGACGCCCTCGTAGGCCACGGCCGCGCCGTTGTGCGCGGTGCCCTGGGACTCCCATTCGAGCGCCACCCTGTCGCCGGCCTCAATCATGTTGCGGAAGGTGGACTTCACCTGGCGCAGCGTGCCCTTGTACTCGCGCCAGAACTGACGCGCGCCCTCCTTGCCGGAGAAGACCCGCGACGAGGCCACGTTGCTCACGCGCGCATCGTCGCTGAAGAGCTCGATGAGGCCCTCCAGGTCGCCGCTCTCCTCCAGTCTCGACAGTGCCTCCACGAACCGCTCCGCTCGCTCCGTCGCCATCCGCTGCCTCACTCGAATTGAATGGGGGACTTCCGCAAAAAAGGGTGCGCATGCGGCGTCCGAGGTGCCCTGCTTCCAGCCTCCTCCCTTGCCCGGCGGGCGGGCGCCGGGGTGGCCGGCCGCACCTGCCGCTCACGCGCCCTGGGCACGCGTCCACTCCTCGCGGTTCCAGCCGTTACGGACATAGCGCTCGCGCTTCGACTCCGGCAGCGCGTCCCAGGACTGGCCCCGTCCCAGCTCTGGAGGCTCGTCGAAGAGGCCCACGTGCTGGCGGTCCACGGCCTCCTTCGCGCGCTGGGCCGTCAGCCCCTTCATGTCGAAGCCCAGCCGCACTTCCGCCTTGTTCCCCGCCTCCTCCACCTGGGCGAAGACACCCCCTCCGAACCGCGCTTCCTTCAGGTTGAGCGTCGTGTAGCTCCCGGCGAGCTTGCCCACGCCGAGCGAGACCTTCAGCTCTCCGTCCGAGACCTGGCTCACCTTGACGAGCCCCAAATCGAGCTTCATCTCCGACTGGAATCCGCCCTTCGTGTCCTGCGTGACCTTCAGGCCCACCGGCCCGCCCTTCAGCTCCACCCCGCTCAAGCCCTTCAGGTCCACCTTGCCGCGCGAGTCGACCTGCGCCTCGCCCCCCAGCTTGAGGTTGCCCTGGGTCAGCTCCGCCTTGCCCTTCAGCGCGAGGGTGCCGCCCGTGCGCTCTCCGAGGAGCGCTCGCTGGCGGGCATTGATGGCCTGATAGACCCAGTTGGTGGAGGTCGGCGCGCCCACCGCCAGCCGCCACTGCTTCGCATACGCCTCCCTCTCGGGGTCCCTCCGGTCCAGGCCCAGCACCGAGTCGGGCAGTCGCGCGTCCCGAGGCGCCCCGAGCTTGCGCAGCTCGGGCAGGCCCGGCGCGTCCTCCACCGCCTGCGCGTAGCGCCCCAGGTACGCCGCGTGGGCCGCGTGGAACGCCCTCCCCGCCGCGACGGCGTGCTCGCTCACGGCGTGCCTGAGGGACTCCGGCAACGCGGCGTCATTGCGGAGGAACTCCGGCTTGCCCGGGTAGCCCAGGGGCCCCGACGCGGGCTCTCCCGCGAGTCGCTGGAGGACCCCCTTCGCCTCGGCCTGCTTCAGGAAGGACTCGCGGGCGCCGGGGTCCTGCTCCGTGAGGAACGTCTTCAGGAGCCCCTCACGCTCCATCCAGTCCAGCGTCGCCCGGTACGCCGCGGGCGGGAGCTGTCCGAGCAACGTGTGCACCGTCTTCACGTCGGTGTCGCTGACGGCCCAGTCCCCGAGGCCGCGCGTCAGCCGCGCCTGGAGTTCCGACGAGACGTCCGAGGGGACCTCCGCGCTGGGGGCGCGCAGCCTTCCGCCCAGGGCCGCCAGCGCTCCGGCCGACACCGTCGGGCCCGCGACTCCAGGCGACGGCTCCGCGCCTCGGGGGGACGCTCGACCGGAGGGGCCATCGTAGGCGCTCACCTCGTTGCGAGCTTGCGCGGTCGGCGTGCGTGGGAGTGACGGCGTGGGGACCGCGTCGGCGAGGGTGTCGAGGGGAAGGGACGTGCCGCCTGAGGCGTCGATTCGGGACATGGGGTTCTCTCCGGAAGGAACCGCCGGCCCCACTGCATCCGACACACCAACCCCGTGCTCCGAGACGCGCGGACGCGTACTCCAGCACGGGGCATCGCGAGTCGCGGACGCGGAATCTCCCGAGGCGGACGTGCCCTTGCGAGCCGTCCGCCCGCGTCACGCCCGGGGTTGGTAGGGCGCCGAGTCCGGCGGCAGCTCCAGGGAGAAGGTCGTCCCGGCGGCATCCTCGCTCTCCACGATGACCTTGCCGCCGTGGGCCTGGGCACAGCCCCACACCAGGGTCAGCCCCAGCCCCCAACCTTTCGCGAGCCCCGCTTGCGCGGAGCGCGACCGCGAGAAGGGCTTGAAGAGCTGCTCCTGTTCGGCGCGAGGAATCATCCGGCCCACGTTGTGGACGGACGCGCGCGCGCCCTGCTCGGTCCTCGAGACGGTGAGGGTGACGGGTGCGTCGGACGCGCCATACTTCACCGCGTTGGTGGCCAGGTTCCAGAGGGCGCGGCGCAGCTCGTCCGCGTTCCAGTTGCCCCGGACCTGCTCCGTCGCCTCGAGCAGGAAGCGCTCGCCATGAGCGGTGCTCAGCTCCTCGATGACCTCGCGAGCGATGCCATCCAGGTCGCAAGGCGAAAGCTGGAGCGCGATGCGCTGGCCCGCTCGGATGCGGTTCGCGTCGAGCAGGTCCGTCACCATCCGGTCCGTGCGCGCGATGTTCTGGTCGATGCGCCGGGCCAGCTCCCGCCGCTCATCCAGCATCTCCGGGCGCCGGAGGATGAGCTGTGCGCCGACCCTCGCCGCGGACAGCGGCCCCCGCAGGTCGTGAGCCAGGACGGAGACGAAGCGCTCTCGCAGCTCACGCTCGGACTGGAGCGCCGCCACCTTCGCGCGCAGGTCCGAGTAGAGCTTCGCGTTGTCCAGGTGGACCGTCAGTTGCTCTCCCAGCGACTCGAGCCGTCGTCGCTCCCGGGCCGTGAAGTCGCGAGCCGTCGAGATGCCGACGCACATGACGCCTATCAGGGCATGATGCGTGGCCAGCCGAAGCCCGAGCAGCGCCTGGACATCGCTCCGACGAAGGTCTTCGTTCACCTCGAGCGTGGTGGCCTCGGCGTCCTCCGGGGAGAGGCCCGGGTCGTCCACCGACTCGGAGACCTGCGCGGCGAGAGGCATGGCTTCCAGCGCGGGGACGTATCTCGCCAGGGCCTCCTTCGCGACTCCCGCGGAGGCCACCATGATGAGTTTGCGTTGCTCCGTCTCGTTCAGGAGCAGCAGCGCACCCTGGGCACCCAGGGCCTCCATCACCAGCTCGAGGACTTCCGTCAGGCGCTCTCGCAACGAGGCCGCCTCCACCTCGAGCGCCTCGCTGGCCACCTTCTGGATGAGCCGCAGGTAGCGCTTCTCCGTCTGCTCGTCGTCCTGCAGGTGCTCGCTGAAGAGTTCGATGACGGCCGCCGAGGCGCCATGCAGCTCGCTGAAGAGCTGCTCGACTTCCGCGACATCCGGCCGCTCTTCTCGCGGAGCCGTGGCCCACATCATGGAGATGCACCGCCCCAGGAGCGCGAACTCCTCGACGACCTCCGCCACGTGGAACCCCTGGCGAAGCCGCGCGGCCACGTGGCTCTCCACGTGTTTTCGTCGGGTCGCGGTGGGGGAGCCCAACGGCTCGCCGCTGGAAAGCGAGGCCAGGTAGGTCGGCATGATGTTCTTGAGCTCGGGCTCATCCAGCCCACGGGCGGAAGCGGCACGGGTCGCCTTCGCGGTCCACAGGCGGACGATGTCGTCCTGGTGCTCGCGAATGATATCCGCGACGCGCCTCATGATGAGTCCCCGTCGTTTCGAAGCATGCATGCCACACCACCTCTCATCTCCCAGGAGATGTGCCCGCTGGCTCGCCTTGGGGGAGTGAGTGGGGAGGAAGGCGGGCCGTCGGCTTCCTGCCTACCGGTGTGAGCATCCCCGAGTCTTGCTCGACGTACCTCGAGACGAGCGCACGGTGAGAGGCCGTGTGCCCTGCTCCACGAGCGAGCCCCACGACTCCAGGACGAGCGGAGCGCGCACCTTGCCTCTTCAATGCCTACCTTCAACATGTCCATCCCCATCCCTTCAAGCTGACCTTCCCCGCGAAGCGCGCGGTGGGCCGCCGAGGTCCCGCCATGCGCTCGTACACCGTCGATATTCCCGCCCACCTCCATCCTGCGTACTGGCGGCTGCCGAACGAGGTCCGCATGACTGTCGCCCTGCATCTGGTCACCCTCGCGGAGCAGGCTCCGATGACACACGACTCCAACGACGGCGGACCGACCCGGAGCGACATCGGAGGACTGAACGCAGGACACCACCACCTGCTGCTCGGCGGGCTGTGGTTCTCCTACTGCATCAGTCCTCAGGAGAATCTGTTGCGTCTGCTGGATTTTGGCGATGCGAAGATGACGTCACGCTCGACTCCCGCGAGCACGCGCTCCCACTGGCGTTACCACCTGCCGGACCAGGACGTATGGACGAATGAGGGTGGCGCCAACCGAGCCACTGTCCAGCCACCCGACTTCGCGCGGGAATGAACCCTCAATGTCTGTTTCGGGACAGGTCTGACAGGGGAGTGACACGACCCGAGGTTGACCCTGCATGGTCTACCTATTCTTCGCGTCACACTGGACGCTGAGCGTGCTCTTCCAGAGCCTCTTCCAGCACCGCTACGCCGCGCATCGCATGTACACGATGCGGCCTCGCACCGAGCGCGCCCTCCACCTCTGCACCGCGCTGGTGCAGGGCTCCAGCTACCTGGACCCGCGCGCCTACGCCATCCTCCACCGCGAGCACCACGCCTACGCGGACACCGAGAAGGACCCCCACTCGCCCGCGCACCAGAAGAATCCGCTGCGGATGATGTTCCGGACGGCCCAGCGCTACGCGGGCCTGCTCACCGGGCGCATCCAGCCGGAGGCTCGCTTCCTCGGGGGCTATCCCGAGTGGCCCGCGCTCGAGAAGGTCTTCAACAGCTGGCCCGCGCGACTGGGCTTCGGCGCGCTCTACACGCTGTTCTATCGGCGCTTCGCCACGCGACGGTGGCACTGGGCGCTCCTGCCCGCGCACTTCGTGATGGGGCCGGTGCACGGCGCCATCGTCAACTGGTGCGGACACCGCTACGGCTATCGCAACTTCGCGAGCCGGGACGCGTCACGCAACACGCTGCCCATGGACGTGGTGTGCATGGGCGAGCTGTTCCAGAACAACCACCATGCCCGGCCCGCGAGCCCTGACTTCGCCGCGCGACGCTTCGAGCTGGACCCCACATGGCAGGTGATGCGGCTGTTGTCCCGACTGAAGCTCATCCGGCTCGCTCGCGTCCCCACGGAGGATGCACACGTGACGCCCGTGCACCTTCGGGAACGACTCACTGAGCCGAGCTTCGCAGTCGGGTCTTGAGCTCATCGGCCGCGTCCGTGTCGCGCAGCACGACGAGCGTCTGCACGTAGTACGCGAGCGCCCACAGGTTCTCCTCGGGGATGGCGCCCTTCCACGTGGGCATCGCCGCACCCCCCACGCCCGAGGAGATGACGCGGTAGAGGTCCTCGCGCTGGCGCTCGGCCGTGTACGTGGAGCCGTCCACCGTGTCTCCCACCGGCCACACCGTGCGCAGCGGCTGGAAGAGGAAGTCTGGAGGCAGCACCTTCTCCGTCTTCGTGGGCTCGCCCTTCGCGTCCACCGCCACCGGGTGGTCCGACTCCCTGGCCAGGGCGGTGTAGGGGTCCATCCTGGACAGGTCCACGTCGCGGCCCAGCGCCTTCTTCAGCAGCGCGGCCAGCTCCGAGCGGGGAAGGTACGCGACATGGCAGCTCGAGCAGCCCGCGTTCCCCGCGCCCGAGACGTGGTAGGCGACCCGGCCTCGCTCGATGGCCTCCGCGTCTCGGCCCCGCCACGGGTCGGTCGACACGGCCAGGGGCTTGCCGGGGACTTCTTCCTTCCAGCGCGGGCTGAAGGTCTTCACGTATTGCAGCACCGCGTCCAGGTCCGCGTCGGGCACGTCCCACGCGAACATCGGCGTGCCGTGCAGGCCGCGACGCAGCGTGCGCTTCAGCGCATCGTCCGTGGGCAGCTCGCCAACCGCGACGCCGCCGAACTTGAAGAGGCCCTGCCGGAAGCTGCGAGGCACGGGCCTCATCCCACGCCCCGCGGGCCCTTGTCCGTCACCGAGTTCTCCGTGACAGGACGCGCAGTAGTACGTGTACACCGAGTGCCCGCGAGTGAGCGTCTCCGCCGGGATGACTCGGCCGTCCGCGAGCTTCAGGGGCTCGAAGCTGGGGGCACTCTTCGAGCGACAGCCCGTGAGCACGAGCGGCAACAACACCGTCAGGGCGCGAAGGGTGTTCACACGGAACGTTCCGCGAGGAGTCATGGGAGGTACACCGCCACGAAGAGGAGCACCCACATCGCCGTCACGAAGTGCCAGCCCAGCACGTGACGGCGAAAGGAGGCTCGCACGTCCGCGCCGCGCGTGTGGCGCCAGCAGACGAGGAAGAGATTGAAAGTCACCACGAGCACATGCAGCGCATGCAGCGCCGTGAGTCCGTGGAACGCGGATGCGGAGACTCCGCCCTCGGGGATGCGCACATGCTCGGTCCACCAGGCCTGATGCGTCCACATCGCCTGGAGCGCGAGGAAGCCCAGCCCCAGGAGCAGGGCACACCTCGCGGGCCACGGTGACTCGCGCCGACGGAGGCCCAGGTGGAGCACGGCGCTCCCCACGAGCAGCAGGAGCCCCGTGAGACCCAGTCCCAACAGGGACACGGGGAGCGTGGGCCACGGTTCGCGCATCCGATACCAGCCCACCGCGAAGGCGAGCGAGGCGAAGAACATCGTCCACGCGGCGAGCCCCAGCACCGTGCCGAGCCACGCGGTTCCCTCCGCGTTCGCGTTCTCCGTGCGGGCGTCGTTCGCGGCAGTCAGCGGCGTCATGCCGAGAGGTTGAGACATCGAGGGCGGAGTGGAATCGGCGCGCGTCTCCGATTCGGAGGAGCGGGGCTGATCCACCGCCGGCTTGCGCTCCGCGCTCATGTCGCGCACCTGGGGGCTCGTGCAGGGTTCGACATGTGCCCGGCTGGACTCCGTCCGCGCTCGCTCATGTCACACTCCTCACGGTGGACACCGTGGCCAGTGCTTCTTCACCGGCGCCCTCTCGGGCCACACCTGGCAGGACTTCCGCCTGTCCAATCCAGTCGCGCCCCAGTTGCTCCAGCACCTCCGGCTGCGACAGCGCATGCGGCCCGCGCAGCACCACGGGGACCTGGGTGAAGTTGCCTTCACCGGGCGGGCTCGATGCACACGTCCACTCGAGCGTTCCCACCTGCCACGGGTTCGCTTCCGCGGCTCGCCCTCGACGCAACGTCCACACCAGGTTCACCACGAACACCCCCTGCGCGGCGCCCAGCAGGAACGCGCACACCGTCGTCCACTGGTTCAACGGCAACAGGTGCTTCAGGTACGTGTACTGGTACGGGTCATACAGCCGCCGCAGTTGCCCCGCGTAGCCCGCCGCGAGTTGTCCGCCGAACACGCCGAGGAACAGCACCGCGCTCGACAGCACATGCACCTTCGCGAGTCCCTCGTGCAGCGCGCGGCCGAACATCTTCGGGAACCAGAAGTAGAGGCCCGCGAAGAGGCCCAGGAAGCTCGCGGCTCCCATCGTCAGGTGGAAGTGCCCCACCACCCACAGCGTCCCGTGCAACGGCACGTCCGTGGCCACCGCGCCCAGCGCGAGCCCCGTGATTCCGCCCAGTCCGAACACCACCATCGTCGCCAGCGCCGCGAGCATCGGCGACGTCAGCCGCACGCTGCCTCGCCACAGCGTCATCAGCCAGTTGAGGAACATCACCTCGGCCGGCAGGGAGATGAGCAGCGTCAGCACCATGAACGTGCGGCCCAGCAATGGAGACATGCCACTGGTGAAGAGGTGGTGCGCGTAGACGAGTCCACTCAGCGCGGACACCGTCCCCATGGCCCCCGCCGTCAGTCGATAGCCATGCGCGGGCTTGCGACTGAAGAACGCCACCAGGTCCCCCACCATGCCCCACGCGGGCAGGATGAGGATGTAGACCTCCGGATGGCCGAACAGCCAGAAGAGGTGCTGGTACACCACCGGGTCTCCACCACCACCCACCGCCGCCGCGCCCGCGATGAAGAACTGCGTGCCCAGCAACCGGTCCATCAACAGCAACATTGTTGCAGCGGCCAGCACCGGCACGAACACCACGTTCAACACCGAGGCGAAGAACAGTCCCCACACCGTCAGGGGCAGTCGGCCCCACGTCATCCCCGGCGCTCGGCACCGCGCCACCGTGACGACGAAGTTCAAGCCGTACGTGAAGGCCGAAATCCCCGCGCACAACACCGCCACCGTCACCAGCGTCTGCCCCAATCCGGGCGTGAAGGCCGACGTCGACAGCGGTGGGTACGCCGTCCAGCCCGCGCTCGCCGGCCCGAGCCGCACCGCGAACGATGCCAGCACCAACACGCCCCCGAGCGCGTACACCCAGTAGCCCAGCGCCGAGAGTCGCGGAAAGGCGAGCCCTCGTGCACCGATGGCCAGCGGCAACACGAAGTGCCCCAGTGCGCCGAAGAGCAACGGCGTCACCGCGAAGAAGATCATCACCAGGCCGTGCATCGTGAAGACGGCCGTGTACGTGGGAGGCGTCAACGCGCCGTGGGACTCAGGCAGTGCCCACGCGAGCCCAGGCACCGGGCGCCCCGGCCAGGCCCACTGCCAGCGGATGGCCAGCGCCAGCAGTCCTCCGAGCAACAGGAAGCCCAGCCCGCTCCACAGGTAGCGCCGCGCCACGTCCTTGTGGTCGAGCGAGAGAAGACTCACGGCGCCTTCCACTCCCAGCCCCAGTGGGCCGCGCTGTCATCCGCGTCGTATGCCTGCACGGCCTGCCTTCCTGCTTCGCGCAGCCATGCGGCATACGCCTCCGCGGACAGGGCTCGCAGCTCGCCGCGCATGCGGTAGTGACTGGTGCCGCAGTGCTGATAGCAGGCCACTTCCCAGGCACCCTCGCGCGCGGCACGGAACCAGGTCTGATTCACGCGCCCCGGAATCGCATCCAGCTTCACCCGGAAGTTCGGCAGAGAGAAGCCGTGCACCACATCCGTGGAGACCAGCTGCACCCAGACAGGGACTCCCGCTGGCACGCGCAGGTCATTCCACGTCACCACGTCGTCCGGTGTGTTGAAGCGGCCATCTTCGCCCGCGTAGCGCGCCTCCCAGGACCACTGGTGGGCGTTGATTTCAATCCGCACCGTGCGCGGGTCCTTCGCGGGGACGTCGAGGTTCCACAGCACGTCCCGCAGATAGCCCTCCGAGCCCACCAGCAGCGCGCCGTCCACCACCAGGAACGTGCTCAGCGCCAGGCCGAGCACCCACGCGCGAGAGCGCTTCGTGCCTCCGTCCGAGGCTGCTCGCTTCGAGCCTCGGAAGCGCCACACCGCCACCACCATCCACCCGAGCGCGAGGGCGGCCATGCCCGCCTCGAAGCGATGACTCCAACCCAGCAGTGCATCGATGCGATGCCCGTCGACACTCGCGTCCTCGGGGGGCGCCAGCGTCCTCGCGCTCGTGGGCGTGTCCGACGATGGCTGGGATTTCTCCTCGACGGACGTGCTCACGCGCCATCCTCCCGGCCCGCGCGCCGCACCGCCCACAGCCCCACGCCCACCACCAGGAAGGGCGTGAGCATCAACCCGACGACCAGGAGCGCGGAGCGCACCGCGGACTCGGGCTCGCGCAGGGAGCACGTCGCACAGGCGAGCACGTCCAGGGGCATGAGGACCAGGAGGAGCCCGGCGAGCGACAAGGTCCCGCGCATCGTTCCCGCAGGGCAGCGGAACACAGTGCCTGGCGCCTGGATGGGGAGTTCGACTGATTCGCTCACGCGCATCGCTCGCGATGAAAGAACGGATGCGCCTCGTCGCCCCGAGGTGGAGCTCTCTATGGGAATCGCCGCGGCTGCTCCGACTGGATACATGCGCGCTCGAAGCTCTCGACTCGGAAGGAGGGACACGGCGTCGTCGAGTAGCTTGCTCCCACGCAGCCCTCGCTCCGGAACGTGGGACGGGGCGCCATTGAGTGACATGCGCCCATCCGTCCCTCGCTCCGGAACGTGGGACGCGGCACCATCGAGTGACATGCGCCCATCCATTTCTCGCTCAGGATGGCAGGACACGGCGGCGTCGCGTGCCATGCGCCCCGTCATCCCTCGCCCCGGAAGATGGGACGCGGCTCGTCGACTCGGAGTGGAGCGCTCTCGCCAGTCATCACCGCTCTCCCGGCTAGCACGCTGCCCCTGAGGCCTCAAGCCACGGACCCGTCCGCGTTCCCCGGGCCCGCCTGCCCTCGGGGCGGCCTGCTGCCGGCTACACCTCGCGAGTAGGCAGGTTGACCCCTTGCCCTCCGACGCGCTTGTGCCCTCCCAGTCCTTTCGTTAGGTCCGGGCCATGTCCGCCGACTCCCCTCTCGCGCTCCCCCCGGCCCGTCTCACGCAACGCCCCGGCTTCTGGGCCGGCCTCGCCGTTGTCGCCCTGGGACTCGCCTCGGTCGCCGCCGTCAACCTGATGCGCGCGGGCAACGAACCCCTGCCCCAGCTGGGCGCCCTGCCGGACTTCACCTTCACCCGCCAGGACGGCAAGCCCTTCGGCAACGCCCAGCTCAAGGGCCACCCCTTCATCGCCAACTTCATCTTCACCCGCTGCCCCACCGTGTGCCCGGCCTTCACCCGGAAGATGGCCCAGGTGCAGACGAGCACCGACTCCTTCGGCCCGAACCTCCAGCTCGTCTCCTTCTCCGTCGACCCGAAGTACGACACGCCCGAGCGCCTCGCCGAATACGGCCAGCTCCATGGCGCCAACTTCGCCCGCTGGAGCTTCCTCACCGGCGACTACGACGTGCTCAAGGACACCATCGTCCAGGGCTTCAAGGTCAGCATGGGCCGTGAGGCCGGCGCCGCCGAGGACGACCTGCTCTCCATCTTCCACGGTACCCACTTCGTCCTCGTCGACTCGCGCGGAGAGATTCGCGGCTACTACGACAGCGCCGACAGCGACTCGACCGACCGGCTCCTGCGCGACGTGAAGCGCCTCGCCCGCGAAGAGGGCTGACCCGCACCGAAACCCGGGCCGGGATGATCCACAGGGCGCGCCACACCCCTTCCCAGGAACTTCTCGCGGCAGCGCTACACCGCTTCGCACGGGCGTGATCCACTGCCTTAGAAGCCGAGAAAAAAGCCCTCAAGAATCCGTACTGCCAGTATGGATTTCGCCTCAGGGGCGAGGATCACAACTGGGTACCCATTCACCCAGGTTTGGTGCCCGACCACGCGAACTGAGGGACTGCTTCGCCGTAACGAGGAGCATCCACTGAGCCTGGCTCGCTCCAAGCGACTGAAATGCGGGCTCCTTCCCCGAAGGGAAGAGCCGCGCAGAGGCGGACTCACTCCATCGTCGCCAGAACTGGCCCGAACCTTCCAGAACGGAAGCCCGTCCCGGGCAGGGCCTGTTGAAGCCCTGGCCCTGTGAGAAGCCAGGCCTCAGCCCCCCTCACCTGTCGCTCCGACGAGAACCACCGCTCCAGCCACAAGTGCCTGGGCAAGCCGAAGGGCCAACCCCGCTCTCGCGGAAGACCAGCCCCGATGCCCATTCATCCTGGCTGGTAGGGGGCCCAACCTCCCGTGCAAAGCCAAAGGGCCACCCCCGCCTTCACGGAAGACCGGCCCTCCGTGCCCACCTCGTCGCTTGGGGACACGAGTCCTCCCGTCCCCCGCAAAGCCGAAGGGCCGGCCCCGCTCTCACGGAAGGCCAGCCCTCGGTGCTCATTCATCTCGACAGGGGACACCCAACCTCCGTACCCCGCAAAGCCGGAGGGCCGACCCCACTCTCGCGGAAGGCCAGCCCTCGGTGCTCATTCATCTCGCCAGGGGGCACCCAGCCTCCCGTCCCCCACAAAGCCGAAGGGCCGACCCCGCTCTCACGGAAGGCCAGCCCTCAATGCTCATCCCTCTCGCCGGGAGACACCCAGCCTCCCGTACCCCGCAAAGCCGAAGGGCCGACCCCGCTCTCGCGGAAGGCCGGCCCTCGGGCTTGCCACATCTTCGCGCCAGGGGCGCGAGGCCTTACTCGATGAAGGAGGCGTGGCGCTGCGCGATGATGTTCTGCACGTTCTGCTGGCCGAGGACGTTGTCCGTCCACGCGCCCACCTTCTCGGCGCCGGCGCGAACCTGCTCGGCGACCTTGGTCACGTCCTCGATCTTCGAGGTGGCCTTCGCCAGCGCGCCGATGCCGCCGATGGGGCCCTCGCCGACCAGCGACGTCACGCCCTGCTTCAGCAGGCCGTCCACCACCGGGGCCAGGAACTTGCCCACGTAGGGGATCTTGTTGATCTGCTCGCTGATCTTGTTGGTGATGGGCTCGATGATTTCCGAGGCCGGCTTCTTCAGGAAGCCCAGCAGCTTCTCACCAAACTTCGCGATGCCACCGGCGAGGCCGCCGACCTTCTCCGCCGCGCTGCCAATGCCCTTGAGGACGTCCTTGAACAGCTTCGCGGGATTCAGATTGAACAGGCCCATGGTGACACCTCAGAGTTCGCGGGGGACGCGGAAGTTTGGGAGAGAGAAGACTCACAGTGATTCTCGACAGAGCGGCTGAATAGTTTCCGCCAGAATTTCCGTCGGATTTTCTTCCGCTTTCCAGCCCAGGGGGCCGGACCTCAGGCCCGGCCGCCACCGCCCCGCTTGATCTGATCCAACATCGCCTGCCGCGCCGCGGCGTCCTGGGTCCCCGTGGAGGGGGCCGACGGCGTCGACGGCGGCAACGGAGCGTCCGGCGCGCCCAGCGAGGGCTTCCCGCCCGCGGCCTTCTGCTCGAACTTGGAGTTGTCGAAGTCCGGAGCCGACCCGGGCAGCTCGCCTTTCATCCCTCGGATGAGGAGGTCCGCGGCCTCGTCGGACGTCAGCGGGGTGATGCCGTTCTTCTTCAGCTCCTCGTCCGGGACGATGTTCAGCTCCGGGTCGAGGTCCTTGTCCTGCGCGTACTTGAGGACCAGCTCCACGTAGTCCTCGAGCTTCATGTTCACGGCCGCGGCGATCTTCTTGGTGTCCGCGTCGCTCATCAGCTCGGCGCGAACCACCTCGATGGGCCGCTTGAGCCCGCGCTTGGGCTTGGGGGAAGCATTCTCCTGAGACATGTGATGCTCCGACGAAGAAAGGACGTGGGCGAAACTCTAGCCCAGTTTTCCTCGTTCACACATTCTCGCCCCCCGGGGCCCCCTGGAGCCCCTCGAGCGCGCGCTGATACGTCTCCAGGTCCGCCTCCGAGAAGAGCACCACTGTCACCTTCTCAAGATGTGACAGTCGGGCCAGGGCGGCCTGGATTTCCCGGAGGGCCACGGGAGCGGCCTTCTCGATGGGAAAGCCGTAGATGCCCGTGGAGATGGAAGGGAAGGCCACCGAGCGCAGCCCCAGCTCCGACACCCGGGCGAAGACGCTCTTGTAGCACCGGGCCAGCGTGGCCTCTTCGCCATGGGTGCCGCCGCGCCAGACGGGGCCGACGGTGTGGATGACGTGTCGGGCGGGCAGGCGGTAGCCCCGCGTCACCTTCGCCTGTCCGGTGGGGCAGCCGTGCAGGAGCCGGCACTCGGCCACCAGCTCCGGACCGGCCGCGCGGTGGATGGCGCCATCCACGCCTCCGCCGCCCAACAGTGAGCTGTTGGCCGCGTTGACGATGGCGTCCGCGTCGACTCGGGTGATGTCTCCTCGGATGAGCTCCAGCGACATGGGGTCTCCTCGCGTCTTCGAGTGGGCCGGGCGCCGACGGGCCCTCGCGCCTCGACTGACGACGGCGCGAGGGGACAAAGGCCCCTCGCGCGAGAAGCGCGCACTCGCGCCCTTCAGCGAGGCGACAGGTTGCGGGACGCCGGCTTGCGCGAGCTGGAGACCGGCTTGCGCGCCTTGGGGAGCGTGCGAGTCACCGAGCCGGGGCGACGGGCCTCCGCGGCCTCGCGCTCCGACTCCGCGACGGCCTTCGCAGCGGCGGCCTTCAGCGCGAGCTGCTCCGACTGGAGCGCCCAGCGCCGCCGCAGCAGCTCCCGCATGCCGTCCTTCTGCAGGTCCACCTGCGCCTGGTGCAGGCGGTAGTGCAGATCCTCCCGCAGCGTGCCGCGAGAGAGCGCCGCGTCCGCCGCGCCCGACACCCCCACCACCACCTTGGGCCGCTCCTCCTGCATCTGCAGGCAGCGCAGGATGAGCCCCTGCGCGTCGCGCCCGAGTTTGGCGGCATCGGGGATGAACAACACGCCGTTACGCTGGCGAAGCGCCGCGGCCAGGTCCGTGGCCTGTCGCACCTCCACGAGCTCCACGTCGAAGTTGCGCGCGGCCTCCTGGGCCCAGCTGCGGCGCTCCTCCTCCGTGCCGCCATGGATGATGAGCGAGGCACGATTGCAGACGAGCTCTTCTTCTCGGTAACCACTGAGCGTCACCGGCAAACCCCCTGCTGTGATGCGTGGTGCGGGGATTCTAGCGCCCCATCGGGTCTCCCGTTCAACGGGCCACGTGTCCTGACAGGTGGGGCTCGAAGCGACCCACCTGAAAACCCTTTCATGTGTACCTGGGTGACTGCTGTCTCAAACGTGTCACGTGCCGGGCACCACCATGACGGGCCGGCGGCAGCGCGCCACCAGCTCCCGAGCCACCGCGCCGGGCAGCGCGTCCGGCTCCCGCGAGGGCTCCCCCGACGTCCCCAGGCAGACCAGGTCCACGCCCTCGCGCTCGGTGGCCTGGCAGATGGCCTGCGCGATGTCCTCGCCCGTCACGCCCTCCACGCTCCAGCGCAGCGTCTGGGCGCCCTCGTCGCGAGGCACCAGCTCCCACAGCCGTCGCAGCATCACCTCGCGCTCGCGAGGAGGCTCCGGCAGCACGCCGTAGTGGTCCATGAAGCCCCCCGTCTCGCCCAGGCGCTTGCGGTGCACGTGCAGCAGGTGCACCCGGCCGCCCGGCCCCACCAGGGAGCGGGCCTGGGCGATGGCGCGCTCGGACGCGTCGGAGAAGTCCACCGGCACCAGCACGCTGCGCGGCGGCAGCGCATGCCGGGGCTCGCGCAGCACGTCCGGCACGCACACCACGGCCTGCTCCGCGTTGCGCAGCACCCCGGCCGACACCGAGCCGTGCCACAGCCGCTTCACCGCGCCGCGCGCGCGCATGCCCACCACGACGAGGTCCGCGCCGCGAGAGAGCGCCACGTGCAGCAGGTGGTCCGCCGGCCTGCCGAAGCCCGGCTCCAGCACCACCTCCACGCCGCCCTCTCCCAGCAAGTCCCCCACCTGCTCACGCACCTCGCGCAGCAGCACCGTCTCCACCGCCGGGTCCAACGCCTCCATGTCCCGCGCCTGGGGCTCCAGCAGGTCCACGTGGACGGGGGTGTGGATGCCCAACCGGTCGCGCTCCTCCAGCGGCGAGCACACGTAGGTGGCCAGCACGTCGCACGGCCCCACCCGGCGCAGCTCGCGCAGGAAAGCCACGGCGGCGTCGGCGGTGGGGGACAGTGGATCCACGCCCACCACGACGAGCAGGCGCCGCCGTCCTCGCAGCCAGTCCACCAGCGCGTCCGCGCGGCGCACCGACAGCACCGGGCCGCAGCCACGTCGCGCCAGCCGCTCCGGCAGCGACGCGCGCCTCCAGGCCGACGTGCGCCAGCCCTCCGCCGCGGCCACCACCCAGCGCGAGTGCTGGCACTCCTCGTCCGCGAGCACCGCGTCCGTGTCCGAGCGCACCCGGCAGCTCACCCGGCCCGGGGGGAGCTCCAATCGCTCCGCCTGCGCCTCCAGGTGCCGCTGGGCCTCCAGGCGCGTGGCCTCCGTCAGCGGCTCGCCGTCGATGACGCCCACGAGCAGGAGCGGCTCTCCCAGCCGGGCCGCCAGGGCCGCGGCGACCTCCACTTCCCGGGACTCCCGCGCCATCAGCGGGCTCGCACAGACGATGGCCATGGCCGCCCTCCTCGCGGGGATGGCCTGGATGTCCATCCCCTCCAGGACAGATGCGCACGACGCCGCCAGGCGGGGGGCCCCTCCGTCATGCCAGCCCGCCCGGAGGCCCATCGGTCGCCGGGCCCGAAGGCACACGGCCGCACGTCAGGACGGCTACTTCACCGGCTCCGGCCGGGGGTGTCCGTCGTGGTTGGTGTGGTCCTGCTCCTCGCGGCTGCCACCCCGGTCGTCGCTCTTGCCGAACGTCGCGATGAACACCTGGGTGCCGTTGCTGGTGTACCGGTAGTGCCGCCCCCACGGGTCCAGCGGCAGCGCGGGCAGGTACTTGGGCACCAGCAGGGGCTCCAGGTCCGCTTCTTCCGGCAGCTCGTTGCCGTCCGCGTGGAAGCGCGACAGCGCGTCCTCCAGCACGCCGATGTCCTGGTGGATCCGCTCCGCGTACACCGCCTTCGAGCGCGTCAGCGCCCCCACCAGCACCGCGCAGATGAGGGCGAGGGCGAACACCAGCCCCACCCACAGCACGGGTGAGCGACGGGAGGGCGGAGGGCGGTCGTCAGCGGACGGATTCATGCCCCCCACCCTACCGCCAGAGGGGGCCTGGGGTGCGGAAGACTTCACGCGGGCCTAAAGCGCGCGGAATAGCGGCACCGGCTGCTGCTTACCCTTCAGGCGGACAGGGGGCAGGTCCTCGAAGGCCGTCTCGTTGGCGTCCACCAGCTCCCGGGTGCGCTCGCCCACGAGGATTTCCCCCGGGCCCGCGAGCGCGCACAGCCGCGCGGCCACATTCACCGCGTCTCCGATGCAGGTGTACTCGGAGCGCACGGTGCTGCCGATGTTGCCGGCGACGACGACGCCCGAGTTGATGCCCACGCCCAGCTCCAGCACCAGCGGGTGGCCCTCGCGGCCGTTGGCGGCCCACTCGGCCTCCGCCTCCACGCGCAGGTCCGTCATCGCGTCCATCATCATCTTCGCGCACTGGAGCGCGCGCAGCGCGTCGTCCGTGCGAGCCACCGGGGCGCCGAACACCGCCATCAGCCCGTCGCCGAGGAACTTGTCCAGCGTGCCCCCGCACGTGAGCACCGCGTCGGACAGCCGGCCCAGCACCTGGTTGAGCACGCCGACGACCTGCTCGGGAGGCAGGCTCTCCGCCAGCCCGGTGAAGTTGCGGATGTCCGCGAACAACACCGTCACTTCGCGCTTCTCGCCGGTGAGCACCACCGCGTCCGCGCTCTTGAGGATTTCGTCCACCACCGCCGCGGACGTGTAGCGGGCGAACAGCTTGCGCATCCGCTCCGTCTCACCAGTGCGGCGCACCACGCTCTCGATTCGCGCCGCCAGTTCGTCCATGGACGCGGACTTGTTGACGTAGTCGTCGGCGCCCGCGCGCAGGCCGCGCACGCGCTCCGCCTCGCGGTCATTCGCGGTGAGGATGATGACGGGCAGGCCCCGCGTGGGGCCCTCCTTGAGTCGGCGGCACAGCTCCACGCCATCCAGGCCCGGCATCTCCAAATCGCTCAGGACGATGGCGGGCTGAAGCCGGCTCATGCCCTCCAGCCCCTCGAACGGGTCCTGGAAGCAGAGGACCTCGTAGCCCAGGGCGACCAGGCCCTCCTGCACGAAGGCACACGCCAGCGGGCTGTCGTCCACGACGACGACGCGGCGGCGCCCGTCGATGAAGGGCCGCGGATTCTCCTGCCGGCCCGCGATGCGGTTCTGCAAGCCGAGCGCCTCGTAGATTTGCTTGTACGTGCAGTGCCCCAGCTCCACGAGGATTTCGCCCAGCTTGCGCCCGTCGCGGCGCTGACGGGCGAGCGCTTCCTCGAGCTGCGCGAGCGTCACGTACTTGAGCCCCACCAGCAGCTCGCCCAGGGCGGGCTGCGAGGGCCCCTTGTCGTGGTGCAGACCCAACGCCTCTCCCAGCGCGTCCTGAATCTGCTCCCGGGTGACGTAGCCGAGGGAGATGAGCGCCTCGCCCACGCGCTGGCCAGTGAGCGCCTGGAGGGCCAGGGCTTCCTGCACCTGCACGGGCGTGACGATACCCAGCTTGAGCAGCAGGTCACCAAAGAGGGGGGATGCGCTCATGGGGGCCACCTCGGCGTCCGGTGGAGCCTTGGACGCGGCCGACAGCGTATCCCACCTCCCGACGCTCCGGGAGGACTCCACCCCGAGGACGAGCCGAGGCGCCCGAGACCCGCCCACCTCACCGCCGGGGGGCGGGCCGGGCGGGCTTGCGGACGGGGGGAGGCGGGATGATGAACTCCACGCGGCGGTTGGCCGTGCGTCCAAGCGACGTCCCGCTGGACTCGAGCGGCCTGTCCGCCCCGAGCCCCTGCGCCTCCAATCGCTCCGTCGGGACGCCCTTCCCCTCCAGGTAGGCCACCACGGCCTCCGCGCGGGCCTGCGTCATCGCGCGTCCGGTGGTCGCGTCATCCCAGGCGTCGGTGTGCCCCTCCACGATGACGCGCGTCAGCTCCGGGTGCGCGAGCAGCACCCGGGCCACGTTGTCCAGGAGCGCGTGCGAGCTCGCCTGGAGCTTCGCCGTCTGACTCTCGAAGCCGATGCGCTCCAGCAGCTCCAGCCTGTCCCGCTGGAGGCTGACGCGCTGCTTGTCCTGGGCGGGGCAGCCCTGGTTCGTCGCCGGGCCGTACACCGTGGGGCAGTTGTCCCGATGGTCCGCGAGGCTGTCACCGTCCCTGTCCCGCTCGGGACACCCGCGCAGGTGGGGGACGCCCTCGTCGCGAGGACAGGCGTCATCCTCGTCCGGGACACCATCGCCGTCCTCGTCCTGCTCCGGACAGCCCTGCCGCTCCACCGGGCCGGGCTCCTCGGGACACACGTCGGCGTCGCCCTCCACGCCATCGCGGTCCGGGTCGACGATGGGGCAGCCCTTGCGCTCCAGCGGGCCGGCCTCGCGGGGACACGCGTCCTTGGTGTCCTCCACGCCGTCGTCGTCGACGTCCCGGGCGGGACAGCCCTCCCGGAACGCGGGGCCCGCATGGCGTGGGCACTTGTCCACGGAGTCGTCCAGGCCGTCACCGTCGGTGTCCTTGCTGGGACAGCCGCGCGTGGAGGCGGGGCCGGGGAGGAGCGGGCACGCATCCCCGGCATCGGACACACCATCACCGTCGCCGTCGGGAGCAGGCCGCGCCTGGGGCGCATGGCCACATCCGGAAGCGAGCGCCCCACCCAGCAGGAGGAGCAGGACTCCGCCGCGCAAAACACGCATCATCACGAAGGGCACCAGAGCGCACGGGGCCGAGCGCTGTCCAGGTGATGTGTCTGGTGGACGGGCCACGCGCTCACGTCGGCAAGGTGTCGGACAGGGGAAGCTCCACGGTGAAGATGGAGCCCTTGCCGGGCTGACTCTGGACGCGGATGCCTCCGCCGTGGGCCTCGACGATGCGCTTGGTAATCCAGAGCCCCAGGCCCAGGCCCTTGAAGTGCTGCGCGGACTCCGAGCGCTCGAAGCGCTCGAAGATGCGCTCCTGGTCCTCCTGCGCCACGCCGATGCCCTCGTCCTGGACGACCAGCTCCGCCACCGCTCCGCGCGGCTCCACCCGCACCGTCACCGGCCGCCCCGCGCCATACTTCGCCGCGTTGGACAACAGGTTCACCAGCACCTGCTCCAGCCGCAACTTGTCCCACTGCCCCACTACGGCGTCGTCCGCCAGCATGCGCACCTCGCTGCCCGCGCGCACCAGCTCCTCGGACATCCGCGACACCAGTTCGCGCGTCAGCGCCGCCAGGTCCACCTCCTCGAGGTTGAGGGACAGCCGGCCCGCGCTGATGCGCGACACGTCCAGCAGGTCGTCGATGAGCAACCCCAGCCGCTGGCCCGCGCGTGCCGCCTTCTCCGCGCGCTCCGCCAGCCCGCTGGCCGCCATCGCGTCCTTCGCCATGCGCGCCAGCAGGTGAATCTGGAGCTGCAACGCGTTGAGCGGCGATTTCAGCTCGTGACCCGCCACTGACAGCAGCTCGTCGCGAGCCTTCACCGCCTGGGTGGCCGCGCCATACAGCCGCGCATCCTCGATGGCCAGGGCGGCCCGCGCGGCCAGGCTCTCCAACAGCGCGCGCTCCTCCGCGGTGTACTCGCGCCCGCGCGCCTCGCGGATGACGCCGAGCGTGCCCAGCACCCGGCCCCGCGCGCCCAAAGGAACGATGATGAGGCTCTGCGGCCCGTAGCGCTCCAGGAAGGTGACACCCTCCGGCGAGCGGTCCCCCTGCAGCTCCTCCGCGCTCAGTCGGGGCACGAAGAGCGTCTGCCCCGTGGCCACCACCCGGCCCGACAGCCCTTCGCCCACGCGCGCCGGGTTCATCCGCAGCGACGACTCCAGCACGCCGCGCGCGACGGGGTCCGGGTGGTGCGCCGCCACCAGCTCCAACTGCTCCCCTTCCTCCGCGAGCAGTTGCAGGACGCACCCGCCGCCCAGCGCCTCGGACACCTTGCTCGCCAGCACGTCCAGCACCGTGGGCAGGTCCAACCCCGCCTCGGCGATGAGCTGGCTGACCTGCACCAGCACATGCAGCCGCGCGGCGCTGCGCCGGCTCTCCTCCTCCGCCGCGCGCGCGTCGCGAAACAACCGCGCGTTGTCCATGGCCATCGCCGCGCGCCGGGTGAGCTCCTCCGCGAGCGACAGGTCCGTCGCGTCGAAGGGCGCCCGCCCCGCGTCCCGCACGAAGGTCAGCGCGCCGAGCGTGCGCTGCCGGGCCACCAGCGGCGTGAGGATGAGCGAGCTGATGCTCCACGTCGACGCGCCGTCCACCTCGGAGACCGCGCGCGTCTTGCGGGTCTCCATGCGGGATTGCCCGCTGGCCAGCACCCGCGCCAGCGTGGAGGGCTGCCCCGAGTCGAGCGGGAAGCTCGTCAGCTCCAGCACCCGCTGCGCCTTCTCCGGGCTCGCGTGCAACACCGCCAGCCGCCGCACCACGCCCTCTTCGTACGAGTCCACCGAGCACCCGTCCGCGAAGTGGCCCAGCGCCAGCCGCGCCACGCCGGCCACCGTGTCCTCCCAGCCCAGCGAGCCGGACACCAGCGCGCTCGCGTC
This sequence comes from Myxococcus sp. CA033, assembly GCF_013336625.1. Taxonomy (NCBI): domain Bacteria; kingdom Pseudomonadati; phylum Myxococcota; class Myxococcia; order Myxococcales; family Myxococcaceae; genus Myxococcus; species Myxococcus sp. CA033. Next base: position 59,226 of record NZ_JABUMU010000030.1, on the reverse strand, counting down.
CGCCAGCAGGCTCAGCCGCGCGCCCAGCGCCTCCGCCTCCAGTCGCGCGGTGTGCTCGCGCTCGTACAGCCGCGCGCGCTCCAGCGCCTGACCACACTGCCGCGACAGCCCGATGATGGACTCGCGCTCCAGCGCGGTGAAGTCCTTCTCCCGCTCGAAGCCGAAGGCCAGCGTGCCGAATACCCGCCCCTCGACGAACAGCGGCGCCAGCGCCAGCGCGCGCAGCGGCCCTTCTTCCATCAACGCCGCGAGCCTCGGGTAGCGGGCCTGAATCGCCGCCAGCGTCTCCAGCCACACCGGCGCTTCGGCCAGCACCGCGTCGTACCCCGGCAGGTCCTCGCCGGTGCGGGGCAACACGCGCAAGGGCTCCAGGAGCCCGTCGGGCACGCCCACCGCCGCGATGAGCTCCGCGGACGCGCCGCCCTCCGGCGTCAGGTGCACCATGCCCGCCATCGCATCCACCGCCGGCAGGCCCAGGTCCAACACCACGTGGGCCACCTCCTCGCGGGTGAGCGTCTGGCCGAAGGCCTCCGTCACCGCCTGGAAGCGGCTCAGCCGCAGCACCTCCGCCTGCTCCACCTCCGCGCGCGCCCGAGCCACCTCCGCCCGCGTCCCCTCCACCGCCAGCTCCCGCTCCAGCGCCAGCCCCGCAAGGCGCGCGTACAGCCCGCAGCGCTGAAGGTCCTCCTCCGACGGCACGCGCCCCTGGCGCAGGACGGCGCACAACACGCCGACGACGCCCCGGTCCACGGAGGGCGACAGCGGCAGCGACACCAGCCCCACCGCGCCCAGCTTCCGCCGGGCCTCCGGCTCGCCCGCGAGCAGCACGTCCCGCTCCAGGTCCACCGACACGTACGTCAAGAGCGCCCCGTCGATGTCCCTCGGGCCGTTCAGCAGGCGCTGGCCACACACCTCCACCGCGTCAGCCGGCAGCGCGGGCGTGGCGAGCACGCGAGGGACGCTTTCGTCCTCTCTCCAACACATGAAGACGCCGGACGCGGAGAGGGCGGCCGCGGCCTCGCGCAGCAGCGCCTCCAGCACCGCCCGCACCGGCGGCGCCACCGACAGCCGCTCCCGGGGCCGCGTCACGCGGTCCGTCGCGGCCACCCGGTTGCTCTCGGGCACCTTCATGCCCACACGTCCCCCCGGTCTGGGCCCCATCGGGCCAACCGCGAAGCTCCAGTGTCCCATGTCCGCCAGGGCCGCGAAACCCGCGGACACCTGTCCCCAGGTACAAGAGACCTTGGCTTTCAGTGAGCGAACACATTGAAGAAGGCGAAGAAAATCTCGAGGACGATAAGCAGGACGATGACGGCCTCCAGCGTGTGGGAGCGGTCGATGTCCACGTCGCCCTTGAGCAGGCCATACGTCTGGGCGAGCAGTTGCTGCTTGCGCGTGACGGAGCCCTGCCAGGCGGAGATGCGCATGCGGCGCACCGCGCCCTCGTAGACCTTGGCCAGATAGAAGTCGCCGATGATTTTCAGGCTGTTGTCCACCCGCTCGATGAACTCGTTGAGGTCCACCAGCGTGGTGAGCGTCTGCCGCGTCAGCGTGCGGTACGGACTGCGGAACAGCCGCGTCCACCCGTGGCGCTTGGCCTGCACCTCGTCGTGGATGCGCGCGATGTGCTCGTCCAGCCGCTCGTCGTAGTAACGGAATTCCAACAGTTGCGCGTTGGCGATTTCGAGCAGGTCCGGGATGTCCCCGGAGCCCGACGGCTCGTAGACGAAGGCGCTGTTCCAGTCGATGACGACCAGGTCATTCACCGTGTAGCTGAAGCGCATCTGCGTGACGGCCTCGCTCTCCCGACGCGACAGCGGCGTCTGGCCGTTCTCCCCCAGCAGCAGCCGGGCGAGGTCCGCCTCCGCGAGGATGTCCTCCGCGGACGGGTTGCCCTGGATGCTCTCCGCGAAGATGACGGTGTAGCTCTCGTTCTGGTCCCACAGGTGCGGCTCCTGCACCGCGGCGGCGATGGTGTTGCGCACGCCTTCCACCAAATCCAGCGCCAGGTCCTCCAACGCCTGGCTGTCATACAACTCGTCCGCCACGCGGATGAGCTGCTCCAGGGACGTGCCCGGCACCACGGGCACGCGCAGGATGATGGACGCGGCGCCATGGTCGAACAGGCGCGCGGTGGCATCCACCGTGACGGGCCCGTCCTTCAGCGCGAGCGGCCTTCGCCCCAGCTCATACGCGAGCGGCGGATTGGGGAGCTGGAGGTACTGGCCATTCTCGCGCGACAGCTTGAGGCGGCGGGTGTCCTCCGACACGGCCTTGCGCGCCCGCTCCAGGTTGATTTCCTCCGCGATGTCGAAGGTGCGGTAGCAGAGGATGTGGGCCTTCTCGAAGAGCAGGGGAGCCGAGGCAACCATGGTGCGCCCAGCCTAGCCCGCGCGTCCCCACACGAACGCCGCCGAATGGCTGACGCCTGGCGCCTGTCGACGAGCCGTCAGTCCTCGGGCACGGGTGAGGGATGCACCACCGGCTTGCCCGGGCCGGGCCGCGTGTCCGGCACCCCACCGACCTGGTCGGGCGGCGGCGACACAGGCTCTCCCGCCGAACGCCGAGCCTCCCGCCCGTCCTCGGGAAGCCGAGGCTCCTTCCTGGGATGGGTGACTTCATGTTCGGCCATGGCGCGCTCCCTTTGCTCACTCAAGCTAGGGCGCGCCCTGAAGCGAGCGCATGTCCCGCCCACCCGTCAGGCCGATGGGCGGACAGGGTGGCTTCCGACACCTGCCCATCCACCCCGTCACATTGTCGATGTTTCACGCCGGAAGCCTGTCACGCCGGCCCCCCGCCATTCCTCTCAATTGGCCGCACGTCAAGACTGGGGCGCAACGCCTGCCATGACGGCCAGGAGCGCGCTCATGTCGACGGTTTATGAGCCCGGGCCCCGGGGGGCGCCAGCTCCGTGCGCACATCCCACAGCTCTGGGAAGAAGCGCAAATCCAAGGCCTTGCGAAGGAAGGACACCCCGGAGGAGCCCCCGGTGCCCTGCTTGAAGCCGATGATTCGCATCACCGTCATCATGTGCCGGTAGCGCCACAGCTGGAACCGCTCCTCGGTGTCCACCAGCTTCTCGCACATCTCGTACGCATCCCAGTGCGCGTCGGTGTCCTCGTAGATGCGACGGAACACCTCCACGACGGCCGGGCTCTTCTCGTACGGCAGCCGCCAGTCGCGCTGGGCGCGGTCCTCCGGAATCGCATGCCCCATGCGCGCCAGGTACCGCAGGAACTCGTCATAGAGGCTGGGAGACTCCAGCAGCCGCTCCAGCTCGCCATGCACATCCGGCTGGTGGCGGAAGGGACCCAGGGCATTGGGGTCCTTGTTGCCCAGCAGGAACTCCACCGCGCGGTACTGCCAGCTCTGGAAGCCAGACGCGGGCCCGAGCGCATCGCGGAACTCCAGGTACTCATTCGGCGTGAGCGTCTCCAGCACGCTCCACTGCTCGAAGAGCATCCGTTGGATGTTCCCCACGCGGGCGAAAATCTTGAACGAAGGCTCCAGCCGGTCCGCCTGCACATAGCGGATGCACGCGCTCAGCTCGTGGATGAGAAGCTTCATCCACAGCTCGCTCGTCTGGTGCTGGATGATGAAGAGCAGCTCGTCGTGGTGCGGGGGCTGCGAGCGCGGAACCTGCGCCGACAACAGCCGGTCGAGCTGTAGGTACTCACCGTACGTGGTCCTTCCGGCCAGGTCGGTGATGATTCCAGGCTCCAGATCTCGTTTGTTCATGGGCCCGGGCATTCATGCCCCTGCAAGCCCCCGCGGGCAAGACTTCCCGTACGGGCTGCCCCCGAACCCTCTCCCTGCCAGGGAGCACGGTTGACGGAGGTGCGGTCACTGTCTGCCCGGGCCGGGGCCAAACGTGCCGCTGATTTAACCGTTCGCTGCTTGGGCGGCGGCGGCCAGGGCCTTCGACGCGGCGCGGCCACGGGGCAGCTTGATGTCCTCAACGCTGTTGGCGGGCGCGTAGTCGACCCACGCCGACGGGCGGCGGTTGGTCTTCTCCAGCATCCGGAGCTTCTGGTAGTGCGCGGCGCAGTAGCCCTTGGTCCGGCTGGGCTTGCCGCAGTCGACGATGGCGCACTCGCGCGAGCCATCCGCCGCCGCCGGCTTACGGCCGCGACGCTTGCCACCCGCCGACACCGACGCCGCCGCGCTCACCGCGCCACGCGCCGCCGCGGGGGGACGACCCACGGCCTTGCGGCCCGGCTTCGCCGCCGCGACCTGGGCGCCGAACAGCGGCCCCACGACCTCGGCCAGCGGGGCCAGCCGCTCCGCCACGTTGCGCAGTGCATCCAGATCCGCCGTCCCGGACTCCAGGCGGGAGACCACGTCGCGCAGCGGCTTGAGCTGGACCTCGATTTCGTTACGGATCATGTCCCGAAACGCTTTATCCACGGACATTCGTTCAATCCTCGTCTTGGCTAATCTGGTTGTTGAAGGTCTGGAAGGGGGAGTTGATTTGTGATGCTGCTCATACCCATACCTTCCAATTTAGGATTTGTCTAAAGGAAGCGATAAAAGGTGTGACTGAAGGACGTATCACCCCCCCTACCGTACCGGTCGGGGCCCCATTCCAGTGGGGCGGGAACGGCGCTCAGCCGTCCCAGCGAAGGTCTTCCAGCAGGGAGCGGGTCCCCGAAACAAAGGGCCCCTCGGCCAGGGTGCGCAGCTCCTCGCGAGCCAGCGTCAGCTCCACGCGCAGCGTCTGCTGCTCGCGGGGATCCAACGCGGTGGAGAGTCTGGGCAACAGCGAACTCTCTTCTTCTTGGAAATGCGCGACCCAGAGATCCTCGAGCGCATAGAGCCGGGCCTGCCATTCGGCATCGCCCAGGGGCAATTCCTCCAACTCATCCATCAGCTCACGCATGGCCAGATGATCCTCGGCCAGCTGACGGGCACGAGCACGCCCTTCCACCCGAGCCACCAGCGGTTGCAGACAGCGCTCCTCCAGCCAGGTGTGCAGTCGCAACAGCTCCAGCAGCTCGCGCTGCGCGCTCAGAGGCTCCTCCTCCGCGCCGGACACGAGCCGCTCGAAGCGCTCCTCGAGCTCACGGTGCTCCTCCACGAGGATGTCGAACGGGCCTCCCATACCCTCAACCATCTGCATGGTTCGGCAGGCAGACAACCAAAGCTGCGCTTCATCCTCACATTATCGAAACTCAAACGACAGGGCGAGCGAACGTTCGGCGGGGTGAAACAACGTCCCGCAGCCTGCCTCGACTGGCGGCTGAAAGCCCATGGGGCCCGGCGCGAAGCGTTGCCTACTCAAAGCAACCTCCGGGGTGGGCAGGGCGCGTCCCCCCGGGGACGGCGCGTGGGTTTGCGATGACCGACGGCCCGGAAGCGGGGGCCCGTCCGCCCGGCCGGGTTGGATGGCGATGGGCGGGGACGTCTCCATCATGTTTCCTCGTGGAAGCTTCGCTCGCCACCCTGCGGAGGACGGTGTTCCACCTCGCCGAGCGGGGCGCGGCGCTCTCCGCGCTCTACCACCGGGCCCGGCTGGTGGGCACCGAGCACCTGCCGTCGAGCGGCCCCGTGTTGCTGGTGGGAAACCATGGCGTGTGGGGTTACGAAACGCCCGCGTTCTTCCATCTGCTGCACCAGGCCACCGGGCGCCGGGTGCTGGGGTTGGCGGAGCGAGGCTTTTTCCGCATTCCCGTGGTCCGCACGGTGTTGCCCTGGCTGGGTGGCGTGGAGGGGACCCAGGACAATGCGTTGGCGGTGCTGCGCGACGGCGCGCTGGTCGTCTGTTACCCGGGCGGCGCGAGAGAGGTCTTCAAGCGGCCGCGCGGGCGCTATCAGTTGCGCTGGGAGCGGGCGCTGGGCTTCGCGCGGGTGGCCTCCCATGCGGGGGTGCCGGTGGTGCCCTTCGCGGGCTTCGGCGTGGACGACACCTTCCTCTGGCCGCCCGGCGAGGCGCGGCTGGGCGTGCACCTGACGAACGAGGCGAAGTATCGCGTGCCGCTGTTGGTGGGGCTGGGCCCTCTCCCATTTCCGGTGCGCCTCACCTTCGCGCTGGGCAATGCCCACACCCCGCCGCCCTCGGGGGCCTCCGAGCCGCGGCTGCGCGCGTTCCGCGACAGGGTGGCCACCAGCGTGCACCGGCTGCTGGTCAGGGCTCGCCATGCTTGAGACACCTCCGGGCCCGAAGGCCCGGGCTCCCGCGCCGTCGCGCGTCCCGGACGTCGAGGACATTCCCTCTGGCTACGCGCACTTGCATTGCGAGGAGCGCCGGGTGAAAGGCACACCTTCGCGGCTGTTCACCTTTCCCAACGGCGATACGGATGTAGCCCGCACCGTGGTGTGTCTGCCGGGGTTGGGTGCCAGTGGGAGGTCCTTCGCGCCCATGGAGCCGCTGGCCGGACGGTTCCGGTTGTTGCTGTGGACGCCGCCTTTGCACACCCCGGCCACCCACACCCCGCTGCAGTGGAACCTGGCCGTGCTGAACGACCCCGAGGCACGGCTACCGGAGCGCTTCGCGCTCGTGGGTTCCTCCTATGGCAGCCTGCTGTCCATCGCCTTCGCGCTGGCGCACCCGGAGCGGGTGAAGGCGCTGGTGCTGGTGTCTCCGGTGGCCAGCGTGCGCCGGGTGAGGCGGTTGGCGGTGACGCTGTCCACGCTGGTGCGCACGCCGCGCCCGCTGGCGTATCTCTTCGCACCCACGGTGGCGCGAGTGCTCGGCGGCGCGCGGTTGCCCCCGGAGGGGCGCGCGGAAATCGTGCGCGAGGCGCGGCGGTTGACCCCCGTGGAGTTGCTGCGCCGGCTGCGCGACGTGCTGGCCGCGGACTTCCATCCCCGGCTCCATCAACTGCGAGTGCCCACGCTCGTCATCCAAGGTGGCAGGGATTTGCTGGTGCCGCCCCGGGCCGCGCACGACGTGGCGGAGCACATCCCTGGCGCACGGCTGGAGCTGCTCCGCGACGCGAGCCACCTGCCGTACATGAGCCACCCGGAAGCCTTCAACGCCGCCGTCGGCGCGTTCCTCCAGGAGCACGGCGCCGACACTCCGGAGCTCGGGCCATGAGCCGCACCACCGAGCGACTCTCACGCTCTGCTGTTCCTGTCGCGCCCGGAGCACGGTGCCGGAACTCCGAGGCTCGCGCCATGAGCCACACCACCGCGCGATTCTCACGCTCCGCTCTGCGGTTCCTGTCATGCCTGGAGCAAGGCAACGACACTCCAGGGCGCGCGCCATGAGCCACACCGCCGCGCGACTCTCGCGCTCCGCCCTGCTGTTCCTGTCACGCCAGGAAGGGCTGAAGGACCGGGCGACGCGCCTGGGACCACTGCGACGCCTTTCACGGCGCTTCGTCGCGGGCGAGAGTCTGGAAGAGGCGATGGACGCGGTGAAGGCACTCACCTCGCGTGGGCTCTGGGCGTCGTTCGACCATCTCAACGAAGCGGTGCGTGACGCGGCCCAGACGCGGGACGAGGTGCGCGAGTATCGACGGCTGCTGGCGCGCATCGACCAGACGGGCGTGAAGGCCAACGTGTCGCTGAAGCTGACGCAGTGTGGACTGTTGCTCGACCCGGCGCTGGCACTGGAGAACGCGCGCACCGTCGTGGCCGATGCGCGAGCAAGAGACACGTTCGTACGCATCGACATGGAGCACGGCGCGGTGACCCAGGCGACGCTCGACATCGTCCGCCAGTTGCACACGAAGCACGGCGAGCGACACGTGGGCGCGGTGCTGCAGAGCTGCCTGCGGCGCACGGAAACAGACGCCCGCGCACTGTGCGCCGAGCGGGTGCGCATCCGTCTGTGCAAGGGCGCCTATCTGGAGGGGCCGGACATCGCCTTTCCAGACAAGAAGGACGTGGATGCCAGCTTCGTACGGTGCATGAAGGTGCTGCTCGACAGCGGCGTGTATCACGGCATCGCCACGCACGATGAGCGGATGATTGACGCGACCCTGGAGCATGCCGCGCGGCGACAGCTGCCGCGTGAAGCGTTCGAGTTCCAGATGCTCTACGGCATCCGGGAAGACCTCCAGCAACGGCTCTCCGAGCAGGGCCATCCGGTGCGCATCTACGTCCCGTACGGCCCCCACTGGTATCCCTACCTCATGCGCCGCATGGCCGAGCGTCCAGCGAACCTCGCGTTCGTCCTGCGCCACCTCGCGCGGTGAGCCGCGACCCCGGCGCACCGGGCACCCGGGCGTGGGGGAATGGACAAACGTCCCGTCCGCCAGTCCCGAGCGCTCAGGAATCCCTCACCACGCGCGTCTTTGCCTCACAGGAATACCTTGTCGGCCCGCGCGCCCCGCGCAAGCCCAATCCAACCCGGTGACGCTGTCACCCGGAGGGGGAAGCCATGTCCATGCGGTCCATTCACCACGGACTCCGGGTGTGCGCTCGGACCGTGGGTGTCGTCATCCTCGCGACGAGCCTCGCGTGCGCGTCCGGCGGCACGGGCGGCTCGGGACGCGCGGGGACGGACGAGCCTTTCGAGCACGAGGAGGCCCGTCGCCAGGAAGCGCGGGAAGTGGCCCGGCAGGTGGCGGCGCTGGCGGGTGGCGTGCGTGACGTCGGCTCGCGCCTGGAGCTCACGTTCTGGTCGGAGCGCGGCGCCCTCACGCTGGTGGGCTACCAGTCGGTGCAGCGCGGCGGACGGCCGGGACGGGGCATCGACTCGGATGACCTGCGGCGAACAGTGGCCCGGGCGCTGATGTCCACCACGAGTCACTCCGCGGGCGAGGTGGTGCTGCGGCTGCGTCGCGACGCGTCCTCGTGGGCCCTGGAGCCGAGCGCGTCCTTCTCCACCGAGCGGCCTCCCGAGGCCCTTCACCTCGCCGGACGGCGTGAGGCCTCGACGCCCGAGTCGACCTGGATGGCCGCAAGCGTCCAACGCCTGCTCATGCCGGTGCGGGTGCCCGTGGACGGCACGGTGTGGGCGGACGTGTCCGTGCACGTGCGGGACGGCCGCGTGGTGGGTTGGGAGTTGGAGGGCTGGCGCGTGGTGCGAGCGGGCCGAGGGAACACGACGCGGTCGGTGTCACGCCGGGTCGTCGAAGAGGCGGCGGCGGTGCTGCGCCTCTACTCACCAGGCACGGGCTCGCGCACGCTGCACCTGGGCCTGCGGCTCATCCACGAAGGCAACGCGCCGTCCGCGGAGGGATGGGTGGAGGAGACCCGCGTGGGCCGTCCACTCCGTCCGGGCGGGGGCGTCAGCCGCCTCACGCTGCCCTGACGAAGACGACGAAGCCCCGGCGCGCGGCGGGACACAGCCTGCCGCGCGCGGGGCCTCGAAACCGCTAGAAGTAACCGCCCACCGTGGTGCCGACGCTGAACGTCACGTCGACGTCATCACCCAGGCCGAAGGCCAGGCGAGGACCGGCGCCCACGAAGAAGTGGGACGTCACGTGGTACAGGAAGGGCGCGTAGCCCTCCAGGATGACCGTGGAGGCCGAGCCCGTGCCGTCGGGAAGCGACAGGATGTTGTCGCCGACGAACAGCGTGACGATGGCCTTGGGCCACACGGAGACCTTCTCCGTGAGGGAGATGTTGTAGCCCACGCGCGCGTTGATGCCGAAGGCGGCCGCCGTGTCGCCGTCGCCGAACACCACCGCCAGGTTGACGCCGCTACCGATGGAGAGGTTCTCCTTCAGGAAGTAATCCACGCTCGGCGCCAGGTTGAAGAAACCGTACCCCGCGCCCTCCGTCGTGTAGCCCAGGTTCGCCGACGCATCCGAGCTGACGACAATCTGCCCGGCGTTGCCGAAAGCACCGGAACCACCACCCGTCGACTGCGCCAATGCACTCGTCGACACCATCAACCCGGCCGCTACGGCCATGGCCTGCCACTGATTTGCCTTCATGAAGCGTCCCTCCGTTGCGTGTGCCCGCGGTCATTCCCGGGCGCTCGGCGGCCCCTTCTAGTCAATGCGCGCCTGCGCGCATCCTTTTTTCGTTCCCCGTGTGTCATGTACCGCATGAGCGCAACTTGAGAATTCGCTCGGCGGAGCCGTTCCTCGCGCCATCTCCCGAGGAAGAGCGCTCCCGGAGACGCGGCGCGTGAGACATCGCTGAGACATGGGCCCAGGCCTGGACACGGGCGCGCGGCGGGCCCGCGTGGGCCAGGGCTCACGGACGGGAAGGTCGGCCAGGGTGGAGGAGTCAGAGGCCCCAGCCGGCCCTCCCATGCGCGAGGTTCCGTGCCCCGAACGGCCCTGAACCGCTCGGAAGGAGCGCACGGAACGAAGTCACCGGTAGCAAGCCTCACGCCAGACGAACCGCCGGTGAAATCAATCCTTTGTCATTCGTGGAGGGCCGGGAATGAGGAGCGCGGCGCTCGAAGTCGGGACCCGCACGTCCCACAAGCGAACAGACTTGCAATGATTCGCATATCCTCGCGTTGCCGTCTGTCCGTAGGATTCCACCCGGAGCCACGTTCGTGTGGAGCCCGGGGCCGCTGGTGGGACAGCCAGCCCCGCCCGTCAGTGCTCGCGGCGCCGCCCAGGGAAGGACGGGTTGGAGGACATGCCTCGTGTGCGTGCGCCCGCGGTGGCGGGCACCTTCTATTCCTCCAATCCCACCACGTTGATGACGCAGGTAGACGCGTGGCTGGAGCAGGCGCGGGGGCCGGAGGAGGGGCTTCCCGCCGCGCTCATCGTTCCGCATGCCGGGTATGTCTATTCAGGCGCGGTGGCGGCGGCGGCCTACGCCACGTTGTGGGCTCGGCGAGCGGAGCGCACGCGGGTGCTGTTGCTGGGGCCGTGTCACTTCCACAGGCTGCGCGGCCTGGCGTACCCGGAGGTGGACCTGCTGTGTACGCCGCTGGGGGACGTGCGACTGGATGCGGACCTGCTGCGCCGGGCGACCGCGCTGGGACAGGTGAGCGCCTCGACGGAGGCGCACGAGTCGGAGCATGCGCTGGAGGTGCAGCTCCCCTTCCTCCAGCGCGTGTTGAAGCACTTCACGGTGTTGCCGCTGGTGGTGGGGCGCGCGGAAGAGGAGGAGGTCGCCCAGGTGCTGGAGGCGTTGTGGGACGAGGACGTGTTGCTCGTCGTCACGTCGGACCTGTCGCACTACCGGCCGTACGAGGAGGCGCGGCGGGCGGACCATGCGACGGCGGCGCGGGTGCTGGCGCTGGAGGGGCCGTTGGACGCGGGCAGCGCGTGTGGCGCGGAGGCCATCAGCGGGCTGCTGCGGGTGGCGAAGCGGCGGGGGCTGCGGCCCAGGTTGATGGCGCTGCGCAGCTCCGGGGATGCGGCCGGGGCACGGGACGAGGTGATTGGGTACGGCGCCTTCGTCTTCGATGCGGATGCGCCCGCGAGGGGCGCGTCCCGGTAGAAGCGCTCAGTCGTCCCAGGAGAGGGAGTACTCGCTGTCGAGCAGCGATGTCTGGCGGCCCTCGACGCGGATGTCCTGGGCGCCGACGGCCTGGAGGGCACCTTCGAGCATGCCTTCGTTGTAGGCGACGGGGGTGAAGATGCGGCGCATGTGGATGAGGCCGGCGCGGGGCGCGGTCCATTCGACCTGGAGTTCGCCGAAGTCGATGGCCATGCGGTAGGCCTCTGGGAGCATGTTGACGAGGAGCTTTGGATCTCCGCCGACCTGCTGACGGACCTCGGTGCCGAACATGGAGCGGACGAAGGCGAGCGTGCCCTGGACGCCAATCTGGCGCATGGCCTCCTCGACGCCGCCGAGCTGGGGCGCGAGCAGGTTGGCGGAGGCGAAGAACAGCCGCATGAAGGGAGGGACGGGGTAGAGCTCGGTGGGGTCAAGGTCGGGAGGGAAGTCACCGGCGTCGACGATGTGTTTCACCGCCTGCTCACCGCCCAGGAAGCGCACGGTGTCGAGCACGGCGGCGAAGTGCATGCCGCGAATGTGCTCGGAGGACTGCACGAGGGCGAGCCGCGAATCCAGCTCCCGCTGCACTGCCTCTGGCGTGTTCCAAGTGCCGCGTTCCATGAGCCGACCTCCACCGCGAAAAAGCGCGCGGAATGCTCGCACAGCTTCCTCGCGCGCGCGAACTCCTGGAGGTCATCCACACCCTGGCGCGTCCCGTTCCTGGGAATGCGGCCAATGCACTACGTTGGGTGAAATGACGCTCTCGCGCATTCCCGCACGGCTCCGGCGCCTCGCGCCGCGGTGGATTGCCTGGCTCGGTCTGCCACTCGTCATCGCCTGCGCGAGCACACGACGCTACTACCTGCATTCGGAGTTGCCTTCGCTGGACGGTGACACCTTCCTGGCGGTGGCGCCGGGACCCTGGCCCGAGGTGCCCACCGTGCTCGACACGTCGGCGGCCGTTCCGGATGACCTGGTCCTGCCCACCCTCCAGGCGTTGATGGCGCTCCCCAGTTCCATGGACGCCTGCGACGCCCGGACGGGGCGTCCCCGTCCCGATGCGACCGAGTACTGCGTCGCCATCTACCGCACGCCGGACGACTGGCGTGTGTCCTGGCCCATTCGCGATGGGGGAACACCAGCGAGCGCATGCCGACCTCCATTTGGCGGCGTGGATGACGTGGACTTCGGAAGGGACCTGCCCATCTTCGGCTATGCCCACAACCATCCCTGCGGAGCGGAGGTCAGCGCCAAGGACCTCGTCGTCTGGCCCCTGGCGAAGTCGGGCGAGGGACTCTGGGTGATGATGGCGTATGCGACCACGCCGAGCGGCAGACTGGCCCGAGATGCGCGAGGGCAACCCGTTTCGACCTGGGGATGGCTCGCCACGGGCCATCGAAGCGCGCCTCGGTTCTATAAATGGAACCCAGCGGGTGAGGTCTTTCTCTGGGACTCCGCCCGGAAGAAATGGAGCTTCCAGGCCACCTGTCGCCCTCGCCCCTCCAGCGTCATCAGGCCTCACGGCACTCCTCCTGATTGCTCTTCCGCGATGTCCCCATAGGCTGCTCGACGCCACGCCCATGAGCCCTCGCGCCACGTCCCGCCGTCCCGATGCACGTTCATCAGGTGCCACATGCTGAGACTGAATCCCCTGCTCCTGCTGGTGTCCCTGCTGACGGATGGCGGAGCTGCTCCGCCCACGCCCGACGCGGGGAGCCCGGATGCGGGAGTCGTGAGACCTCAGCCCACGACGACGAGGGATGCGGGGCTCTCTCCGACTGCAACGGGCGAACGCCCCATTCAATGGCCAGAGGAGATTCGCCCGCTGGCCACGTTGGATGGCCCCGCCGTGCTCGCCGCGCACACCGCGCTGCAAGAGGCCATGAAGCGCTTTCCGAAGCAGCACACCCAGCAGTGTGCGTTCTCGCCCCGCTCCCTGGAGCTGCGCGTCGGCTTCGAGGCCGGTATCTACTTCGTTCAAGTCGAGCGACGCGTGGACAGGTGCCCTGGCTTCGGCCCCGGCGTCACGCTCGAGTTCGATTGGTTCGAGGTCTACGCCATCGCGCCGGATGGGCGGTTCCTCGAGCGCGCCCCGTATCACCCCTGAACAGGGGCGTTCTCCTTGCGCAGCTTCGCGTCGAGCAGGAAGTTGCCGAAGGGCACCAGCGACGCGCCGAACGCCACCGCCACGCGCACGAAGGACCAGCGCAGCGCGATGGCCGCCTCCATCAACGCGAAGAGGTACAGCACGAACAACAGCCCGTGCGCCATTCCCGTGAAGCGCACCGCCAACGGCATGTCCGCCGCGTACTTCAGCGGCATCGCGATGAACAACAGGCACACGAACGACAGGCCTTCCAACAAGGCCACCGCGCGGAACCGTCCAAGAGGGGTCTTCAACATGGCGCTCTCCCCCTCCTGTCTCCCACCCTCCGACCCTCCCGTCCATGCGTCAGGGTGACGCACCCGGTCGCCCGCCCGCATGGCTTCTTTCCACGTCACCCCTCCCACTAGAATGAACCGGGTGAGGCCGGCAAAGCCCGCCATCACCCGTCGAGGGGGAACACCATGTCAGGCAACGACAAGCTGGAGTCCATCATCCAGGTGCCACGCGCGGACCGGAAGGGCGTGAAGCTGGTGCTGGAGCGGCCCTCCGGTGTCCTCAACACCGTCGCCATGCGCCTGGTCGTCAGCGGGAAGATGCAGGGCCAGGAGCGCCGCCAGCTCCACTCGGACGTCTTCACCGGCGACGGCACCGTCCCCCTGCCCGACGACTTCCTGCCCACCGCCGCCCAGGGGTGGGTGCGCGCCGTGTTCTCCGTCGCGGACCCGACGGGCGCGGGCGCCCGGTTCCTCCAGCGCGCGACGCTCGTCTTCGAAAAAGGCCAGAAGGAAGCCCTCTGGGACGACTTCTCCCTCCAGCAGGGCGCCGTGGCCGACTTCATCACCCTCACCTGGACGGTGGTGGAATGAGGGCGCTCCTCGCGCTGCTCCTCCTCTGCGCCTCCGCCGCGAACGCCCAGGACGGTGGCACTCCGGACGCGGGCACCGTGGAGCTCGACTTCCCCAGCATCCTCCGAGGCGGCTCGGAGACCGCCGCCGGCCTGGACATCGCCACCGCCGGAGAAGTCGTCCACCCCTCCAACCCCTCCGCCCTCGTGGCCAGCCTGCGCGGCGTGGGCGCGGTGCTCGACGGCACCCAGGCGTCCTTCGCGCTCCAGCTCAACCCCTACCTGCTCACCGACGGCTTCGAACGGCTCTACTCGGAGGCCGTCGCCGCGCGGAACGCCTCCGTCCTCACCCGCCTGCTCCAGGACACCGCCCTCACCCTCGGCGTGGGCCAGGACACGCCCTTCCAGGACGCCGTCCCGGAGAAGGGCCGCTTCGCCACCGTGATGGCCGGCCTGTCCGTGGACGTCCTCGGCGAGCGCAGCATCTACGGCTCCACCTACAACACCTGCATCACCCGCGTCCTCGCGGACCCGAGCCTCTACGAGTTCCCCGACAAGCCCCTGCCCGGCGACCATGTGAATCCCGCCGACTTCGAGAAGGCCCTCGCGGACTACCGCCTCGCCATGGAGGCCGCGCGCCAGGCGGGCATCGCGAAGATTCGCCAGGGCCTCCCCGCCTGCACCCGCGAGACACGCCAGGCCTCCAGCGCCCTCTTCTTCTCCGTCGGCGGACGCTGGGTGACACCCGGCCTCAAGTCACATGACGGCGACGGCGTCGCCATCCAGCGCGGCTTCGGCGCGGCCACGCTGGAGCTGTTGAGCAGCGCGGACTCCAACCTCGAGGTCGCCATGCAAGTGCGCGTACTCCAGGAACGTCCGCGCCCGGAGCTCTCCATGGACAGATGGGTCGACGTCGGCCTGTCCTTCGGCGTCGCCTCGCAGCGCTTCCAGCTCAAGCTCGAAGCCACCCAGTCACTGTTGAAACTGGGAAACACGGACACGAAACGCGCCAGCGTCGTGGCCACCACCCGCGTCATGGTGGGCGACCGCTTCACCGTGGGCCTGGGCGTACAGGGCCAGGGCGAGGACATGTCCGATGCCGTCGGCCAGATTCGCCCCAGCCTCGTGCTCGACCTGGCGGAGCTGCCCACCCTCCTCCAGCCCGTCCCGACGCCTCGCTCCTGACGGCGCCGGGCGGTGCGAGGCGATGGCACGCATTCATGGCGCGTGTCTCGAAGTGAGAACTACTCGCCAGGCAGCGTCACCGCGTACCGCGTGAGGTCCTGAGGGGTGTTCACGTTCACCAGCGCGCGCAGCGACGGGTCCACGGCGCGCAGCGCGGACTCGGGCAGCAGTCGCGCGCGGAAGCGGGAGAGGAGCTGACGCAGCGACGGGTCTTCGGACAACGTCGCGCGCCAGACCCGCGCGAGCGCGGCGCGGTACACGGCCAGCAGGGGCTCCACGCGTCCGCCCGCGTCGAAGCACACCGCGTCCACGTCGTCACCGCGCGCGTCGAGCAACACGCGCAGGACATCGGGCGAGATGAAGGGCATGTCACATGCGACCGCCACCACCCAGGGCGTCCGCGCCGCGGAGAGTGCCGCGTGGACGCCGCCGGGCGCGCCCTTGTCCGGCACCACATCCGCGACGGTGCGCAGCGCATAACGGGCGTAGGGCTCCGGTGCGTTGGCGACCAGGAGCACCTCACCGAAGCGGGGCGCCAGCGCGAGCAGTCGCGCCAGCACCGTGCGGCCCTCCACCTCCAGCATGCCCTTGGGCACACCGGACAGTCGTCGTCCCTGGCCTCCCGCGATGATGGCCAGCGTCACGTCCGGATATGTGTTGCCGAGACTGCCGCTGTTGGGGTCCATGGCTCGTGTCTCGCTCTCCCCTGGAACGTCGGCACTTGCCCCCGGCCACGCGCGACGTCACACGTTCCATCCCGAGTGCCGCGAAGCACGCACGAGAGCCCTTCCCCTCAGAATGCCACACCTCGCTCGGAGAGGTGAGCACGCCCCTTCGATTCGAGGTCACTCGCGAAGTGACGCGGCGAGTCCACGCGCTGCCTCTCCGAGCACCGAGGCCCTGCATCGAGGATCCATGTCGAAGCGGTGCATCCCACGCCGCGCCATGCCCGAGCCCACCGCGAAGGACAGCAGGCGAACAGACGGCCCGCAGCCCCGTGGACAACGGACAGGGCCCGCGGCGTAGTCTGCGCGTCCCCGATGCCGCTCACGTCCCTCTCCGCCGCCCGGCAGGCCGCGCTCGAAGCCATTGCTCCCGCGGCTCCCGAGCCCGTGCCCCTGCTCGATGCCCACGGCCGCTTCCTGGCCACGGACGTCCGAGCCTCGCGCTCGCTGCCCGGCTGCGACAACTCCGCCATGGATGGCTGGGCCGTGCGCGCGGAGGAGACTCGCGGCGCCAACCGTGACAGCCCCACGAGGCTGCGCGTCATCGACACCGTCTACGCGGGCGCCCTGCCCGCTCGCGCACTCCAGCCCGGCGAGGCCGCGCGCATCTTCACCGGCGCGCCCATCCCCTCCGGTGCCGATGCCATCGTGCGACAGGAAGCCGCGCGCGCCTCGGACGATGGCCTGGCCGTGGACCTCTTCATCACCGTGCCCCCCGGCCACGACATCCGCCGCACGGGCGAGGAGGTCCGCGCGGGCGCGCCGCTGTTCCGCGCGGGCCAGTGTGTGAATGCCTCCGTGCTCGGCGTGCTCGCGTCCCAGGGCGAGACCACCGTCCGCGTGCGTCCGGCACCACGGGTGGCCGTGCTCGCCACGGGTGACGAGCTCGTGCGCCCCGGTGAGCCCGCGCTCGCGCATCAGGTCTACGAGAGCAACCTGGTCCTGGTCGCGGCGCTCGCGCGCGAAGCGGGCGCCCACGTGCTCCACATGTCCCGGGCCCGCGATGACGAGGACGCCCTGCGCGAGGCCCTGACCGAGCTCGCGCCGCGAGTCGACGTGCTCATCACGACGGGCGGCGCGTCGGTGGGAGACAAGGACCACGTGAAGCGCGTGCTCACCGCGCTGGGCGCGCGCTTCTTCGTCGACGGCGTGGCCCTGAAGCCAGGCAAGCCCGTGGCCGTCGCGCGCCTGGGGGACACCGCCATCGTCGTCCTGCCGGGCAACCCGGGCGCGGCCACCGTCGCCTTCGACCAGCTCGCGAGGCCGCTGCTGCTCAAGCACCAGGGCGTGCTCGAAACGCGCCGCCGCGTCCGCGCGCGCCTGTCCGAGCCCCGTCACAAGCAGGCCGGCCTCACCTACCTCATCACCGCCACGCTGGAGCACGGCGACGAGGGTCTTCGCGCCTGGCTGCGCCCCCAGGGCGCCGGGCAGATTCTCCAGAACGTTCAAGCAGACGGCTGGGCCGTCCTCCCTCCGGGCCGCGCCGACTTCAACGAGAACGACCTCGTCGAGGTGGAGCTGTTCGACCGTCCCCACCACCACCCGGCGGACTCAGCCCCGGACACCGCGCCGTGAGCCATGTGCCCGCTCTCAACGCCGTCGAGCCATTCGACCGCCCCCACCACCACGCGGCGGACTCAGCCCCGGACACCGCGCCGTGAGCCATGTGCCCGCCCTCAACGCCGTCGAGCCATTCGACCGCCCCCACCACGCCGCGGACCTGAAGCCATGAGCCGCGTGCCCGCCCTCAGCATCGTCGGCTGGTCCGGCGCCGGGAAGACGACGCTCCTCACGCGGCTGCTCCCGGAGCTCGCCTCGCGAGGACTGCGCATCGCCGCCGTGAAGCACTCCTCGGACACCCACCCGCTCCACCGGGGAGGCAGCGACACCGCCCGCTTCCAGGAGGCCGGCGCCTGCCTCACCGGCTTCGCCACACCCCAGGGCGTGCAGCTCACCACCGGCACCGCCCCCACGGAGGCCCTTCCGGAGCTGCTCGTCCGGCTCGCGGGCACCCTGGACCTCGCGCTGGTGGAAGGCTGGAAGGACGGTCCGCTCCCCAAGCTGGAGGTGTGGCGCGAGGGATTGGGCCCGCTCCTCGCCTCCTCCCGTCCGGAGGTCTTCGCCCTCGTCACGGACGCGCTCGTGTCGAGCCCCTCCACCGCGCGGCTCCTGTCACCGCTCGACACGCGCGCCATCGCGGACGCCCTCCTCGAACACCTGCGCCCGCCCCGACGCGCGCCACTGCCGCCCCAGGATGCGCGGGGCGTGGCCTCCCGTCCGGTGCGACGCTGGAACGGCGCCACCCTCCTCCCCGCCGAGGACGACACCATCGCCGTCGAGGAGCCGCTCGAGCTGCGCGTCAACGGCGAGGCCCTGGCCACCACCATGCGGACACCCGGACATGACCGGGAGCTGGCCGTGGGCTTCCTGCTGGCCGAGGGCCTCATCCGAAGCGCGGACGACCTGGGCACCCTCTCCCACTGCGGCCGGCCGGGCGAGGAAGGCTGGGGCAATGTGCTCGAGGTCACTCCCGCCCCAGGTGTTGTCATTGACCCTGATCCACTGAAGGCCACCCGCCGGGGCACCCTCACCACCTCCGCATGTGGCGTCTGTGGCCGGCGCAGCGTGGAGGACCTGCTGTCCCGCTGCACCCCGCTCCCGCCCGGCCCCCGGCTTTCCCCAGAAGTCGTGGCCCGCGCCACTGAGCGCCTGCGCGACGTGCAGCGCAACTTCGCGCGGACCGGGGGAGTCCACGCCGCCGCCGCGCTCGATGCCGACGGCCAATTGCTGGCGTCCTTCGAGGATGTGGGCCGCCACAACGCCGTCGACAAGGTCGTGGGCGCCCTCGTCCTGGCCAGGGCCCCGCGCGCAGTCTCCACGCCGCCCGTCGCCCTGACGCGTCAGCCCGTGCTGCTCGCCGTCAGCGGACGCGTCAGCTTTGAAATCGTCCAAAAAGCAGTCATGGCCAGAATCCCAGTCATTGCAGGTGTTTCCGCGGCCAGCACGTTGGCCATCGACCTGGCGCTGCGTTCCCACGTGACGCTGGCGACGTTCGTCCGGAACGGGCGCTTCAACGTCCACACCCACCCGGAACGGCTGGAATCCGCGCAACCCCGCGAAACTCCTGGACCCTGACCCCATGCATCCATCCCACCCACGCGCTCCGTACCGTTCGCGTCAGACCGGCACCGTAGATGCAATGTGTTGGGGGACGTCACCTTCGCGCGGGGAAGCGAAGAGGCGACTCCCGGTGTTCGCTGGGACCCCCTGAGATGCGACGAGAGTCGGATGATCCAAAGATTTCACACCATGTCACGTCTTACTCACAGTGCGGGGGGTTGCAACGCGCCGCACAAGCATGGCAAAAAGCAGTTCTTTCCGACTTGAAGATTTTCAGCCTCAACGGCATCCTCTACCGGAACTGAACACTCAGTGGGCGGGTAGAGGGGGGTGGACACGATGAGCAGCGCAAGTACTGGTGCGGCGGTCGGTGCTCCTGGGTCGGCATCCGCTCAGGGCAATGTGGGGGGCGCGGCGGAAGAGCTGGTTCCCGGGCCCAAGCTGGCGCCCGGCTTCGCGGCGAAGCTGAACCTCACCGTAGACCTGGTCTTGATGTCGGCGGTGCTGACGGCCTCGGCGTGGCTGGACGGGCTGCTGTGGGCCCAGCCCGGCTGGCTGTTGCCCGCGCTGGTCGTCGCGTCCCTCATCGTGTGGATCATCACCGGCACCGCGCTGTGTCTGTACGACTCGCGCTTCGCGGAGCGCAGCAAGCTGGACCACGTGGCCCTCGTGTCGGTGACGACGCTGGCCGTCGTCACGGTGCTGGCCGTGGTGCACCTGGCGCTGCCGGAGACGATGAAGGTCCCCGGCCTTGCCCCGCTGCTCATCCTCTTCTGGCCCGTGGCGTTGCTCCTGCGGCTGTTCGTCTTCCGCTCGGTGGCCTCTCAAGAGCGCCCCACGGACACGGTGGTCATCGTCGGCACGGGCGCCATGGGCCGCTACTCCGGCGAGGACCTGGCTCGCCGCGGCCGTCGGCAGCTCATTGGCTACGTGCGCTTCCACGACGACACGGGCTCCATCGGTGAATTGCCCGCCAAGGTGCTGGGCACGGTGGATGACCTGGAGCACATCCTGCGCAACACCGCCGTGGACGAAGTCTACATCGCCGGCAACACGCTCAAGCAGGGCGAGGCGATGCAGGCGTCCATCAAGCTGGCCGAGCGCTTCGGCGTCCCCTTCGCGCTGCCCGCGCACAGCTTCCGCCTGGACCGCGCGCGTCCGGTGGACAGCCGCGCGGTGGCGGATGGCTTCCTGCACTTCGCGGCGGTGAGCCCCAAGCCGCACCAGATGGCGATGAAGCGCCTGTTCGACATCTGCGTGTCCGCCGTCGCGCTGTGGATGCTGCTGCCGCTGCTCGGCTTCGTGGCGCTCGTGGTGAAGCTCACGTCGAAGGGCCCCATCTTCTTCAAGCAGTACCGCGTCGGGCAGAACGGCAAGCCGTTCTACATGCTCAAGTTCCGCTCCATGGTGGTGAACGCGGAGGAGCTGAAGGAGAAGCTGGCCGCGCAGAACGAGCAGACCGGCCCTGTCTTCAAGATGAAGAACGACCCGCGCATCACCGGCATCGGTCGCTTCATCCGCAAGTTCTCCATCGACGAGCTGCCCCAGTTCATCAACGTGCTGCGCGGCGAGATGAGCATCGTCGGCCCGCGTCCGCCCGTGCCCAACGAGGTGGCCAAATACGAGACGTGGCAGCGCCGCCGGTTGTCGGTGCGCCCGGGCCTCACCTGCATCTGGCAGGTCTCCGGCCGCAACCAGATTTCGTTCGAGGAGTGGATGTACCTGGACATGCAGTACATCGACCACTGGACCCTCACGAGCGACCTGCGCCTCTTGCTCCAGACGGTGCCCGTCGTGATTACGGGGCGCGGGGCCAGCTAGGCTTCCAGGCGGCCTGACTTCCTCGGGGGCGGCATTGACGCGCCGCTCCCGCTCGTCTTCTATGCACACGGGCTGGCCGGCCAATTGCCGGAGCGCCCGCTCCCACCGTGACGACCCACAGCGAATCCTCTCAGCATGACGCCCAGGAGCGTGAACGCTCCCATGAGGCGATGGGCGCGGTGCGCAACGGCCTGCAGCTCGGCGGCTCGCTGCTGGTGACGTATGCCATCGCCTTCGGCATCCGTCCCCTGCTGACGCACTACCTGTCCCCGGAGGCCTTCGGGCGCTTCAACTGGGCGGACAGCTTCTCCGCCATCTTCTTCATCGCGACCAATCTCGGCCTGGAGATGTACATCCGCAAGGAGGTGTCGCGCCGGCCCGAACACGCCAGCGACTTCTTCGGCGCCTCCATGCTGGTGCGGCTGGTGCTCACGGGCGTGTTGATGGGCGCGCTCGCGCTCGTCATGAACTACCGGGACGACCCGCCGGAGATGCGCGCGCTCGTCTACGTCTTCGGCGCCGCGCAGTTGCTCGTCATGTGCAACGCGTCCATGGCGGCGCTGCTGCATGCCAAGGGCAAGGTCGCCGGACTCTCCATCTCCAACGTCGTCACCAAGCTGGTGTGGGGCGGCGGCCTGTTCGCGGTCGGCGTCATGGGCCTGCCCCTGCCGTGGCTCGCGGTGCCCGTCGTCGCGTCGGAGGCCATCAAGCTGGCGGTGGGCTGGCACCTGGCGCGCCAGCACATGGGGCTGGTGTTCCGCGTGGACTTCCCCGCGACATGGCGGGTGTTCAAGGCGGGCCTGCCCTACTTCCTCACCGCCGCGGCGCTCGCGACGAACGGGCGGCTGGACATCATGATTCTGGGGATGCTCGGCAACCACGAGGAGGTCGGCTGGTACAGCGCCGCGTGGAGCATCTCCAACGTCACCTTCGCCCTCAACCCCGTCATGGGCTGGGTGCTCCTGCCGCTGATGTCCCGCGCCGCCGCGCGCTCGGAAGAAGAAGTCAGCGCCATCGCCCGCCGCGCGCTGGAGGGCACGCTCGCCGTCACCGTCCCCATGATGATGCTCATCGTCATGGGCGCGCCCCTGTGGATTGGGCTGCTCGGCAAGGACTACTCGCTGGCCGTCAATCTGTTGCGGCTCCAGTCGCCCCTGTTCGTCCTCGCCTTCGTGACGATGACGTGCGGCGCCTGGCTCACCATGACGAACCGCGAGTGGTGGGTGACGGGCACCAGCATCTTCGGAAGCCTGCTGCTCAACCCGCTGCTCAACCTGATGCTGGTGCCGCGCATGCACGCGGCCTACGGCGACGGCGGCGGCGCGGCGGGCACCGCGATTTCCCTCCTGCTGATGGAGGTGGTCATCACCATCATCATGCTGGGCCGCATGGGCCGCTCCGCGGTGGACCGCCGGCTGCTCGTCAGGGTGGCCAAGACGGCGGTGGTCTGCGTGGCCATCGTCGCGCTGGACAGGACGGTGCTCCTCTCGCTTGAGGACTGGCCCCGGCTGGGCGTGGAGGCCACGCTGTATGTCTTCGGAGTCCTGGCGCTCGGCGCGGTGAAGCCGGGTGAAGTCCTCGCCGTGGTGAAGCTCGCGCGCCGCCGTGGCAACCCCGAACCGGAGCCGGCCGTCATCGCCGTCGCCCCCACTCCCTAGAGGAAACCGTCAGAGCCCATGTCGTCCTCGCCCCGCACCCATCGCCCCGCGCTCCACCTCCCGCCGCGCGTCCTCGCGTGCGCCGTGCTGCTCGTCGTGGCCTCCGCGTGCAGCGGGCTGGGCAAGTACACCTGGGTGGACGAGTACCAGGAGAAGCCGCCCCCGCCCGACGCCAGCTACCGCATCGCCGCAGGCGACTTGCTCAACATCCGCGTGTGGAACCAGGAGTCGCTCACCACGCAGGCGCGCGTGCGCGACGACGGGCGCATCAGCCTGCTGTTCCTGGACGACGTGGAGGCCGCGGGCCACAGCCCCGCCATGCTGTCGCAGCAAATCCAGACGCGGCTGAAGGACTACATCAACCACCCCGTCGTCACCGTGGCGCTGGAGATGGCGCGCCCCATCAAGGTGACCATGGTGGGCGAGGTCAACCGCATCGGCCCGCTGGAAATCGACGTGGGCGCAAGCCTCCTGCAGGCCCTGGCCGGCGCGGGCGGCTTCACCGAGTACGCGCACCAGGACCGCATCTTCGTCATGCGTCACGAGGACGGACAGGGCCCGCTGCGCATCCGCTTCCGCTACCAGGACCTCATCCACGCCGAGGGGCGCGCGCCGACTTTCCGCCTGCGCCCTGGTGACGTGGTGGTGGTGGAGTGAGCGGTGCTGGGGGCGGCGCTCACCGCGATGTGGCTGGAGGTCTCCTCCACCGCCATCACCTACACCGCGTCGGTGCGGGTGGACTCGCGCGTGCGCTCCAACGAGGACCCCGCCGAGGACGCGCCCTCCGTCGCCGGTGACACCGACTTCACGCCGATATTGGGCCTGGAGCGGCGCGAGGGGAACACCACCCTCCAACTGGACTACGCCCCGCGCATCAGCCTGCGCGAAGTCACCGCCCAGGCGCGCACCGAAGTGCAGCACGTGGGCCGCTTCGCCGCCCTCTGGCGTCCCGAGCGCGGCCTTTCCTTCCGGCTGAGCGAGGAGCTGGTGGTGGGCAGCGTCAACCTGCTCACCACGGACGCGCTGCCGGACTTCGACCCGGACCCGATAGACCCGGACGGCCCGCTGCGCCCGCCCGTGGGCGGCGGTCCGCTCCAGCCGCTCCCGGAGACGGACACCGTCCACTTCGTGTCGTCCGCCACCTCGCTCACCGGCGAGACGAGCTGGCTGGGACGGCGCTGGCAGTTGTCCGCCACCACCGGCTTCTCCGTCAGCGGCGGCCTGGACGGCCCGGCCCGGGAAGCCGTCCCCCTCCAGTACGGCCCGCGCCTGGACACGTCGCTGAGCCACGCGCTGTCCTCGCTCAGCGCGCTGACGACATCCGCCGCCGTCACGCACGCGCGCTTCTCCACCGGCGCCAACAACACCGTCGTGACGCTGACGGAGAGCTGGACGCGGCGGATGACGCGAAGGACTTCAGTCGAGGCCGGCGCCGGGGCCAGCATCGTCCGCTCCCTCACCGCGACGGGAGTCGACCCGGACCCCGGCGAGGAAGGCGCGGACGCAGGGCCCCGCACGGAGCTGTTGCCCAACCTCACCCTCGCGGTGGGCCACCGGATTCCCTCTCGCACCGCGGACTTCGACGGAAGGTTGGGGCTGCGAGTGTCTCCCTTCACGGACCGGCTGACGGCGCGCGTCTACCCTCGAGCGGACCTCACCGTGACGGGGACGTGGGCGCTGGGGCCTCGCGTGCGCGTGGCCACCACGGGCGGCACCGCCTTCGCGGTGGGCGGCGCGACAGGCGACCGGCTGGTGTCCGGCGGGGTGACGGCATCCTGGATTCTCAACAGTTGGATGTCGGTGGATGCCGACACACGCGGGACGTGGAGCCGCTCGCCCGAGTTGCCGGCGGCCCGCTTCCAGTGGGCGGCGGCGTTGGGCCTGTCGCTTCGTCAAACTGGTATCCTCTGAGTTCAAGGCCCATGGCGAAGCTCATCCTGATGTCCGTCCTCATCCTCACCATCACCCTCCCCGCGATGGCGGCGAGGGATGAGAATCCGATGAGGGGACTGAAGAAGGCCATCCTGTGGGTGATCCTCTTCAACGCGGCATACACCTACGGCGTCATCGTCTGGGTGCCACGGCTCGGCTTCCACTGAGCGCGACTGAGAAGAAAGGCTGACGACGGATGGAGCCCCAAATGCACACGGTTCTCCTGGTGGAGGACGCGCCCTTCTTTCGGAAGATGCTGGGCGACTACCTGCGTGCCATGGGATTCAAGGACGTGGTGGAGCTGCCCAATGGCCAGGCCGCGCTCAAGCACCTGGCGGGAGCGGCGCGTCCGGACCTCGTGTGTCTGGACCTGACGCTGCCGGATATCTCCGGCTACGACTTGTGCGAGCACATCCGCCGCACCGTGGGCATGGCGGACGTGCCGGTGCTGGTGGTGAGCGCGCGCGACTTGCCGGAGGACAAGGCCCACGCCGAGGAGGCGGGAGCCAACGGCTACCTGGGCAAGCCCTTCACGCAGGATGAGTTCTCCCGTCGGGTGGGCCAGCTCCTGAAGAGCGCCGCGGCGAGGAGGACGTCGTGACGATGCCGGCCCCCGGGCCGCGGGGTCCACAGGCCGTCCCTCCCCGACCGGCGTACACGCCGGAGCGGGCGGAGACGAATGCGCCGTCGGACCTCATCGACTGGGGCTTCGCGATTGACGCGGTCTTCTATGTGAAGAACGCGGTGCTGCGGCACTGGTTCCTGGCGCTGCTGGTGATGGTCGCGGTGTCGGGGCTGGCGGCGGGCGTCAGCAAAATCATGCCGCGCAAGTACCACGTCGAAACGCGGATGCTGACGCAACGCAACTTCATCATCGCCTCGCTGGCGAACCCGGGCCGCTCCATTCCGGTGGACGCGGACCAGCCCACGCGCGCGGCGTGGGAGATGGTGATGAAGACGGACAACATCAAGGCCATCGTCCGGGACGCGAAGCTGGTGGAGTACTGGGAGCTGCAGCGCTCGCCCATGAGCAAGCTGAAGGAGACGCTGCTGCGCAAGCCGCCGCCGCCCATGTCGGACGACGACAAGCGCGATGCGCTCACCGCCATGCTGGAGCAGGCCATGCTCGTCATGGTGGAGGGTGGCACGGGCACCGTCACCATCGGCGTGGACTGGAGCGACCCGCAGCTGGCGCTCAACATCGTGGAAGCGGCGCAGAAGAACTTCCTGGAGATGCGGCAGGCGGCGGAGATGGGTGCGGTGTCGGAGGCCATCACCATCCTCGACAAGCAGGTGATTGACGAGGGCGAGGGAATCAAACAGGCCATCGCCGCGCTGGACGCCACCGTGAAGCGCGTGGAGACGAAGCGCAAGCGCGACGAGGCCAAGGCCGCGACGCGCGGAGGCCGGAACGCGCAGGCGCAGGCGGGGCTGGGCATCAACACCAACCACCTGCTCGCGCAGATGCGGTTCATGGTGCAGACCAAGCGCCGGGCCATCTCCGACGTGGAGGAGTTCCGCGCACGGCGGCTGACGGAGCTGCGCAACCAGTTGGCCGAGCAGCGCGTCATCTACTCGCCGCAGCACCCGCTCATCACGGACCTGGAGCAGCGCATCATCGCGCTGACGGAGGACTCGCCGCAGTTGGTGGCGCTGCGCTCGGAGCTCAACGAGCTCATCAACGAGTACATGCGCAACGGCGGAGACCCGGGCGAGCTGGAGCAGGGGACGACGGGGCCGCTGTTGGGCGCGGCGGCGTTCGGCGGGCCGACGACGGCGGACAACCCGGAGGTGTCGGTGGCGGCGGACCGGGTGCGCATGCTGGTGATGCGGCATCAGGAGAAGATGCGGCGACTGGACCAGGCGAAGACGGAGCTGGAGATTTCGCGCGCGTCGATGAAGCACCGCTTCAGCGTGCTGGCGCCGCCGCAGTTTCCGGAGAAGCCGTCCAAGCCGAAGGTGCAGCTCATCCTCGCCGCGGGCGTGGTGGGTGGCATCGCCATGGGCATCTTCGCGGCGGTGGCGCTGGACATCATCCGTCGGCGCATCCTGGAGAAGTGGCAGGTGGAGCGAATCCTGAAGCTCCCGGTGCTGGCGGAGCTGGAGCGGCGCTGACGCGCGCTCGGGGGAGAGTCTCGTGACGGTGTGGACCTGGGTGGACCTGGCGCTGTGCGTGGCGCTGTTGCCGGTGGTGGTGGCGTGCGGCTACCTGCTGCTCCTGACGCTGCTGTCGTGGCGGCGCGCGGCGCCGGTGCCTCCCGCGCCCACGCGCAAGTTCGACGTGGTGATTCCCTCGCACAACGAGGAGCTGGGCATCGCCCGCACGGTGGCGAACCTGTCCGCGGTGGACTACCCCGCGTCGCTGCGGCGCATCCTCGTCGTGGCGGACAACTGCTCGGACGCCACGGCCGAGAAGGCGCGCGAGGCGGGCGCCACGGTGCTGGAGCGGCACGACACGGAGAAGCGCGGCAAGGGCTATGCGCTCGCGTACGCCTTCGAGTTCAGCCAGAAGGACGGCTTCGCTGACGCCGTCGTCGTGGTGGACGCGGACACGGTGGTGTCTCCCAACCTGCTGCACGCGTACGCGCGGCGGTTGGAGGACGGCGCGCACGCGGCGCAGGCGCACTACGGGGTGATGAACCCGACGGCGTCGTGGCGGACACGGCTGATGACGATTGCGTTGGGCATGTTCCACAAGGTGCGCTCGTCGGGGCGCGAGGCGATGGGCGTCTCCTGCGGCCTGCGCGGCAACGGCATGTGCTTCACGCACGCGGTGTTGCGCGAGGTGCCGCACGACGCCTTCAGCGTGGTGGAGGATTTGGAGTACGGCATCCGCCTGGGCCGCAAGGGCCACCGCGTGCACTACGCCTGGGAGGCGGAGGTGCAGGGGGAGATGGTCTCCGCGGAGAAGCAGAGCCGCTCGCAGCGTCAGCGCTGGGAGGGTGGACGCAGCCAGATGCGCAAGCTGCACGGCTGGCCGCTCCTGAAGGACGCGCTGAAGCAGAAGAGTGGATTGCTGCTCGACTTGTCCATGGACGTTCTGGTGCCGCCCTTGAGCCAGTTGGTGCTCGCGGCGGTGGGCAGCGCGGTGGCGGCGTCGGTGCTGGTGTGGTTGTCGGGTGGCACGGCGGTGTGGGCGTCGGCGCTGGCGGGCTTCGGGCTGATGAGCCTGGGTGCGTACGTGCTGCGCGGCTGGTGGGTGTCCGGCGTGGGGCCTCGCGGCCTGTTGGACCTGGCCTGGGCGCCTGTGTACGTCGTGTGGAAGGTGGGGCTGATGTTGCGCGGCCCCGGCGCGGAGAAGCGCGGCGAGTGGGTGCGCACCTCGCGCGAGGCCGAGCGCCCTTGATGCGTTGATGTGCCGGGCCCTCCGGGGCTCGTGACGTCCGCTTCGTGCGGAAACCATGATGGAGCCTGGAGCCTCGCGTGCGATGCGCGGCGTGGGCCCTCTGGATGATGGCTACCTCTCGAAACACAGGGGTGGGCTCTCGTGAACGCTGTCATTCCTCGGATGCTGTGTGGACTGCTGGCGCTGTTTGCCTCGCAGGCGCTGGCCCAGAGCAGCACCATCACCGGCACGGTCATCGACGCGCAGAGCCGTCAGCCCGTGCCTGAAGTGGAGGTCACCGCGACGTCGCCCAATCTCCAGGGCGAACAGACGGTCCTCACCGATGCCCAGGGCGAATACCTCATCCCCCAGCTCCCTCCCGGCGTGTACACCCTTCGCTACGAGAAGGAGCAGTACAAGCCCTACGCGCGGAGCGACGTGCAACTGCGGCTGAACCGCACCATCCGCGTCAACATCGAACTGCGCCCCGAGTCCCTCGGAGAGACAGTGGAGATTTCCGGCGCCATGCCGACCATCGGCGAGGGCAACTGTCCCACGGGCGTCAACGTGGACCAGCAGTTCATCAAGCGCATCGCCGCTCCCGGTTCGGGCGGCACGTCACGGTCCTTCGAATCCCTGGCCGAGCTGGCCCCGAGTGCCGAGAGCGACCAGTACGGCGTGCCCATCGAGGAGGCGATCACCGTCGTGAGCGCGGCCCCTGTGTACAACCTCTCCCCCGCGATGCCCGGCATGTCGATGACGCTGCGGCTCCATCCCCTTCCGTCGGGGCAGCCCCTCAGGAGACTCCGGCGCGGCGAGCCAATGACTCGCGCGCACTACTTCGACATGTACTTCAAGGGGTACGGGGTGAACCCCACGGTGGAGACGGAGGACGAGCGCTTCTCCACCTTCTCCGTGGACACCGACACCGCCTCGTACACCCTGGCGCGCGCATATCTGGAGCGCTCGGTGCTCCCCAGTGAGGGAGCCGTGCGCGTAGAGGAGTTCGTCAACACGTTCGACCATGCCTATCCGGGCCCCGTCGAGGCCCCCTTCAACGTCCACGTGGAGGGCTTTCCTTCCCCCGCGCGCAAGGGCTACCAGGTGGTGCGCATCGGCGTGAAGGCTCGCGAGGTGAGCGACGCGCAGCGCAAGCCGAGCCACCTCGTCTTCGTCATCGATGTCTCCGGTTCGATGCAGGGAGACCAGCGGCTCGGGCTGGTGAAGCGGGCCCTGCTGTTGCTGGTGAACGAGCTGGACGCGAGAGACCGGGTCTCCATCGTCGTCTACGGCTCCGAGGCGCGGCAGGTGCTGCCTCCCACGAGCGCGGAAGACAAGGAGCGCCTGCTCACCGCCATCGACGGGCTGCACAGTGAGGGCTCCACCAACGCACAGGCCGGCATGGAGCTCGGCTATCGAATCGCCTCCGAGCACCTCCTCGAAGGAGGCACCAACCGCGTCATCCTCTGCTCGGACGGAGTGGCCAACAACGGCATCACCGACGCGGACGGCATCTGGTCGCGAGTGAAGAACTTCGCCGCGCAAGGCATCACCCTGTCCACCGTGGGCTTCGGCATGGGCCACTACAACGACGTGCTCATGGAGCGGCTGGCCCAGGTGGGTGAGGGCAACTACGCCTACGTGGACCGCCTGAAGGAAGCGCATCGCATCTTCGTGAAGAACCTCACGGGGACGCTCCAGGTGGTGGCCAAGGACGTGAAGCTTCAGGTGGAGTTCGACCCGAAGGCCGTCTCGCGTTACCGGCTGCTCGGTTACGAGAACCGGATGCTGTCCAAGGAGCAGTTCCGCGATGACCGCGTGGACGCGGGTGAGGTGGGCGCGGGCCACTCCGTCACCGCGCTCTACGAGGTGAAGCTGAACAAACCCGCGCCGAGCCTGGGCACGCTGCGCATCCGCTACAAGGCGCCGGAGGGTGGGGACTCGAAGGAACTGGAGACCAAGCTGGCTCGCGGTGCGCTCCAGGCCAGCTATGGGGCGGCGGCACCCACCGCACGACTGGCTTATGTGGCGGCGGCCCTGGCGGAGAAGCTGCGGGGTTCCTACTGGACGCGCGCGCTCACGTACGGCGCCCTGGTGGAGCTGTGGGAGGGCCTGGGCGCCCCCCTGAAGGCACGAGAGGACGTGAGCGAACTGGGCGGCCTCATCCAAAGGGCGGCCTCACTGGACCAGCGTCAGGACCTCTTCGAGTCGTTCGCTCCGGTGAAGTCGATGGACTTCGACCACGAACCCTCGGGGCCCCAGGACGTCGGGCTCGAATGAAGGACGTGCCGAAACCATGATGAAGCCTGGAGCCTCGCGTGCGGTGCGAGGCACGGGCGTTCTGGATGATGGCCACCTTTCGAAACGCAGGGGTGGGCTCTCGTGAACGCTGTCATTCCTCGGATGCTGTGTGGCCTGCTGGGGCTCTTCGCCTCGCAGGCGCTGGCCCAGAGCAGCGCCTTGGTCGGCACCGTCATCGACGCACGGAGCCTCGAGCCCCTGGCCGGCGTGGTCGTCACGGTGACGTCGCCCACGTTCCTGGGCGAAATCGCCGTGCTCACCGACGCCCAGGGCACCTATCGCATCCTCGAGCTTTCGCCCGGCATGCACACCCTGGTGTTCCAGAAGGAGCCGTACCAGCCCTTCATGCGCGACAACGTCCAACTGCGACCGAACCGCACCCGCCGCGTCAACATCGCGCTGCCGCTCGTCCCCATCGATGAGCCGTTGGAGGTCATCGGCAAGCCACCCCTCATCGACGCGGGCGCACGGAACACGTGCGTCAACATGAGCGAGGAGTTCGTCAAGTGCACCGACGTCGTCCGGCCGGTCGTGCGGGGCCAGGGCAACGACTCTCGCGCGACCAAGTGCTGGCCCGAGGCCGAGGCCAGGCCCGAGCCCGTGAAGCAGGAGCCCCCCGTCAGCCACGCGCCCCCTCGGTACAACTTCTCCCCCGCCATGCCCGGCATGTCGATGACGCTGCGGCTCCATCCCGTCCCCAGCGTCGAGGTCCCCAGAAGCCCCCGGCGCGGCGCGCCACCGAGCCGCACGCGCCTCCTTCGTCATGCACCTCCGAGGACGTCAGCGAGCCGCGCGACCTCCTCCACGAAGCGGCCTCGGGCCACCTGCGCCAGGACCGCATCGAGTCGTTCGCTCCGGTGAACACTTGGGACCCCGTCAGTTCGGCCGCTCGCTCACGCTGAGGACCGTCACGCGGCCGTCCGGGATGAGCGCCACCCTGTAGACATGGGTATCCGCGCCGAAGCGCACCAGGTACGTGTAGACGCGGTCATCGCCCACCACCTCCCGCTGGGCCAGCACCAGGGGCCCCGCGGCGCCAAGGCGCTCGAGCAGCTCGCGGAAGTGCGGCAGCGCCTCATCGACGAGCCACTTCGGGGCATACGCGAAGCGGGCGCGGTCCACGGTCCCCATCCGGACATCCTCGAGCAACTCCGTGAGCTGGGCGGTGACCTGGGGCTCACCGTCCTCGATGGGCCCAAGCTTCGGCACGGCGAGCGCGGGGTTGACGATGGCGGCGATGCCCTCGACGAATCTCGCAGGGCTGGCTCGATTCGTGTTGGCCAGCACGATGATGGACAGCGAGTCCCCGAGGAAGCGGGAGTAGACGGTGCGGAAACCCTGCCATGCACCGCCATGCTGATGCAGGGGCTTTCCGTTGCGCTCCAGGAGCTGCCAGCCAAACCCATACGGCTGGGTGGCCCCGCTGTTGAGCCGCGCGGGGGACAGGATTTCGCGCCAGCTCTCCTCGCTCAGCAGGGAGCGCTGCTGCACGGCGGCGTCCCACGCCAGCATGTCCTTCAACGAGAAGTAGAGCGACCCATCTCCCGTGGTGTTGAGGGACTGGGAGACCCAGGTCTGGTGCTTCACCTCGCTGCCCACCAGTCGATAGCCGGAGGAGCGGTTGGGAATGACGTCGGCCTCGCTGATGCCGCGCGCCGTCTTCATCCCCGCGGGCTTGAAGACCTTCGTGGCGAGGACTTCGCCGTAGGGCGTCCCCGCGACGCGATTCACCAGGAGCCCCAAAAGGACATAGCCGGAGTTGCTGTAGCTCCACCGCACGCCCGCGGGGAAATCCAGGGGCAGCGCGTAGATGAACCGGGCGAACTCCTCGTCCGTGTAGTCCTTGCGCTCGTCGAGCTGGCCCTCCAGGTCCTGGATGCCGGAGGTGTGATTCAACAGGTGGCGCACGGTGATGGGCGCCCACGAGGCCGGAGCGTCGGGGAAGTACTTCGTGATGGAGTCCGACAGCGAAATCCTGCCGGCCTCCACCTGGGCCATCACCGCCATCGTGGTGAACATCTTCCCCACGGAGCCTGACTGGAACAGCGTGTCCGTCCCCACGGGGACGCGGTGCTCCAGGTTGGCGGAGCCATAGCCCTTCGCCAGGACGACGCGCCCATGCTGCACGACGCCCACCGCGAGCCCCACCACGCCCTGACGCTTCTGCTCCGCGCGAACGAACGCGTCGATGCGCTCACGAAGCGAGCCCTGTGCCGCCGCGGGCCCCGCCGCGAGCAGCCCGACAAGGACGACGACGAACGCCGAGAAGGACCGCGAACCACGTCGCATGAAAGCTCCTGACCCAAGAGGACGCCGCACCAGAGCATCCCCGGCCTCCACTCGTGAAGAGGAAGGACGACACCGGGACAGGTCCTTGCCGCGTGAGAAGCATGTGGAGCGCCCCATGATGAAACGATGACTCAGCAAAGAGGCGCACGTGCGGTTCACGCGGTGCGACTCACGGACGATGGACACCTCTCCAAGCTCCGAGGTGGACGTCATGACGCCAGTCATTCGCGGTGTGCTGTGTGGCCTGTTGCTGCTGTTCGCCCTGCCCGCGCTGGCACGGAAGGCCACGGGCACCCTCATCGGCACGGTCATCGACTCACGCAGCCACAAGTCCCTCGTCGACGTGGAGGTGACCGCGACCTCGCTCCAGCAGTCTGGCTCCTGGTCGGCGAAGACCGACACCTGGGGCAGCTACCGGATGACCACGCTTCCACCGGGCGTCTACACACTGCGCTTCGCGGGCAAGCAGTTCTATCCCAGCATCCGGCACCAGGTCCGCGTCCAGGCAGGGCGAACCCAGCGCGCCGACGCCAGCCTGCTTCCCGATAACTCTCGCGGCGAAGGCATCGAGGTCGTCATCACGCCACCTCCTGGCACACGGCAAATCATCGACGTGGCAAGCACGGCGGCGGGCGTCAACGTGGACCAGGAGTTCATCAAGCGCATCGCCGTCGCTCGGCCTGGAGGCCGGGGTGGACCCTCTCGCTCCCATGAGTCCCTCGCGGGCACGAGCAACAACGAGGAGTACGGAGTCCCCGTCGCGAACCCCGGCCCCATCTCCCCCAACATCCCCAACACCAGCTACGGCATCGGTCCCGCCGGCCTCGTCGAGTCCCGCCGCGCCTACGGCGTCAACGGCCCACCGCCGGGCACGTCCGTCAGCCACGCCTCCGCTCCCACGCCTCCGGCGGCCACGCCCGTTGCCCTCCCCGCTCCAGCGAGCCCGCCGCCCGCGCCCCTCGTCCCGCCGAACGGCGCCCGGTTCCTCGACATGTACTTCAAGGGCCACGGGGTGAACCCCACGGTGAACACGGAGGAGGAGCGCTTCTCCACCTTCTCCGTGGACACGGACACGGCCTCGTACACGCTGACTCGCGCGTACCTGGAGCGCCAGGCCCTCCCCGACGAACAGGCCGTGCGCGTGGAGGAGTTCGTCAACACCTTCGACTACGGCTACGCGGACGCGGAGGACGCGCCGTTCGGCGTCCACGTGGAGGGCTTTCCCTCGCCCGTGCGCAAGGGCTACCAGGTGGTGCGCATCGGCGTGAAGGCGCGCGAGGTGAGCGACGCACAGCGCAAGCCGAGCCACCTCGTCTTCGTCATCGACGTCTCCGGTTCGATGAACATGGAGAACCGGCTCGGGCTGGTGAAGCACGCGCTGCGGATGCTGGTGGAGGAGCTCGATGAGCGGGACTTCGTGTCCATCGTCGTCTACGGCTCCCAGGCTCGCCGGGTGCTGGCGCCCACGAGCGCGACCCAGCAGGCCCGCCTGCTCGAAGCCATCGACGGGCTCTACAGCGAGGGCTCCACCAACGCGCAGGAGGGGCTGGAGCTGGGCTATCAAATCGCCTCCGAGCACCTCATCCCGGGAGGCATCAACCGCGTCATCCTTTGCTCGGACGGCGTGGCCAACGTCGGCGTCTCCGACGCGGATGGCATCTGGGCCAAGGTGAAGGGCTTCGCCGCGCGGGGCATCACCCTGTCCACCGTGGGCTTCGGCATGGGCAACTACAACGACGCGCTGATGGAGCGCCTGTCCCACGTGGGCGAGGGCAACTACGCCTACGTGGATGGCCTGAAGGAAGCGCACCGCATCTTCGTGCAGAACCTCACCGGGACACTGCAGGTGGTGGCCAAGGACGTGAAGCTCCAGGTGGAGTTCGACCCGAAGGACGTCTCCCTGTACCGGTTGCTCGGCTACGAGAACCGGATGCTGACGAAGCAGCAGTTTCGCGATGACCGCGTGGACGCGGGCGAGGTGGGCGCGGGCCACTCAGTCACCGCGCTCTACGAGGTGAAGCTGCGTGAGGGCGCCTCGAACCTGGGCACGCTGCGCATCCGCTACAAGGCGCCGGAGGGTGGGGACTCGAAGGAGCTGGAGATGAAGCTGCCCGTCACCGCGCTGCGGCCCTCCTTCGCCACCGCCGAGTCGACGACGCGTCTGGCCTACGTGGCGGCGGCCTTCGCGGAGAAGCTCCGGGGCTCCTACTGGACGCGGCCCCTGACGTACGACTCGCTGCTGGAGCTGTGGCGGGGCGTGGGCCTGAAGGACCGTCAGGACGTGAGCGAGCTGGGGGACCTCATCCGCAAGGCGGCGGCGCTCGACCAGCGGCAGGACCGCTTCGAGTCGCTCGCCCCCTTGAAGAGCATGGACTACGACCAGGCGCCCTCGGTGCTCTAACTAGCGCTCTCGCGCGCGCAGCTCCAGGTAGCGTCGGATGAGCCTGAGGCGGGCGCGCTCGAACAGCGCCCCGTCGTCGGGCACCGCCCACGCGTGGGGGATGAGCTGCTCGGCGACCTGCATCGCGAACGCCGGGTCGCCCGCGTCACTCACCCGCTGGAGCCACTCGTAATCCTGGAGGCCCTGGCGGATGAGCTTCAACCGGATGGAGGGCAGCGGCACCTCCGTGGTGCCTCCGATGACCGATGTCAGCCCCGGATAGAAGAGCGTGCCGTCCCCGTTGCCGTTGAAGCGGAACTGCGTGGTCCACGCCGTGGAGAGCAGCCCCACCGTCTGGTAGTACAGCTCACCGGTGGCACCCATGCGGAAGGTCAGCCACTGCATGCCCCGCGCCTTCGCCGCCGAGCGGTCCACCATGTACGAGGGCCAGCCCTGCCCCGGCTTGTTCTCCGGCGGCGGCGGCTCGCCCTCCACACAGCCGTGGCTCATGCAACTCTGATACAGCCAGAGTTCGCGGTTCGGCCTGGCGAGGAAGGCGTCGTACTTCGGCCGCTGGTTGCCCTCGTACGGGGGCTGCGTCCCGTCGATGAAGTTCACCAGGACGCTGAGGATGTCGATGTCCTCGATGAGTCCATGCGCCTGGGTCTCCGTCACGGTGGTGGTGAGGAACGTGCGCAGGTCCGGCGCGGCGGCGCGCGTGAGCCGAGCCCGCTCCGTGACGGCCTCCCAGGACGTGCCATAGGGCGGCTCGTCACCCACGTAGTCGAACGAGCGGCTCAGCCAGCCTCGGGTGCGAGCCTCGTGCTCGAACTCCGCGAGGTCCGGCGCGGTGCCGGGCCCCAGGTACTGGAGGCTCGTCATGCGCGCGCCGGGCAGGGGGTTCGGCGCCGAGCCGTCGAGGAACGGGCCCCAGCGCGCGGCGAAGGTGTCGTAGTCGGGCAGGTCCCAGGTGGGCTGCTCGGGGAGGCGGGGGAACGCGCTCGCCAGGGTGAAGCGGTGGGACAGCGCCAGTTGGTGGAACTGCTTCAGCAGGCGCACCTGGGTGTCCACGGGACAGCTCGGGTCGCCGGTGAAGGCGCGGCAGACGTGGGGCGGCCACAGCAGGAAGGCCGTGCGCAGGGAGGGCGTGCTGGACAGCGTGGCCTCCACCACGGTGACTCGGACCTTCACGTACTCGCGCAAGCCCCGGCCCGTCACCTCGACGAGACCGTGGTAGCGCCCGGGGCGCGCATGCTCGGGCACGCGCACATCCACCCAGAGGCCCCGAGCCTCCCGGGCGGGGACGTCGAACGGGAAGGCCGAGCGCTGCTCACCGACGACCTCGTCCACGTCCGGAATCAGCCCGTCCGGCCAGCGCCCTGGCTCCGTGTCCGGCGGGGTGGGCCGGGTGATGTCCAGGAGGGCCTCGCGGTAGAGAAGGATGTCCGCTCCGTCGATGCGACGAAGGCCGTTCCAGAGGGCGGGAAGCCGCGCCCGGACGTCCCGCAGGCCCGAGGTGCCTCCGTACAGGCCCACCTGAAAGGAGAGGTATTCGTTCCGGGCGCCGACCAGCTCCACCTCCCGTTCAACCCGAGGCTGCGTCTGGGGCCGTATCTTCACCATGGAGCTCTCGACCCAGACGGGGCCAGGGCGGGGATGGGCGGCGGAGACCCCGGACAGCACCAGCGACAGGATGAACCCCTGGATGAGCAAGCGCATGGGACGGAAGGCTAGTGAGTCCAGGGCACCCCGGAGGATTCACTCCGGACGGAAGGTCGGCTTTCACACGCTGCGCCCGGGTGTCGGGCCGGGCTGCCCCCGGGTGGATCCACCCCACCGCGTCCTCCTCCGTGACGAAACCATGACCAGGTCAGGAGCCTCTCGGGGAGATCATCCCGAGGAGCTTCCGGATGATGGTGTTCTCTCGACGCTCCGAGGTTGACCGCATGAAGTCCGTCCTTCGTGGGGTGCTGTGTGGACTCATGTGGTGGGTGGCCCCGGCCGCCTGGGCTCAGTCCGAGGACGTCCGCGTCACCGCCACTCGGAACCCGGGACCTGGCACGGACGAGTCGCTGACGGGGTGCGTGGGCGAGGAGGAGAAGGCGCCCCGCTTGGAGGCAGGTGAAGCGAGCCGCACGTCCACGGTGAGGCGGCGCCCGAACCGTCCCGTGGTCGCCCTGGATGCGGCGCGAGCCACCGGGCCCATCGAGACGTTGGAGCCAGGGAGTGTCGCGCCGACCGTCGACGTGGGTTCCATGACAACGGGGGTTCAGGTGGACCAGGAGTTCCTCCGACGCATCGCCGTCACGGGCTCGGAGGTGCGCATCCGTATGGGGGACGAGATGGAGCGGATCTCCGACGTCCCGGAGTTCACCGAGGTAATGAGCCTGCGCAACACGCCCCTCATCAGCCTGCGCGGGTCATGGGCAACGGGGGAGGCTCAGGGCGCGCCCGTCACGCAAGGCGCGGAGGCCGACGAGGGCGAGCGTCGCGTGAGCATGGGACTCCAAGGTCCGCCGCGGGGCTTCCAGTCCCTGGCGGAGCTGGCACCGGGGACTCCCGAGCAGCTCCTGCGCGAAAGCCTGGAGGAGCAGTCCTCGCGGACATCGGTGTCGAGCGTCTCGAAGCGCTGAAGCGAAGAGCGTCGGGCTCAGGGCCCGCGAGGGCATCGGCGGCCATGCTGAAACCGTGATGCAGCGACGAGCCGGGCGTGAGGCTTGTCGCGGGCCAGGTCGAGAACATGGACACCTCACTCGCGAGTCTGAACGAGGTTTCCATGATGAAGCTCATCGCTCCCTATGCGCTGTGCATGCTGGTGTTGCTGGTCGCCGTGCCAGTGCTGTCGCGGGCGGAGACTCCCGAGCACGCGCCTCCGCCCGGGGTGTTCATTGGCACCATCATCGGCGTGAAGAGTCGCAAGCCCGTCGCGGACGTGGCGGTCATCGCGACCTCGCCGAGCTTCAGGGGAGAGCGCGGTGCGGTGACGGATGAGCAGGGCCGCTACCGCCTGCCGATGCTGCCCGCGGGCACGTACACGCTGCGGTTCGAGCACCCCGACTTCAACACCTACTCCCGCTCGGACATCCTGCTGCGCGCCAACCGCACCGTGCGCGTCAAGGTGGAGCTGCTCGAGCTGCCGCCTCCGCCTCCGCCGGCCCCGGTCAGCGTGAAGCAGACCCGGAAGTGACACGGAGGCCCGGGTCATTCCGCACGAAACTCAAAGGGCATTTTAGTTTCGTGCGGGTTCCTGGCCGACCTTGCACGAAACTCAAACGCGACTTTAGTTTCGTGCGGGAGGCGCGCGTCAGTCCGCCAGGGGCATGCCCCAGTCCGGCTTCTCGCGCTCACCCATCACCCAGCGGTACACCTCCAGCACCTGCTCCGCCTTCGCCCTCCAGGTGAAGTATTTGAAGATGCGCTCCCGCGCCCGCTCTCCCATGGGGCGGATGACGGACGGGTCCGCTACCAGCTTCGTCAGCACCTCGCGCACCCGCGCCACGATTTCCTCCGGCGTCCCAATGGGCACCGCGAACCCCGTCGCCGGACTGACGATTTCTCCCGGACCGCCGTAGTCCATCACGATGGGCACCAACCCCAACGCCATCGCCTCGCACACCACCGCGCCGCCGAACTCGCGCACGCTCGGGAAACCGAACACGTGGTTCTTCGACAGCCGCCCCTGCAACTCCTGGTGCTTCACCCACCCGGCGAACGTCACCCCGGACTCGATGCCCTCTCGCGCCGCCTGCGCCTTGAGGTTCGGCATCTCCTGCCCATCGCCGATGTACTCCAGCACCACCTTGCCCTCACGGATGAGCGGCGCCGCCGCCTCCATCAGCATGGCCATGCCCTTGTACGGCACGAAGCGCCCCACGAAGGCCACTCGCAAGGGCAGCTCCACTGGCCCCTCCGACTTCGACGTGCCGAAACGCTTCGTGTCGATGGCGTTCTCCGGCACGTACACCGTCTTGCCCTGCCACGTGTCCGCCACCTGCCCCCGCGTCGCCCGCGAGCCGGTGATGATGGCCGCCGCGCTCTCCCGCGTGGACTTGTAGAAGGGCATCAGCTTGTACGCATCCCGCACGTAGCTCAGCCACTCCTTCTCCCGCCGACGCGCCCCACCAAAACCCTTGGGCCACGGCAACCCGCCGTTGAGCGGCCCCATCACGAACGGCACCCCCGCCGCCTTGCACCGCCGCGCCAGCGTGCTCGGCGTCGTCGGGCTGATGGGCGTGTAGCGATGCACCAGGTCGAACTCCTTCGCCTTGATGCGCGCGCCAAAGCGCTGCCACAGCACCTCCTCGAAGTAGTAGTACGGCAGCACGCTCAACGCCGTCGCCGTCGTCCAGCCCACGCCCGCCGTGCCCCGCAGGAGCTGCCCCACCTTGTCGAGCGGCTTCTCCACCGGCGTGGAGTCCAGCGCGGTGAATCCAGCGCCCTCCAGCACCCCCTGCTTCAGGATGTTCTCCCGGTTGCGCACATGCGTGACGAGGTGCACGTCCGCCACCTCGGCCAACGCACGGTAGAGCGACCAGCCTTCCAGCGGGACACTCACCCAGTCAGGGTTGCACAGCTCGGCAATCAGAAGGACGCGTGGTCTGGGAGCAGGCATACGTGTGCCTTCATCTATCCCAACCGGCCCTCCAGATGTAGCCTCCCCCGCGTCGTGACGTACGCCCCGGACCGGCCTTCCTACCTGCGCTTCGTGGCGCTGCTCGGCACCCTGGTGCTCGCCACCGTGGGCGGGGCCCTGCTGCACCCTGTGGTCGCTTTGGCCCCAGTCCTGGTGGCCGCCGTCCTGTGGCTGGTGGTGAAGGTCCCCGTCCGCTACCCCGTCATGGCCGTCACCTACCTGGTCCTCGCCGTGGACTACGTCCCCGAGCGCCCCCAGTCCGGCTTCTGGCCCTCGCCGCTCCACCCCCTGGGTGAGCTGCTCTTCGCCCAGCTCAGCTACATCACCAAGATTGGAGCGCTGCGCTTCCCCCTGGTCGACGTGCTCATCCTCGGCCTGCTGGGGCTGGCCATGTACCGGCGGGTGACTCGGTCGAAAATCGACCCACCCGCGCTGCCCATGCCCCGGCCCCTCATCGCCGTGGTGACGCTGTCCCTCATCGCCATCCTATTCATGGAGGTGCGCGGCGTCATGCGCGGCGGGGACATCAAGAACTCGCTGTGGCAGTGGCACCAGGCCGCGATGATGCCGTTCATCGTCGCGATGTATCACTATGCGATGCGCGGGCCGGAGGACTGGCCCATCTTCGCGCGCACCGTCATCGCCGCGGGGCTGACCAAGGCCGCCATCAGCGTCTACTTCGGCGCCATCGTCGTGCCCTCCATGGGCGTCTTCGTCGAGTACACCACGTGTCACTCGGACTCGATGACGTTCAACTTCGCGCTGCTGGTGGCGACAATGCGCTTCCTGGAGAAGCCCAAGGGCGCTCACGCGCTGCGCGGGCTGCTCCTCATGTTCTGCATCTTCATGGGCATGATGTACAACGACCGCCGGCTCGCCTACGTCAGCTTCGTGGGCTGCCTCCTGGCCGGCTACCTCATCACCCCATGGCCCGCAATCAAGCGCACCTTCAGCCGGGGCATGGTGCTGCTGGCCCCGCTGCTGGTCGTCTACTTCGCGGTGGGGTGGAACGCGCGCGGCGGCGCCTTCGCGCCCGTGCACAAGGTCCGCTCACTCATCGACGGCGAGGGCGGCGAAGGCAACCTGGACTATCGCGACATCGAGAACCTGGACGTCATCGCGACGTGGACCCAGTTCCCGCTGCTCGGCACCGGCTACGGCCACGAGTTCCTGGAGCCGATTCCGCTGCCCAACATCGCCTTCGTGTTCCCCCAGTACCGCTACCACCCGCACAACTCCCTGCTGGGGTTGTTCGCGTTCGGTGGAATGGTTGGCTACACGGGCGTGTGGATGTACCTGGTCGTCACCCTCTATCTCGCGGTGCGCTCCTACCATCGCTCGCACGTCTCCGAGCACCGCGCCGCAGCCATGGTCATCGTCGGCGCCATCGTCTGCTACATCAATCAGGTGTTCGGAGACATGGGCATCATCTCGTACATCTGCACGTTCATCACCTCGCTGTGCGTGGTGACGTCCGGGAAGCTCGCCGTGGCCACCGGCGCGTGGCCCATGCCGAACAGCGCGCTGGTGCCCACCGCGCCCCTGCTCCCCGAGCCGCCTCCAGGCGCCATCGTCTACGTCAACGCGGACGACCCGGCGCTGGCGAAGCGGAGCTGAAGGGCTACAGCAGCGTGCCGCGCAGGAGCAGCTCCGCGGTGGTGAAGTAGATGACCAGTCCGCTGACGTCCACCAGCGTGGCGACGAAGGGCGCGGAAGCGCTCGCCGGGTCGAAGCCGAGCCGCCTCAACACGAACGGCAGCATCGCCCCGGACAGCGTCCCCCACGTCACCACGCCCAGCACCGACAGGCCCACCGTCAGCGCCACCCGCGACGCGTGCTCGCCGTAGCTGTGGAACAGGTGCTGCCAGAGCAGGATGCGCGCCAGGCCCACCGTGCCGAGCACCGCGCCCAGCACCAGGCCCGACAGCAGCTCCCGCCGCAGCACGCGCCACCAGTCGCGCAGGCGCACGTCCGTCAGCGCGAGCGCGCGGATGATGAGCGTGGTGGCCTGACTGCCCGAGTTGCCTCCCGAGGAGATGATGAGCGGCACGAAGAGGCTGAGCACCACGGCGCGCGCGATTTCGTCCTGGTAGCGGGACATGGCGGTGGCGGTGAGCATCTCCGACACGAAGAGCACCAGCAGCCAGCCGGCGCGCTTTCGCACCATGGCGAAGAAGCCCACGTCGAAGTAGGGCGCGTCGAGCGCCTCCATTCCGCCGACCTTCTGGATGTCCTCGGTGGCCTCCTCCTGGACGACGCTGACGATGTCGTCCACGGTGACGATGCCCCGCATGCGGCCTTGCGCGTCCACCACGGGGATGGCCGACAGGCCGTGCTCCGCGAACAGGCGGCTGACGCCTTCCTGGTGGGTGTCCTCCCGCACGGTGACGGGCTCGGTCCGCATGACATCGCGCACCGTCTTCCCGGGCGCGGCCTGGAAGAGCTGGCGAAGGGAGACCACGCCCAGCAGGTGCTGCTCGGAGTCCAGGACGTAGGCGGAGTAGACGGTCTCCACCTGCT
This sequence comes from Myxococcus sp. CA033, assembly GCF_013336625.1. Taxonomy (NCBI): domain Bacteria; kingdom Pseudomonadati; phylum Myxococcota; class Myxococcia; order Myxococcales; family Myxococcaceae; genus Myxococcus; species Myxococcus sp. CA033. The sequence continues at coordinate 17,082 of NZ_JABUMU010000030.1, read as the reverse complement.
CGCGGGCCTGCCGGCGCAGGTAGCCGAGCGCCTCGTCGATGCTCATCTCCGGCCGCACGCGCACGAAGCGCGGGTTCATCAGGCCGCCCGCGGCGTCCTCGGCGTAGGCCAGGAGCACCTGCACCTCGCGGCGGGAGGTGTCATCCAGCAGGGCGAGACAGGCGGCGTGTTCCTCGACGGGGAGGCTCTGGATGACGTCCGCGGCGTCGTCCGGGGGGAGCACTCGCATCCAGATGCGCCGCTCGCTCGGGGTGAGGGCCTGGAGGAGCCCCGCCTGGTCATTCGAGGAGAGGGAGAGGAAGAAGTCGTCCGCGCTCGACGGCGGCAAAAGCCGGAAGCCCTCGACCCGGTCTCGAGGTGCGAGCACGGGCCACGCGTCGCGCAGCTCGTCCTCGTGGATGGGGTCCGACTCGGGGGCCACGGCTCGCCTCCCTGCGCGCACGGGGCCGGATGCCGGCCTCGCACTGGGGAAGCGTTCAAGCACGGCGCCCGAGGCATGGAAACCTCAAACGCCCGCTGGAGGACACCCGCGAGCACGAGTGTGAACCCGCGCGCACGAGCCGTGACGAGTCCTTCACGGGTTCGGACAGGAACCCGTATCCCCTCCAGGTTGAACGACCTCGACCCGCGGCCCACCTACCGCTTCCGTGCGTCGCGCCCCGTCATCAGCGCGGTGGGCGCCAGCTCGACGGTGAACCCCTCCGCCGTCAACGCCACCGACTCCACGCTCCGCAGCGCGCTGAAGGCGAAGCCCGCCTGCCCCTCGACGGCCAACGCGGCCTGCTCCGAGCCCGGCAGCCCCACGCCCGTCACCGCCAGCCCCGCCGTGCTCCCCACCGCCGCGGTCGCCAGCATCACGAAGACTCGCGCCGCGTTCTCTCCCAGCACGTCCCCGTACGCCTCACCCGCCGCGCTGAGTTCCTCGAACGTGCGCGCCGCATCCACCCTCCGCACCATCACCACCCACGCCTCCAACGCCCGCCACACCGTGTCCACACCCAGGTACGCAATCGCCGTCGCCGTCAGCAACGACGCCAACCCCTTCGACAACGGCTCCGGCAGCGACCACAAGAGCAGGTACATCGCCACCGACGCCGTCAGCGTCGCCCGGACCGCGTGTGGATTCGCCAGGCCCTCCAGCGCCTCGTCCGTCTCCTCCCAGACCCCCTCCATCGCGATGGCCAGCGCCAGCGCGTACCTGCCATCGCTCCCCAACAGCGGCCCCTCCTCCAGCAGCCGGAGACAGTCGCCGCCCTGATGCTCGCGCTCACACCAGCGGCCGTAGTCACGCGTCAGCACCTCGTCCGCGTAGGACTCCAGCAACTGGGGCGCTGACGCATCACCCCCGTCCCCCACCGGGACGAGCCTGCGCCCTTCATACAGATACACCCCGCCACGCTCCGGTACGCCGAAGCGCTGTCGCGCGTCCCTCAAGGGATGCTCGAAGGGCCTCACGTCCCGCGCGAGCTTCGCCACCGCCTCCTCGAAGGCGTCCTCATCCAGCTCCACCGGAGCCGCGTCTTCGTCCTCTCGCGGAGTGTGGACCCGAGGCGAGCCCGTGCCCGTGTCCAGACGGACCACCCGGGTCGACGAGCAACCCGTCACCCCGAGCAACAACAACCACCATACCAATGCCCTACCACGACCCATCGCAGCCCTCCGGCATGGGGCGCCAAACCACCTGAGTGGTCTTCACCCATACCAATGCGCTCCGACATTTCGCGGGGGCAGGACTCGCTCAGCGCGAGGGCATCAACTCAAGGACCTCGGCAGCAGGATGTGGAGGGAGCTGCCCTCGCCCGCGCGGCCCGCCGACTCCGCCCAGATGCGTCCTCCGTGGCGCTCGACGATGCCTCGGGCGATGGCCAGCCCCAGGCCCAACCCGCCGTAGGCCACGCCGTGCGCGCGACCGAAGCGCTCGAAGATGCTCTCCAGCCGGTCCGAGGGAATCCCCAGCCCATGGTCCATCACCTCGACGTGCACCCACCCGGGCTCCGCTCTCGCGACCAGTTGGATGGCCCCTCCGTCCGGCGAATAGCGCAGCGCATTCGACACCAGGTTGCTGAACACCTGGTCCAACCGCTCTCCATCCGCCCGCAGCGACAGGTCCTCCGGCGCAGACACCTCGATGCGCCACCCTTCCGGCAGGGGCTCGAAGTGCTTCGCCACGTCGTGGAGCAGCACGCCCACGTCCACGTCGCTCTCCTCCAGGCACAGCTCTCCACGCTGCAGGCGCCCCACGTCCAGCAGGTTCTCCACCAGCCGCGCCATGCGGCTCACGCTGCGATGGATGCCCGCCAGCGCCCGGTCCACGTTCGGCGTCAGCTCCGCCGCCGCCTTCACCTTCGCCAGGTCCGCGTAGCTGCGCGCGGCCTGGAGCGGCGTGCGCAGCTCGTGCGCCGCCATGGTGAGGAACATGTCCTTCGCCTCGCTCGTCGCCCGCAGGGACTCCACCGCGCGGCGCGCGTCGTCGATGTCCGTCGCCGTCGATATCCACCCGACGAGCCGCCCCACCTCGTCCCGCTCCGGCAGCGTGCGACAGAGGAACCACCGGAACTCTCCGTCCGTCGCGCGGCGCAGCCGGTACTCCTGCTCCTTCGGCCGCCCCGAGCGCTGCAAGGCATTCCAGGTGAGCTGCACGCGCCCCACGTCCTCCGGATGGAAGCAGCGCAGGTTCTCCTCGCGCTGGCGACCCTGCTCGGGTGACAGCCCCGCGTAATCCAGCCATCCCCGGTTGGCGTAGCTGATGGTGCCGTCCGCCAGCAGCGCCCAGACGAACTGGGGCATGCAGTCCAACACCCGGCGGAACCGCTGCTCGCCCTGTCGCTCCAGCACCCGCCGCTCACGCTCCCACAGCGCCGCCTCCTGCAACTGCAAGGCGCGCTGACGCAGGTGGAGCGCGACGAAGGCCTCCGCCTTCCAGCGCAGCACGTCCGGATGGAACGGCTTGACGACGTAGTCCGCCGCCCCCGCCGCATAGCCGTGCACCAGGTTCGACTCGTCGCGCCCGTGCGCGGTGAGGAAGATGATGGGCGTGTAGCGGGTGCGCTCTCGCTGCCGGATGATGCGGGCCGTCTCGAACCCATCCATGCCGGGCATCTGCACATCCAGGAGGATGAGCGCGAAGTCCTCGCGCAAGAGACATCTCAGTGCCTCCCTCCCCGACGACGCCTTCACCAGCCGTTGTCCCATCGGCTCGAGGATGGCCTCCAGCGCGAGCAGGTTCGATGCGTGGTCGTCCACGATGAGGATGCGGGTGCTTTGTGGCTCCACCTGGACGGGAGCGCGAGGGGTGAGCTGCTCGGTGCCTTCCAAGGCCGGTCCTCCCTTCTCTCCCGAGGTCCCCTTCGCTTAATCAGCGCGGCCCCGATGATCAGCCCCCCACGACACCTCGGCCCGCCCAGCCCCTGACGACACAGGGCCCGGACGCCCGGTCGCCCTCCTCACGGAGAAGCACGAGGATTCCACCCGTTCAGCACCAAAGGTATGGAGCCAGGGACGCGGCGGCACGCTCCCCCGTCATGTCGACGGGCGCGTGGCCAGGGTCCGAGCGACTGGGCGGCGATGCGCTGAAGGCCCCGTGGATCCACGGCGCGGCTCGTGGAGGGCGCCCGCATGCCGCCCTTCCCTCCGAGCCACCCCTCGCCGTGCGGACTACACCACCGCGCGCTGGAGCATCAGCGCGAGCATGTCCGCGCTTCTCTCGCTGCTGAACTGCGTCTCCACCTTGCGACGGCCGGCCTCACCCAGGCGCTCGGCTTCCTTCGGATTCCTGGCCACCTGCTCCAGCTTCTCCGCGAGAATCCGAGGCTCCCGCGGCGGCACGAGCAGCCCGTCCACGCCGTCGTCCACCAGCTCCTTCACGCCGCCCGCGCCCGTCACCACCACCGGCGCGCGCATGGCCATCGCCTCCATGATGGCCACGCCCAGCGGCTCCTGGAGGCTCGCCAGCGCGAAGATGTGCGAGCGCTCGATTTCGCCCCGCACCTTGTCCTCGCTCACCGCGCCCAGCAGCGTCACCGCGTCGCCCAGCTTCGTCTCCGCGAGCTTCGCCTCCAGCACCTTGCGGTACGTGGTGCCACCCGCCTCGTCCTCGCCTGCAATCGCGAGCCGCGCGTCGATGCCCTTCGCGCGCAGCATGCCCACCGCGTCGATGAGGTCCGCGTGCCCCTTGCACGGGTTGAGACGGCCGCACGAGAAGATGCGCAGCGGGCCCTCGCCCGTCCACGCCGAGTACGGCACCGTGCGGTTGAACTTGCCCAGCTCCACGCCCATGGGCGCCAGCTCGATGCGCGGAGGCAGGTGCCCCGCCAGCTCCTGGTTCACTTCCCCCAGCAGCTTCTTCGTGATGACGAAGGCGAACTTCGCGTGGCGCCACTTCTCCTTCTGGTTCGGCCCGTAGTCGTCCAGCGGACCATGCAGCGTCATGCTGTACGTCAGCCCCGACAGGAGGTTCGCGAACAGCGCCACGTGCGCCGCGTTGGCACACGAATGCACATGCACGTGCGTCCACCCGCGCTCACGCGCCAGCGCCGCCAGGCGCCCACCCATGACGGCGAAGGCCAGGAGCTGCGCGCGCCCTTTCGCGTCCAAGCCCTCCGCGCGAGCAATGGACGCCAGACAACGGGCCCATCCCGTGGGCATGGCGCGAGCCACCTCCGCCGCCGCCTTGGCCACGCCCAGGGCCCCCGGAGGTGAGAGGTACTCGGTGCGAGCCATCGCCTCCTGCGCCCAACTGTGCGAAATGATGCGCGCGGGCGGAGGACGGGTGGATACCAGCTCCGGCGTCACGCCCTTGCCCGGCAGCGCCTGAAGCTCACGCCAGAAAAAGATGTGGGTCTGTCCGGGAAACTCAGGGATGAGATAGCCAATCTTCTGCACGAACTTTCCATAACACGCCCGCCCCCACGCCCGGGCGGCGGGCCCCGGAATCACCGGGGGCAGGTCGATAGACACCCGCTCCCCCGCCCGCCCGGGCAGGTCGTTGGGCCGACGCCATGCGTTGCGCTATACCGGGCGGCGCTCCATGGCCGATTCCAGCGCACCCTCCACTCCCTCGGACGCCGAGGTTTCCGACGGCACCGTGCCGTCCCCGGCGCTTCAACGGCTGTGGTTCGCCCTGGAGCGCACCGGCTGGGCCTGGCTCACCGTGGTCCCCGCCCACCCGGGCGCCCCCGCGCTGGAGGCCGCCACCGCCATCCTGGAGGCCGGCGCCCCGTACGCGGCCACGCAGAAGATCCACCTGGAAGACGCCACCAGCATCTCCCCCGCGGAGGCGCCCCGCCGCGTGTTGGAGCTGCGCGAGCGCGTCGCCCGGGGTGAGCGCGTCGTGGCCGTCATCGACTCCGTCCTCACCCGTCCCGCAAGCCTCCCCCTGGCGCTCGCCGCCGACGGCGTCCTCCTGTGCGTCACCCTGGGGGAGACCGACTTCGGCTCGGCTCGCAAGACGATGGACTTCATCGGCGCGGAGCGCTTCGTGGGCAGCGTCACCTTCCCCCGGCCGAAGAAGAAGGGCCGGGCCTCGTCGTCCAGGAAGAAGAAGCCATGACGTCTCCTGACGCCCCGTCGCTCCGCCTCAGCGTCGTCGTCGCCACCTACAACCGGCTCCCCCTCATCTCCCGACTGCTGGAGCAGTTCGCCACCCAGACGCTCGCGCCCGAGCGGTTCGAGGTCGTCGTCGTGGATGACGGCTCCAAGGAGCCGGTGAAGGAGCCGCTGCTCGCCCTCACCGCGAAGCTGCCCTATGCCCTGCGCGTGGAGGTGCAAGCCAACGCGGGCGCCGCGGCCGCGCGGCACCGGGGCGTGCTGGCCGCGCGGGGTGAAGTCGTGCTCGTCACCGACGACGACATGCAGGTGGCGAACGACTTCCTGGAGCGGCACCTGGACCACCACCCCGCGGGCTCGCGGCACGTGGTGCTCGGCCGCATCCGGCCGGACCCGTCCATTGGCGACATGCCGCTGTTCGAGCGCTGGTACGCGTACCTCAACCACCGCATGGCGGAGGAGCTCTCCGTCCCCGGCGCCCGCGCGCACGGCAACCACCTGTACACCGGCAACGTGTCCTTCCATCGCGAGGACTACGTGGGCGTGGGCGGCTTCGACAAGTCGCTGGGCCAGTCCGAGGACGTGGAGCTGGGCGTGCGGCTGGAGAAGGCCGGCTGCTCCTTCGTCTTCGCCAGCGACGCGTATGTGTTGCACGGCAGTGACCACGTGTCCTTCGAGCGCTGGCTCAAGCGCGCGCACCGCTACGGCATGTTCGACACGCAGGTGGCGCGCAAGCACCCGGACGTGCGCGGCGTGAATCCGTGGCGGCTCCTGTTCGAGACGAACCCGCTGGCGCGCCCGCTGCTCGCGGCGACCGTGGTGGCCCCGGAGGCCACGCGCCTGTTGACGGGCGCGGTGATGCGCGCGGCGAAGGCGGCGGACAAGCTGGGGCTGGAGAAGGCGGCGTTCGCGGGCACCTCCGTGGTGTACGGCATGGAGTACCTGCGGGGCGCTCGCAACGAGGCGGGTGGATGGACTGGCATCGCCCGCGAGGTCGCGCGTTACCTCCAGGGCGGGGGGAGACGATGAACATCATGAAGTCGAAGCGCTCGATGCTCGGCGCGCTGGTCTCCGATGCACTGGAGCTGGCGAAGGCCGCCAACGGCGACACCGGCGCGAAGTCCATCGCGAAGATGGTGCTCACCAGTGACTCGTACCGCATCACCGCGCTGAACCGCGCCCGCGAGGCCGCGCTCGACTACCACATCCCCCTGGTCAACCACGTGCTGCGCGTGGCGCAGACGGCGGTGATGGGGATTGAGATTGGCAAGGACGTCACGCTGGGCAAGGGCGTGTACTTCGTGCACAGCCTGGGCATCGTGATTGGCGGCGACGCGCGCATCGGCGACCGGGTGCGCTTCTACGGCAACAACACCGTGGGCACCGCCAAGGACAACGGCTACCCGACCATCGAGGACGATGTGTGGATTGGGGCCGGGGCGCGCATCCTCGGGCCGGTGCGCATTGGCGCGCGCTCGCGGATTGGCGCGAATGCCGTGGTGCTCCAGGACGTTCCGCCGGACAGCGTGGCCGTGGGCATTCCCGCCCGCGTCTTCCCACGCAAGGACACCGACGACGTGGTGCTGTGAGGCCCGCCTCACGGCGAGCCCGGGGGAGATGAGTTCATGGAGGACGGCGTGAAGGGTTCGCGGAGGAAGGCCGGCGCGGCCGTGTTGACGTGCGCGCTCGTCGTCGGCGGCACGATGGCGGTGGCCCAGGGACTCCAGGCCCAGGACGGCACCGGCGCCGAGCCCATGGCCAGCGTGTCGCCCAAGGCCGCGGGCAAGGCGAAGAAGGCGTCCGGCGAGGCGAAGAGCACTGCCGGTACCACGGCGGCTTCCGGCGAGGCAAAGAGCACAGCCGGAGCTTCGGCGGAGAAGGCGTCCGGCGAGGCGAAGAACGCGTCCGGCACCACGGAGACCTCCGGCGAGGTGAAGAACGCGTCCGGCACCACGGCGGCTTCCGGAGCGACCGCATCCTCCGCCGCGCTGGAGGCGCTCTATGACGGCGGCCTGGGCACCGGGTGGAAGGACATTGGCTGGGCGCCGCGTGAGCTGCCTCGGGGCGCTCCGGCGCGCATGCGCCTGTTCAACTACGGAGGCTGGATTCTGTACCGCCCGAAGCTGGAGGGCTCATTCGGCGCGCTGTCCCTGCGCCTGAGCGCGCCCGAGTCCTACGGCGAGTTCCTCGAAGTGCGGCTGGACGCGCAGGGCTCCACCTCCTTCCCGCGCATCCCGATTACCTCCGAGCTCCAGGTCCGCAAGGACGGCGAGTGGTCTGAAATCCTCATCCCCATGGAGCTGCTCAACCCGCGCGGCGAGGCGTTCGACCGCGTGGTGCTGCGCGCGTCCAAGGACGTGGGGCGCGACTGGGTGCTCTTCGACAAGGTGTCGCTGGTGCCGCTGCCTCCCGAGGTCGCCGCCGCGCTCGCCGCGGGCGGGGGACGCACCGGCAAGGGCAGCGGGCGCGAGACGAAGCTGACCATCGACTGCACCGCGCCCGGCCATCGCATCAGCCCGCTCATCTACGGCATCGCCATGGATGGCCTGCGCGAGAAGAAGGACCAGCACCAGTACCGCATGGGCGCGACGACGCGCCGCTGGGGCGGCAACCCCACGTCCCGCTACAACTGGAAGCTGGGCGGCGCGTGGAACACGGCCAACGACTGGTTCTTCCAGAACGTGGACATCGGCCTGAGCTACGAGGACTTCATCGCCTCCAACCGGAAGCACGGCATGATGTCCGCCGTCACGGTGCCGCTGATTGGCTGGGTGGCGAAGGACACGACGTCGGTGGGCTTCCCGGTGTCGAAGTTCGGTCCGCAGCGCGGCGAGGACAACGGCTCCGGCAACGGCGTCACGCGCGATGGGACACCGCTGAAGCCGGGTGCGCCGTCTCAGACGAGCACCGAGGCCTCGCCCGAGTTCGTCGCCGAGTGGGTCCGCACCATCCGCGAGCGGGACCTCGCGCGCGGTGGCGAGCGCAACGTCCGGATGTACATCCTGGACAACGAGCCCATGCTCTGGAACTCGACGCATCGGGATGTCTTCCCGGAGCCGCTGACGTACGACGGGCTGTTGTCCCGGACGATTGCGTACGGCACCGCGGTGCGGAAGGCGGACCCGGAGGCGCTCATCGCGGGCCCGGCCGAGTGGGGCTGGACGAACTACCTCTGGTCGGCGGCGGACTTCGCGCCGGGCAAGGCGCCGCACTCGGACCGCCGCGCGCACGGAGATGTGCCGCTGTTGCCGTGGTACCTGCGGCAGCTGCGCGAGCACGAGAAGAAGACGGGCGTGCGCATCCTCGACGTGGTGGACGTGCACTTCTACCCGCAGACGAACGTCGGTGTGGGGTTGGAAGGGAACACGGACCCGGAGACGAACGCGCGCCGCATCCGCTCGACGCGGGGCCTGTGGGACCCGACATACAAGGACGAGTCCTGGATTGCAGAGCCCGTGCGCCTGTTGCCGCGCCTCAAGGAGTGGATCGCGCAGAACTACCCGGGCCGGAGCATCTCCATCGGCGAGTACAACTTCGGCGCGTTCGGCCACATGAGCGGCGGACTGGCGCAGGCCGAGGCTCTGGGTCGCTTCGCGCAGGAGAACATCTACTCCGCGTACTTCTGGCAGTACCCCACGAATGGCAGCCCGGTGTTCTGGGCGTTTCGAGCGTTCAGGGACTTCGACGGGCGCGGTGGGCACTTCCAGGACTACTGGGTGCCGGCGAAGGCGGAGGAGGGCACCAGCGTGTTCGCCTCGCGAGACGAGTCGGGGACGAAGCTGGTGGCGGTGGTGTTGAATTTCGACCCGGACCAGGCCGCGCAGGCTCGGGTCGAGTTGAAGGGTTGTGGGACGCTCGAGGGTGCGCGCGTGCTCGGGTATTCGGGCGCGCCGGGTGGGTTCCTGGAGCAGACGGCTGGAAGCAAGACGGCGGGGACGCTGACGCAGCGGCTGCCGCCCTACTCGATGACAGTGCTTGATTTGACGGTGAAGAAGCCATGAGTGCCGCGACCCCCGAGACTCCGAAGCCGACGCCGTTCACCACGGGCCGCCCGCGCCTGCACATTGGGCAGTTGGCCATCGACCAGCTGACGTTCGAGGACGCCGTGCAGCAGATTGGGCGCCTGGTTGATTTGCACCAGGGCGGCTACGTCTTCACGGCCAACGTGGACCACGTGGTGCTGGCGGAGGACAACGTGCAGTTCCGCGAGGCGTACTCGCGCGCCACGATTTCGGTGGTGGATGGGATGCCGATTGTCTGGGCATCGAAGGCGATGGACGTGACGTTGCCCGAGCGCATCGCCGGCTCGGATTTGATTCTCCCGCTGATGAAGCTGGGGGCGGAGCGCAAGTGGCGGGTGTTCCTGCTCGGCGCGGGCCCTGGCGTGGCGGCGAAGGTGGCGAAGCAGGTGAAGGATACGTACGGCGTGGAGGTGGTGGGGTGGGACTCGCCGATGGTGAAGACGGATGGGGGGGATGCGCAGAACGACCCGATTGTGGCGAAGATTCGGGAGGCGGATCCGCACCTGCTCTTCGTGGCGTTGGGGAGTCCGAAGCAGGAGGTGTGGATTTCGCAGGTGGCCGGGAAGCTGGGGCCCACCGTGGCGATTGGCATCGGGGCGGGGTTCGACTTCATCGCGGGTACGGCGAAGCGCGCGCCGCAGTGGATTTCCAAGGCGGGCTTCGAGTGGCTCTACCGTCTGGTCAATGAACCCAAGCGCCTGTGGCGCCGGTACATCCTGAATGACTCGCGCTTCGCGACGATTCTGGTGCGTGAGTTCTGGCAGCGGACGGGTGGGAAGTCGGAGTAGCCACCAGCCAACGTTGCACCCGGATTGCCCGCGCCATTTCAAATCCTGGCCGCGCAAAGCCAATGCATCGCTGTACCCGTCCCTACAGACTGCTCCTGGATTAAGCTTTCATGCGCATGCGCTCGCAACCCATCACGCTGGTTCTGCTCCTCGCGTCTGTCTGGATCGGCTGCTCCAGCGTGCCTCGGGCACCCCTCCAAGAGGAGTGGAACGAGGCAGAGGTGGAATGCCAGATCCCGGAAGAGGACCAGTGCGTCACCCTGCTCTGCCTGGGTGACACCTGTGGCTTCTACCGCTGTGAGGACACCCCCAGCGAAATCGAGCTGGCGCGCTTTCCACCCTCTCGCCCACCCGCAGCCGCAGCGGCTCCAGGCATGGGGCCTCGACGAAACTGGGGTGGAGGACAGCGACTCCCTCGCGGAGCCCTCATGGTGTTCCCCAACTGGAACGGCGCTCCCGAGCGGCTCGTTCCACCCTCCCGCCAACTCCCACCGGGACGATGGGAACGACACCACATCTTTCCCCAGGAGCCGGCACTCAAGGAGTGGTTCGAGGGACAAGGCGTCAAGATCCACCACTACACCATGCCCATCCCCCGAGACCTCCATCACCGGATTCACAACGAGGGTCCACGAGGAGGACGATGGAACCAGGCGTGGCGAGATTTCAGACGGGACGAACCCAACGCCAGTCCCGAGCAGATCTTCAAGCACGCGGGAGAACTCATCTACCGCTTCCAACTCTTGGGCGGCCCCATCCAGAACTACTATTCCCGTCCAGGAGCGTGAGCACGGATGAGCCGGTTCTTCTGGGTACGTGAGGACGACGATGTCGCCGAGCAGCATGGGGGCCAAGTCCACGGCGCGCACAAGTGGAAGCTGCCTGGAGCGAAGTGCCACACCTGCGGCATCACCTGGAGCGGTGCAGGCCACACGTACCCCTGCGTCGACCTCTCATCGCATCCCGAGCAGCCTGCCTACGAACGAGCCCGCCCCGAGCCCTTCATCGAGTTCGCACGCCTGCGTGAACAGGTACGCCCTCTCGCACCCGCGCGCGCCCCGCTCCCGCCCGGCACAAGATTCGGCCCGCTGGTAGGCACCGCCTCCGGCAACCTGCCTGACTTCGCGTGGCTCATCGACGTGTTGCTCATCCACCGTGACGCACTGGAACGACTCCAGGCCCAACATCCACGCGGGCTGAAGGGCTGCCAGACGGAGCTGCGTTGGCGGAAGACGAATCCACCCGAGCTGCTGGAGCTTCAGGTGGAGCCCCACGGTCGACTCCATCCAGACTGCATCCCCGCCGACGTCCCGCCTCCCTGTCAGACCTGCGGCCGATTCGCCCTCTCTCGGCCCCAAGGCCCCATCCTCGACGCAGCCTCGCTTCCGACCGACATCGACCTGTTCCGCGTCGGCAACTTCGCGACCATGGTCATCGGCACCGAGCGCTTCGTGGAGGCGGTCCACGAGTTGGAGCTGACGGGCCTCACGTTCCGAGAACTGCCCACTCGATGAGGTGATGGGTTCCCGGCTTCCGCCTTGGCCTGGGCTGACGCTTCTTCGCTCAGATGGCCAACATCTGACATTGTCAGGGCCAACACCTCGCACCTCGTTTGGGCGGCGCGGAATCGGCGCCCCGCGCCTCTCAAGACTCCGGGGCGCTCGATGCCTGGAAGGAAGTCCTGGACCACGCCACGCCGAAGTGAGCGGAGCCGCGCTCAGACGCTCATCGACTGCATCATCTCCGAGGGCTTCATCATCGGCATGTCCGAGGAGAATGCCGGCTCCATGCTGTTCGCGGACTGCGTCCGGCCCATCATCTTCTCCATGTCCGGCTGGCGCTGCCCGTCCTCGAAGGTCGACTGCGACTTCTCGTTGGCCTTGGGCTGCTCCTTGCCAAATGGCCGAGGCTGCCCCGCCCGCTCCGCCGCGTCGTTCGCCTTCTTCTTCGCCTCATCCGCGCGACGCGTGGACTCGGACGCCTTCGCGGAAGCGGACTCGAGCTTCTTCTGCGCGTTGGCCAACTTCACCAGGGCGGTCTGCTCGTCCGCCTGCGCCTCCGCGAGCGCCTTCGCCGAGGCCTCCTGCTGCTTCGGCGTCTGCCCCGGAGCATTCGCCTTCATCTCCGCCTCCACCCGCGTCTTCGAAGCCTCGTCGAGCGCCTTCTCCGCGGCCTCGGCCTGCTTGCGCGCGTTCTTCTCCGCCTCCTTCGCCGCCTTCGCCGCCCGAACCTCCGCCTCCGCCTTCTTGCGTGCATCATCCGCGCGCTGCGCGTCATCCGCCTTCGGGCCCTGCTGGCGCATCGTCGAACGGCCATCCACCTTGGTCAGCGAATTCACGGGTCACTTCCTTCCAAGTGCGATGAGGGACAGACACCCCTTCTTCGCCAGAAGCGCCCACACGGTTACATCGGGAATTACTTTTCCGGGGCCCGACACACATCCGGGCCCCCGTCCCCCACGTCACGGCAGGCTCAGCTTGAGCCCGTAGGGGATGGTCCTGTCCTTCACGCCACCAGGGTCCACCTTTACCTGGTCATCCCGAACCAGCGTGGCCGAGTCCGAGCCGTCGAACGACACCGCGTCATCCACCCCCAGCTTCACCAGCGAGTCGCGAATCTCCGCGAGCGTCTTGCCCGGCTTCGACCCGTCGTCCTGCGCGACGACATACGTGGTGCCCGTGTCCCGGTCGTAACCGACGACGACCTTTCCACTGTTCGCACCCCGCTCGTTCTGGTCCTTGAAGCCCTCGTTGTTCCGCTGCGTCAGGTCGGACGCATAAGCCCCCGGGTCTCCCGTGAGCGGCGCCGACGAGGACGTCCCGGGCTTGTACTGATTCCCGTCCCCATACGGCGTGTTGTTGATGATGAGCGGCACCGCCCCGCCAAACGCCACCTTCGAATCCGCCGGCGGATCTCCCTGCCCGAACTTCAGGCCACTCGACGTCCACGCCGCATAGAACCGGTCCGGTGACGACTCACCCCCAAGCACCTTCCCGTTCTCAATCACCTTGCCCACCGGACTGCTCCCGGAGGAAGGGACGCCATAGAAGCTGGTGTTGATGATGGTGTCGCTGCCTGGCTGGCGCCCCTCCTCCTGCGCCAGCTTGGAGAAGGGCTTCGCCGCCTCCGGCCTCGCCCAGCTCCCCAACACGTTGTCGACGATGCTGCCCCCATGCTCGACAACGGATGGCGTGGCGTTCTTCATCGCCACCACGTGGAGGCCATCGGCCTCGAACTCCACCGGCTGTCTTGGGTTCGCGTTGATGCGCTCCGTCACCGCCGCGGACAGCCGCTTCCCGTCCGCCTCCGTCGTCGGCAGCTTCAGCTCCTGCGTCCGCGCCGAGTTCTGGGCCTCGCGCAGCAACACGTCCGACGTGGCCGCCGAGCGGCGCAACGTGATGTCCCCATTGCCCGGCAACGCGTAGCCGTCCGTCTTCTCGCCGGGTAGCTCCGGATAGGACGCGTCGTCCACCACGTTCACCTGGACACCGCGCGCATCCAGGTCCGCGAGCGCCTTCTGGCCCTCCGGCGTGGCGCCCAGCTCCTGTCGCAGTCGGTCGACAGACTCCTTGTTCGCCTCGTCCTTCAGCCGCTGCGTCGTCGCGGTGTGTTCGGCGCGAAGCTCCTGGCGCAGGCCCCCTGGGACGTCCCTCAAGTCCAGGCCCTTCTTCACGTGCGCGTCGTAGCGGTCCCACGCCTCCTTCTCCGGCGTGCTCACGTCCGCGACCATCATCGACTGGAGTTCGGGAGACAGCTTCGCCTTGTCCAGCTCCGCGGCGCGCGCGGGTGAACCGGGCGGCGTGTCGAAGATGCGCTTCGCATCCGTCGCCGACACCGTCCCCGCCTCCGTGTATTGCGGCTGCGCCTTCTTGTACGCGTCCAACGACTCGTACGACTTGTTCGTCGTCGGGTCCAACACCTGCTCGCCCTGGCGCACCACCACGTGCCCCGTCTGGCCCTCCGTCCCCGGCCGCTGGTCCTTCAGGAAGACCATCTCCGAGCGCGCGAGCAACTCCGGCGACGCCTTGTCCACCCAGTCCGCCGCCGTATCCAGGCAGTTGACCTTGCCGTCCTTCGCGTCCTCCGTGAGCAGCGACGACGCCTCCGAGCTCCCCGGGGGCGCAGGCACATGGCCCAGCAGCTTGTCGCGCAGCACGTTGCGCGAGGCGTCCTCGAAGCTCGACACACTGCTCCGCACCGGATTGGACGTGGCGCCCGAGAGGCGCTGCGCGTCATACGGAGGCGGCAGGCCCTGGACACCCGCCTGCGTGTTCGCCTCACGCATCGCGCCCTGCGCACGCTGGGCGGAGCGCGCGGCATGCTCCTCCGCGGCCCGCTGCGACTCCTCGGCCCGAGCCGTCCGCTGCGCGGCGAGCTTCTCCGCCCGCTGCGCCTCCACGGCCTCCTTCCTGGAGTCCTTCGCCTCTGTCGGAGTCTGCCCCGGCGCCTCGGCCTGGGACTTCGCCTTCGCCGCCTCCGCGCGCGCCTTCTCCTGCGCGCGACGAGCGGCCTCCGCGGCACGACGCGACTCCTCGGCGGCACGACGCGCGGCCTCCGCCGCCTTCCTCGCCGCCTCCGCGCGACGCCGAGCCTCTTCCGCACGCCGGGCCGCATCCGCCTCGGCGGTCCCCGTCGACGACGTCGTCGGTGAGCCACCTCGAATCGCTGCCGTGCCCCCCATGCGTCACTTCCTCCCGGAAAGTCGAAGCCCGTCTCCTCATTTTCGATTCGGTGATTTCGGGGTTTCCCAGCGCACGCTGAACCCAGCGCGTCTGTTCCCCGCTCGACACCTCCAGGGGTTGCCGCAGGACATTGGTGGGTGTCCGCTCGGGGGTTTCCACGGGGTCGTGACACGCCTCATGAGCAGACGAGCGCAAGCGACCCGGGGGAACCGCGTAGGGTTCGTGTGACGCGGCATTTCACGCGAGTCCCTCCAGGAACCCCTTCCATGAACCCAAGACCTTCGTCCCGCCTCCTCACCGTGGCCCTCTCGGGCCTCACGGCCCTGGGCCTCCTCACCGCCGCGGACACCCGCAAGCCCGCGACGCAGTGGCTGGCCCGGCCCACCGAGGCCGCCCGCATCGCTCGCGTGGAGCAGGGCCTGCCCGCGGTAACCCTCCCCGGCGAGGCGCCACGTCAGCTCTCGCTGCCTCAGTGGATGGAGCTGTATGGCATCCCTGGCGTGAGCATCGCCGTGTTCGACCAGGGCTCGCTCATCTGGGCCAAGGGGTACGGAGTGAAGCAGGTGGGCGGCACCGACGCCGTCACCGTCGACACGCTCTTCCAGGCCGCGTCCATCAGCAAGCCCGTGGCGGCGCTCGCCGCGATGCACCACGCGGAGAAGCGCAAGTGGTCGCTCGACGCGGACATCAACGACACGCTCATCTCCTGGAAGCTGCCCGACAACGAGTTCACCAAGGAGCAGAAGGTGACGCTGCGCCGGCTGCTCTCGCACAGCGCGGGGACGACGGTGAGCGGCTTCCCCGGCTACTCGGTCACCGGGCCCGTGCCCACGACCCAGCAGGTGCTCGATGGTGAGAAGCCCGCGAACACGTCCGCCGTGCGCGTGGACACCGTGCCCGGCACGCTGACGCGCTACAGCGGCGGAGGCACCACCATCGTCCAGCAGATGCTGGTGGATCAGCTCAAGAAGCCCTTCCCCCAAATCATGAAGGAGACCGTGCTCGCGCCGCTCGGCATGAAGCACAGCACCTACGAGCAGCCGCTGCCCAAGCACCTGGCGCCCATGGCGGCCAGCGGCACGTACTCCGGGGGCAAGAGCGTCGAGGGCCGCTGGCATGTCTACCCGGAGATGGCCCCCGCCGGATTGTGGACGACGCCGTCGGACCTCGCCCGCGTCGCGCTGGAGATGTCCAAGGCGACGAAGGGGCAGTCCCGCCGCGTGGTGTCCCAGGCGATGGCGAAGCAGATGCTCACCCGCCAATCGGAGAGGTTCGGCATCGGCTTCGAGCGTCCTTCGGACCAGGACTGGTTCGGCCATGGCGGCTCGAACGAGGGCTACCGCTGCTTCCTCATGGCCTTCGAGTCGGGCAGCGGCGTGGCCATCATGACCAACTCGGATGCGGGCTCGCGCCTCTTCGAGCCCATCATCGCGAGCGTCATGGCCGAGTACGGCTGGAAGGGCTACACGCTCGCTCCCGACAGTCCCTTCACCACGGTGGACCTGCTGACGCGATTGAAGGGCGCCGATGCCGCCATCACCTGGTTCAAGGCCCGCAAGAGCGCCGCCACACCCGAGGACAAGCAGCTGTCCCCCGCCGTCCTCAACGACATCGCCTACTCGCTCCTGCGCTCGGGCAAGGTCCCCGACGCCGTGAAGATGTTCGAGGCCAACGTCGAGCTCTACCCCGAGGACTCCAACGCCCACGACAGCCTGGGTGAGGGCTACGCCGAGGCCGGGCGGAAGGACGAGGCCATCTTCCGCTACAAGAAGTCGCTGGAGTTGGACCCCAAGAACAACAACGCCGTGATGATGCTGGAGAAGCTCGGCGCGGCCTCGAAGTAGCGGGTCTCCCCTGGGGAGGATTGTTTCCCGCGTGGAAACAGTCCTCTGCCCAGCGCCCCATTTTTCACGGACGCGCAGGTCTCTACTGTTCCTCTTGTCAGCAACGCACACCGCGGCAGACGCGGTGAACCCAAGAGGGAGTACGCCATGAGCGCCACCGTCCAGAAGACCCAGACCCAGCCCGACACCATCGTCCTCGTCC